>JADLBK010000061.1 GCA_020847755.1 Flavobacteriales bacterium | reverse complement strand
GTGACCGGACCGCACCGAACAGCCCCGAAAACGACCCGGATCAACGAACTTCACACTTCAACCGACCATGGGCCATGACCTACTCCGCTCATCCGGCGCTCAAGCAAGGGTTGTTAGAGGTGCCCTTGCGTCGTTCTGGTCTTTGTGGTCATTGCCATTTTCGACTCACGTCCGCGATGAAGAGCACCGGCGAGGCGATCTGTTTCATCAAGGACCTTAAGGATCCGTTCTTCCGGCAGGTGTATGGGGAGCGGTCGATGTATCTGAGCCGATAGCGTGGCTCCGATCGTCCAACAGCCTGTTGGACAATAGGCTGTAGAGCAGTGGCCGCAATTGTGCAACAGGCTGTTGCACAATTACCGCAAAGTGGCAGCGCCGTTATCTTGGTCACATGCCAGTGGCGAAGAAGAGGTCCGCATCACGGCGAAGCGCGAAGGCTGGAAGGGGCGCGGTGAGCGTACTTCCGAAGAACTACGCGGCCGTGCTCGAGGCCGTGAAGGCGCGCATCCGAGCCGCGCAGCTCAGGGCTGCGCTTGCTGTGAACAGCGAGCTGGTGATGCTCTATTGGTACATCGGCAGGGAGATCAGGGAGCGGCAGGACAAGGAAGGCTGGGGCAGCAAGGTGGTGGAACGACTGGCAAAGGACCTCCATCGGGAGTTCCCCGGAATGGGCGGCTTGAGCGAGCGGAACATGAAATATATGCGTGCCTTCGCCGAAGCCTACCGGGATGGATCAATTGTGCAACAGCTTGTTGCACAAATTCCATGGGGCCACAACGTATTGCTCCTCAGCAAGTTGAAGAAGCCCGAGCACCGCCTGTGGTACGCGCAGGCCACCATCGCCCACGGATGGAGCCGTGCCGTGCTCGATGCACAGATCGCCACGCATGCGCATCGCCGACAGGGCAGGGCCATCACCAACTTCAAGCGCACGCTCCCCGCCGACCGTTCCGACCTGGCGCAGCAAACCCTGAAGGATCCCTACACCTTCGAGTTCCTCGGGATCGCTGCCGACATGCGTGAGCGCGATCTGGAGCAGGCGCTGGTGGACCACATCCAGAAGGTGCTGCTCGAACTGGGCTCCGGCTTCGCCTTCGTGGGCAGGCAGGTGCCGTTGAAGGTGGGGCGTAAGGAGTACAAGGTGGACCTGCTCTTCTACCACTTGAAGCTCCGCTGCTATGTGGTGGTGGACCTGAAGATGGAGGCCTTCGAGCCGGAGCACGCGGGCAAGATGAACTTCTACCTCACCGCCGTGGATGCGCGGATGCGCCATCCGGACGACAAGCCATCCATCGGGCTGCTGCTGTGCAAGGACAACGACAAGCTCGTGGTGGAGTACGCGTTGCGCGACGTGGCCAAGCCCATCGGGGTGGCGGAATGGCGTACGCGGTTGGTGGCTACCTTGCCCAAGCGCCTGCGCGGTGCATTACCGAGCGTGAAGGACATCGAACGCGAGCTGAGCGAATGAGCGTGGATGACCCGCGGGGTCGCCGCGCACTTGGGGAGATACGGCGCATCGCTGCAGTTCACCCATGCGGCTCACCTCCAGCCGCTGCGACAGCTCCCCTTGCTCCTCTGGCGGTCCAGTTGCTCGCCGGTTGCGGTGGTTCCGGGTAGGAGGCGGCAGGGAAGGGTCGCATCCGGAACCTGGAGGATAGCTTGGGCCTGCTTGAGGGCGGTCAGGCGCCTTCCGTGATAGGGTGCACGGCCTGCATTAGGTATGGTCGTTCTACGCGACCCCACGGTACGGAAGGTGTACCCGTAGGCCTAGACCGCCGCAGGGTGTCCTCCCAAACCTCCGCCGGATCTCCCGCGCATTTGGCGGGGACCCTGCGGCTCGGAGCCGTGATCACCACGCCATCTTCTCCGTGTCGATCCGCATGCAGCGGTTCAACCCAGCTCGATCACGGACATGCGGGCGATGTCCGCCTCGACCAGGAAGCGTGGGCGTTCATTCAAGCGGGCCAGTTCGCCGAGGTTCTTGAAGAGCAGGTCGCTGAGCACCTGGTGCGGGATGTTGCCGAGGTTCACCTTGATGAGCTTGCGCGGCGTGCTGTGCAGGATGCACGAATCGCGGAAGTCGGAGTCCTTGGTGATGAGGATGCGGTCCTCCAGGTCTGCGAAGCGCGCGATGTCCTGGTCGGAGGTATGCCAGCGCTCAGGCAGGCGGTTCACATGCTGGCAGTTGTGCCCAGCCTCGGACAGGCGCTTGCAGAGCTGGATGGAGATATGGACGTCGCAGAGGAAGCGCATCACGCCACATCACCGAGCGAATGACCGGATACGGTGAGCTTGGCGTAGTTCAAGCACGCCTGGATGTCCTCGTTCTGCAATTCAGGATGCTCCCGGACGATCTCATCCGCGCTCATGCCCGCACCGAGCATATCGATGACCACCTCCACGGGCCAGCGCATGCCGCGCACACACGGCTTGCCGTGGCAGATGCTGGGGCTGATGGTGATGCGGCCGAGTTGCGAGCGTTCCATGATGGTGCAAGTTAAGCCGTTTTGACCGCCTCAGGGCCGTTCACCCATGCGGCTTCCCTTCACCCGCTGCGCCAGCTCCCCTTGCCCATCTGGCGGTCCTGTTGCTCGCTTTGCGGTGGTTCCGGGGATGAGGCGGCAGGGAAGGGTCGCATCCGGAACCTGGAGGGCAGCTTGGGTGCCCAGCGCGATCCGGTCCACGACCCGGACCATCCGCAGGATGTCCACCCCAACCTCCACAGGGACCGTCCGGTGCTCTTGCGCGGAGAACGTTGTGGCTCGGAGCCATGCTCGCCGCGCCATCACCACTTCACGAAGCGCAGGACCTGACGGGGTCCCTCGTCCGTGCGCAACAGGTAGGTGCCCGCGGGCAGAGCGCGGATGTCGAGCGTGCTGTTGGGTGTGGTGAGCGTGCCGTGCAGCAGCGTTCGGCCAAGCGCGTCGTGGATGGCGTAGGGCGCGGGTGCGGCCCCCGGAGCGCGTTGCACGTTGAGGTGATCGGTGGCGGGGTTCGGATACGGCAACAGGGGCGTTGTGCCTTGCTCGGTGGTCGATGTGGTGAAGTCGCCGAGCTTGAGCACGAAGGCGTCCTCCGATCCGGCGGATGGACGAAGTAAGTCGCCGATGCCGGGGTCGAAGTCCACTGTGTCCACGAAGCTCCCGCCGACCACGAAGGATCCGTCGGGCAGCAGCGCGAAGGCGTTGGCCCGATCATCGCCGGTGCCGCCGAGGGTCAGCGCGCTGAGGAGCGCGCCGGTCGGTTCCAAGCGAAGGATGAACGCGTCGGTGCCGCCAAGGGAGGAGGATGGGGCGGTACCCGGGCCTGGGTCGAGGTCGGCGGAGTTGGAGAACAGTCCGGTGAGGAACAGGTGATCCGTGGCGTCGGTGACGAGCTTGAAGCCACGGTCCTCGCTGGAGGAGCCGATCCGTGCGGCCCACAGGTGAGCGCCGTTCGCATCGAAGACGTTGATGAAGGCATCGACGCCACCGGCGGAGGTGAGCTGGTCCACGCCCCCATCGGGGTCGAAGTCCACGATGTTGGCGAAATGCCCGGCAACATGCACCTCACCCGCACTGTTGACGGCGATGGACCGGCCGGCGTCCTCACCCGACAGGCCACCGAAGCCCTTCGCCCACACGAAGGCTCCGTTCACGTCGAGCTTGGACACGAAAATGTCGAGCCCGCCGGTGGAGGTGAGCATGTCGATGCCCGCACCCGGGTCGAGGTCGGCGGAATCCGCGAAGGTTCCGGTGGTGAGCACGTTCCCCAGATCGTCCACCGCGATGGCCTCGGCGATGTCCATGCCGGGGCCGCCCATGGTCGCGGTCCATAGGTGGCTTCCGTCCGATCCCAACTTCAGGACGAAGATGTCGTTGCCGCCGGCGGAGCTTCGAAAGTCCGCGCCGGGCCCAGGGTCGAAGTCGACCGTTCCGGTGAAGTAGCCTGCGATGTGGATGTTGGACGCCGCGTCCAGGGCGATGGCCCTGCCGTTCTCGAGGGTGGCGCCGCCGATGGTGGAGGCCCACAGAAGATCGCCCGTGGGGTCGAGCTTCAGCACGAAGATGTCGAGGATGCCCGCGGACCCGACGAGGAAGCTGCCTGGACCGGGGTCCATATCCATGACGCTCTGGATGTACCCGGTGATGTAGGCGTTGCCCGTCGCATCGGCGGTGATGCCGGTGGCCATTTCCTGGGCGACACCGCCAAAGGCGTATCCGTAGACCAGGTCACCGGTGGGGGTCAACTTCTGGATGAAGAAGTCCGTGGAACCGTTGGTCGAATCGGCGAGCACGGCGGGGCCTGGATCCAGGTCGAGCAGACCGGTGAACGTGCCTGCGATGTACACGTGGCCCGCGGGGTCGGTGGCGATGTCCACGGTGCGGTCCACGCCCGCATCGCCCAGGGTTGATACCCATTGGAAGGGTTGCGCGGCGCAGGAGAGCACGCAGATGCCGGTCAGGAGCAGGGCGATGATCGACTTCATGATGGTGTCGGGCGGCCGTGAGGCGATCGCACGATGAAGGTAGCTCGGGCAGGCGAACGGGCAAGGGACGGCGTGTGCGCCACCGCGGGAGGTCGTCATCCGTGCAGCGAACTTTGCGGCCATGCGAAGCACCTGCTCCGTCTTCTGCGGCCTCAGCATCGACGGCTACATCGCGCGACCGGATGGGGCCCTGGACTTTCTGGAGGGCGATGGTACCGCTGAGCTGGGCGACCACGGCTACGAAGCCTTCATGGCCGGCATCGACGCCATTGTGATGGGCCGCCGCACGTTCGAGAAGGTGTTGAGCTTCGATGCCTGGCCCTACACGAGGAAGGTGGTCGTGCTCAGCAGCGGAGCACCTGACCTTTCTGCCGCCCGTGCTCGCGGTGCCGACGTGGAGCTTCTGAACATGACGCCGCACGAAGTGGTGGGACATCTCTCCGCGAACGGTCATCACCACCTGTACATCGATGGAGGGCTCACCGTGCAGCGCTTCCTTCGCGCCGGGCTCATCGACAGGCTCATCATCACGCATGTGCCGGTGCTCATCGGGCAGGGCATTGCGCTCTTCGGCCCGCTGGAGAAGGACATCCGCTTGAAGCTCGTCACCACCCGTGGCTTCCCCGGTGGGTTGGTGCAGAGCGAGTATGTGCGGCGTCAGGTCGGCTGATGGAACAGGTTCGGTCCGCGGTCACACCTTCACGGGTACCACCTCGCTCTCCATCGACCTGAAGCGCCGGGGCACCGCAGCGGTGATCGCCTCCACAAGGGCTTCCAGCGCCTTTCGCCGCACGAAGGGCCTGCGCACCACGAGCACCACCTGGCGCACAGGCTCGGGTGCCTCGAAGCGGCGAACGTTCTTCTCGTCGGCACCCACCGAAAGCTCGGGCACCAAGGTGAGGCCGCTGCCACCCTTCACCATGCGTTTGAGCGTTTCGATGCTGCCGGTGCTGTAGTGGATGTTGGCATGCCCGGCGGCGCTGGGCTGCTGGCACACGCGCAGCACCTGGTCGCGCAGGCAGTGCCCCTCGCTCAACACCCACAACGGCGCCCGGCGCAGGTCCTTGGCGGTGATGCGCTTGTGCTTCAGAAGGGCATGACCCTTGGGCAGGTAGGCGAGGAAGGGCTCGCGGAAGAGCGTGATGGATTCAAGGTCCTCGCCGTCGATCGGTCCTGCGAGGATGCCGATGTCGAGCTGGCCACCGCGCAGTCCCTTCAGGATGCTGCTGGTCGTGCGCTCGTCGAGGGCGATCCGGGCCTCGGGATGCTCCCCGGCGAAACGCTCCAGGAAGAGCGGCAGCAGGTAGGGCGCCAGCGTGGGCAGGATGCCGATGCGGTAGGTGCCGGAGGTGCCGGTGCGCAGCTCCTTCACCAGATCCTTCAGCTGGGCGGCCTCACGGAGCACCACGCGTGCCTGGTCGATCAGGGCGGCGCCATCGCTGGTGGGTCGCGCGGGCTGTGCCTTGCGTTGGAAAATGGTGACCCCCAGCTCATCCTCGAGCTTGCGCACCATCATGGTGAGCGTGGGCTGGGTGACGTGGCAGTGGCGCGCGGCCCTGCTGAACTGGCCGGTGTCGGCCACGGCCACGATGTACTGGAGCTGCTGGAGGGTCATTCGATGCTGTCGATGGGGGCATCGAAACTA
This sequence comes from Flavobacteriales bacterium, assembly GCA_020847755.1. Taxonomy (GTDB): domain Bacteria; phylum Bacteroidota; class Bacteroidia; order Flavobacteriales_F; family PHOS-HE28; genus PHOS-HE28. Next base: position 48,408 of record JADLBK010000061.1, on the reverse strand, counting down.
TCGAAACGGTCGATGATGAAGGTCAGGGTAGCTTCGCGGTGCGTCGGCGAACTTGCGGCGCATCGGACCACCGGATCATCAAGAACCTCAAGAGCGGCCTTCGTCGGCTGTTCGCAAGAAAATCCCGAACTGACCATGGCACACGATCAGACCAAGGGCGCCCCATTGGAAGGCGTGACCCCGAGCACCAACGGCAACGGCAAATGTCCCGTGATGCACGGCGCACAGGCTTTGCCTGTGGCAGGCCGCGGCCGCCGCAACAAGGACTGGTGGCCCGAGCAGCTCGACCTGGGCATCCTGCACCAGCACCAGAAGGTGTCCAACCCCTTGGACCCCGACTTCAACTACCGCGAGGCCTTCAGCAAGCTCGACCTGAAAGCCGTGAAGGCCGACCTCACCAAGCTGATGACCGACTCGCAGGACTGGTGGCCGGCCGACTGGGGCCACTACGGCGGCCTGTTCGTCCGCATGACCTGGCACGCGGCCGGTACGTACCGCACCGCCGATGGCCGCGGTGGAGCCGGCAACGGCAACCAGCGCTTCGCACCGCTCAACAGCTGGCCCGACAACGGCAACCTGGACAAGGCGCGCCGTCTGCTGTGGCCCATCAAGCAGAAGTACGGCAACAGCCTCAGCTGGGCCGATCTGCTGGTGCTCGCCGGCAACGTGGCCATGGAGAGCATGGGCTTCAAGACCTTCGGCTTCGGCGGTGGTCGCGAGGACATCTTCGCCCCCGAGGAGGACATCTACTGGGGCAGTGAGGGCGAATGGCTCGCCACCAGCGACAAGCCCAACAGCCGCTATAGCGGTGAGCGCAACCTGGAGAACCCGCTCGCTGCCGTGCAGATGGGCCTGATCTACGTGAACCCCCAGGGCCCCGACGGCAACCCCGATCCGGTGGCCAGTGGCAAGGACGTGCGCGAGACCTTCAAGCGCATGGCCATGAACGACGAGGAGACCGTGGCGCTCACCGCCGGCGGGCACACCTTCGGCAAGATGCACGGCGCTGCTCCGGATTCGCACGTGGGCCCCGCCCCCGAAGGCGCCCCCATCGAGGAGCAGGGCTTCGGCTGGAAGAACAGCTTCGGCACCGGAAAGGGCAAGGACACCATCACCAGCGGCCTGGAGGGTGCGTGGAAGCCGAACCCCACGAAGTGGGACAATGGCTACTTCGACATGCTCTTCGGCTACGAGTGGGAGTTGGTGAAGAGCCCCGCCGGCGGCTGGCAGTGGCTCGCCAAGGATGTGAAGCCCGAGCACATGATCCCCGATGCGCACGACCCCAACGTGAAGCATCGTCCGGCGATGACCACGGCGGACCTGTCTCTGCGCTTCGACCCGATCTATGAGCCGATCAGCCGCCGCTTCCACAAGGACCCGCAGGCCTTCGCCGATGCCTTCGCCCGCGCCTGGTTCAAGCTCACGCACCGCGACATGGGTCCGAAGAGCCTCTACCTCGGTCCCGAAGTGCCGAAGGAGGACCTCATCTGGCAGGACCCCATCCCTGCGGGTACCAAGCTCGCCGACGCCGATGTGACCGCGCTGAAGGCCAAGATCCTCGCGAGCGGCCTCAGCGTGAGCGAACTGGTGGCCACGGCCTGGGCCAGCGCTTCCACCTTCCGCGGCAGCGACAAGCGCGGCGGTGCCAATGGTGCCCGCGTGCGCCTTGCACCTCAGAAGTTCTGGGCGGTGAACGATCCTGCGCAGCTCGGCAAGGTGCTCGGTGCGTTGGAGAAGATCCAGGGTGAGTTCAACGCCAGCGGCAAGAAGGTGTCGATGGCCGATCTGATCGTGCTCGGTGGCAGCGCCGCCGTGGAGAAGGCCGCCAAGGATGCGGGCTTCAGCATCACCGTGCCCTTCAGCAGCGGCCGTGGCGATGCCAGCCAGGAGCAGACCGATGTGGAGAGCTTCGCCGTGATGGAGCCCCAGGCCGACGGCTTCCGCAACTACCAGAAGAAGACCTACAGCGTGCCTGCTGAAGAGATGCTGGTGGACAAAGCCCAACTGCTCACCCTGAGCGCGCCGGAGATGACCGTGCTCGTGGGCGGCCTGCGTGTGCTGGGCGCCAACACCGGCGGCAGCACCCACGGCGTGTTCACCGACAAGGTGGGTCAGCTCACCAACGACTTCTTCGTGAACCTGTTGGACATGCGCCACGCCTGGGCCCCCAAGGCCGGGGAGGAGGGCCTCTACGGCAGTCACGACCGAAAGACCGGCGAGCGCAAGTGGACCGGCACCCGCGTGGATCTGGTCTTCGGCAGCAACTCGCAATTGCGCGCCATCGCCGAAGTCTACGCCCAGAACGACAGCAAGGAGAAGTTCGTGAAGGATTTCGTGAAGGCCTGGGTGAAGGTGATGGAGCTGGATCGCTTCGATCTGAAGAAGTAGGCGCTACCAACAGCTGCGATCGAGGAAGGCGGCCCGGTCGGGCCGCCTTCCTCGATCATGTCCGGTCGTCGAGCCGCACGGATCACCGGAGGGGATCGAACTCCGTGCGCGGTGAGGTTGCAGTTCCCCCGGATCCGCACCGGTGCGGTGTACGGGTCCACGCGTCGATCGTGCACGGCCGATCCCGGCCTTCGATCCCGTAGCTGGAACCCTCGATCATCGATGGCTCGCGGGACCCGGCAGCGGGACGATATCGGTAGCTACTCCTTGTTGAAGCGCACCGAACGGACGGATGAGCGGCCCGTGCCGGCGATCGCGTAAGTGCCCGCAGCGAGTCCGGACACATCGAGCGTGCGAAGCGGCGCTCCGTTCACGACGGGGAGCAGGGTGATGATGCGTCCATCCGGGCCGAGCAGGGTCATCTGCTCGAGGTCCGCATCCGGCCACTGCACGGTGATCCGGTCGGTGCACGGGTTCGGGAACAGGACGGGCTCGTTGCTTCTCCGGGCGGCGCCGACGGAGGTGGTGCCCACCACCACCGTGAAGTCGTTGAAGTTGCCGTATTGGAAGGCACCGCACGGGCCGTAGCCGTTCGTGTTGGTGTCCAGGAAGCCGTCCGATCCCCACGGTGCGATCACGCGCATGCGGTAATTCCCGGCCGGTGTGTTGGCCGGCAGGGTGATGGAGAAGCTGTACGTGTAGCTGGGCGAACCGCCCACGTAGCTGTAATAGAGGTTCTCGGTATCCTCGAAGGCGCCGTTGTTGTCGAGGTCCACCCACACGGCGCAGCCGGTCCAGTTGCCGCTGGTCACCGTCATCGGCTCCGGTACGCCGGGGGTGAGGGCCGTGCTCAGGTTGGTGAAGTCGCTGGTGAAGCAGTCGCTGCCGGCCGTCCAATTGATGGTGCCGAGGGTGAGGCTCTGGTTCTGCCAGCTGAAGCAGCCGTTCACGAAGCTGGGGGAGCAGTACTGCGCGCTGGCGTTCAGCGCACCGAGCAGGAGGGCGAGGGTGGCGTAGCGGTGGTGCATGCGGTTGGAGTTGTGCGGTGAAAGTAGCGCGGACCGGTCATGCGGTGGATGCCGGAAGCCAGTTCGTTCGACCACCGCGCACGAACAGTTGCGATCTTGCGCGCGATGCGGACCTCCCTCTTTCTGGTCGCGGTGCTCGGTACCGGCTCCCTGATCGCACAGACCTTCACCGAGGTGCCATCGGGCCAGGTGCGTGTGGGCGAGTTGCTGGTCAACCAGGACAGCTGCACGATCGACGTGGCGGCCTTCGCCATCAGCGCTCCGGTGACGGTGGAGGAATACCGGGCCTTTGTGGAGCACTTCGCCAAGGGGGGCGAAGCACGGCAGGGCGGAACAGGTGATGCTGCGGTGAACCTCACCTGGGTGGAGGCCGCGGCCTATTGCCAATGGCTCAGCCAGCGCGATGCCGCCCAAGGCTTCAGCTATCGGCTGCCCGCGTTGGGCGAGTGGCTCCTGGCCCGGAAGCAGGGTCTCATCCCTGCGGACGGTCCGGGATGCTGGTTGATCACTGCCAAGGACGACAGCGGCCTCACCTGCCAGCGCTTCGGATACGCCTATCCGTGCACCGAGGGCGATCCCTTCGCCCGGCGGCGCAAGATGGTGGCCTTCGGTGACCCGACCGCCCATCCATCCTACGGGGTGCACGAGGACCGCTGGGACTTCATCGCGTATCCGGACATCGGGTTCAGGGTGGTTCGTGAGGCGGTGCGCAGATGACCGTGACCGGTCCGCAGCCCGTCGAAGTTCCGATGATGCCCTTCGGTGACGGCGGTTCGCGGACGGGGCGAACTGAACGCGGGGTCGGGTGTTCATCCGCCATGCTTCGCGCGCTCCTCCTCCTGATGGTCGTCTGGCCCGTCCTGCATGTCGTCGCCCAGGAGCGCGTGGAACCCCGTCGTTCAGGGCAGATGTGGCTTGAGGGCGGTGTGGTGGGCGGTGCGCCGGGCGTTCTGGAAGGATGGTTGGTGAAGGACCAGGCCAAGCGCTTTCGCTTCGCGGGCGAGGTGGGCTACCGCACTGGTGACGAGCTGGCGCGCGGCCGCCAGGTGATCCTGGAAGGGCAGTTGCGCTACAAGCTGCATCGCCTGGTGGATGTGGCCGCGGAACAGCGTTACGCTGCGAGGATGCGCGAACGCGACCGCCACCGCTTCGGGCTCTTCGCACAGGTGGGCGACCGCGTGGGCCGGTTCGACCTGGGCTACCGGCTGAGCTACCAGCACACCTTTGGATCGGAGGGGCTTCGTCGGCACACGGTCCGCAACCGGATCGACGTGGGCTATGACATCCGCGGGTTCCGCTTCGACCCTGAGCTGATGGTGGAGATCTTCAGCGCGCTGGGCCGCGAGGGTCGGCGCCACGATGCGACACGCTTCCGTCTCGGCACCACCTGGAGGCCGGCCAAGGCGCACGCGGTGGGCATCGCCGTGGTGCACGATCGGGAGCATGGGCGTCGCCGTCCCGACCGGCGCTGGATCCTGAGCCTGTCCTATACCCTCGATCTCCGCAAGCTGTAGCCTCCGCTTACTTTGGCCGCATGGTGCATGTCGCGGTGTTCTGCGGGGCCTCCAGTGGTCATGATCCGCACTATGCCGAAGTGGCCGCGGAAGTGGGCGCCAGCCTCGCCCGCCGGGGTCTGGGCGTGGTGTATGGCGGTGGCCACGTGGGGCTGATGGGCGCGGTGGCCGTTGCGGCGATGGCGGCGGGCGGTCGTGTGGTGGGCGTCATCCCGGGCTTCATGACCGAACGCGAGCTGGCGCACGACCGCGTCAGCGAGCTCATCACGGTGAAGGACATGCACGAGCGCAAGCTGGTGATGCACGAGCGCAGCCAGGCCGTGATGGCGTTGCCCGGCGGCTTCGGCACGCTGGACGAGCTCTTCGAGCTGCTCACCTGGCGCCAGCTGGGGCTGCACGCCAAACCCATGGGCCTGTTGAACGTCGGCGGCTTCTACACGCCGCTGCTGGAGCAGATGGCGCGAATGGAGCGGGACGGCTTCCTGCACGGCAGCACGCGTGTGCTGGCGCACGAGGCCGTGGAGCCGCTGATCGACCTGCTGCTGGCGAACATCATCCGGCCATGAGCGACGGCCTCGGACGGGGAGCCGTGCATCCGTGGCTGAAGCCGCTCGGCGCGCTGTTCGAGGCGCATCGGTGCCCCGACAACGCCACGGCCATGGAGGCGTACATGAAGCATGTGGCGCCCTTTTTCGGGATCAAGGCCCCGGACCGGCGCGCACTGCTGAAGGCCCACCTGGCCGAGCATGGGACACCTGCGGCCGCGGAGCTGCCGGCCATCGTGCGTTCGGCCTTCGCGCAGCGCGAGCGGGAGTGGCATCACACCGCGGTGGACCTGTTGATGAAGCAGGCGAAGCGGCTGACGCCGGACGACCTTCCGCTGGTGGAGGAACTGATCACCACCACCAGCTGGTGGGACACGGTGGACGCGCTCGCCGTGCATGTGGTGGGCGTGATCCTGAAGCGGTATCCGAAGGCGGTCGCGACATGGAACCGGCGCTGGATCGGCGACAAGGACCTCTGGCTCAACCGCACGGCGATCCTGTTCCAGAACCGGTGGAAGGGCGACACCGACCGTGCGCTGCTCTTCGCGAACATCACGCGGCACGCGACGCATCCGGACTTCTTCATCCGCAAGGCGATCGGCTGGTCGCTGCGCGAACTGGCGGCCACCGATCCCGCGGCGGTGAAGGCCTTCGTGGCGCGGCAGCCCCTGTCGCCGCTCAGCCGGCGTGAGGCGCTGCGCAAGCACGGGTGAACCTCACCACTTCCGCGAGCCGCCCTTCGCCGCGTAGGGCTTGGAGCCCCGGTGGGGCTTCTTCGGACCGTAGCCCTGGCGCGGTGCCTCGCTGCGCCGGGGCTTGTCGCCGCCGCCCTGACCGCCCTGCGCTTCGTCCACGCGCACCTTGCGGCCCCTGTGGTCGGCGCCCTTGAACGCGTTGAACACCTGGTCGAACCAGGCGGGCTCGATGTCGATGAAGGAATACACGTCCTTGATGAGCATGCGGCCGATGTGCTCACCGCCGATGCCGCTCACCCCGCAGATGTAGCCGAGCATACGGCCTTTGTCGAAGCCATCGGCGCTGCCCAGGTTGATGAAGAGCTGTCGACCCGTGGCAAAGCGTTCGCGCGAGCTCTGCCGCTCGGTGCGGGCGCTGTGGTCCTTGCGGCTCATGTCGATGTTGAGGTCGTACGCCTCGCGGAACTGGTCCAGGATGCGGGCGAACGTGACGCTCATGAAGCGTTGCAGCAGCGCGTCGCGGTCCAGGTCCTTCAGTTCCTCCTGGGCCACGGCCATCAGGTCGGCCAGGGCCTCGTGCTCCACATCGGCCTCCTTCAGGCGGCGCAGGAAGGACCGCAACTGGGCCCGTCCGATGTCCGCTCCGCCGGGCACGCGCACATAGGTGAAGTGCGTGCTCAGCATGCGTTCCAGCTGGCGCACCTTGGGCACATCGCGCGCGCCCAGGATGCTCAGGGAGATGCCGGTGCGCCCGGCGCGGGCGGTGCGACCACTGCGGTGGGTGTAGCTCTCCGCCTCGCCGGGCAGGTCGTAGTGGATCACGTGCGTCACATCGTTCACATCGATGCCGCGCGCGGCGACGTCCGTGGCGATGAGCAACTGCAGCGTGCGCGCGCGGTAGCGGCCCATCACGTGGTCGCGTTGCGCCTGGCTGAGGTCGCCGTGGATGGCATCGGCCACGTAACCCTCCTTCACCAGCTGGCCGGCCAGCTCCTGGGTCTCATGCTTGGTGCGGCAGAACACGATGGCGAAGAGGTCGGGGTCGGCGTCCACGAAGCGCTTGAGGGCGGCGAAACGGTCGCGGGCGTGCACCACGCAGTACTGGTGCTGGATGGCGGAGGCCGTCACGTTGCGTTCGCCCACCTGCACCTCCTCGCTGTTGCGCATGTAGCGCTTGGCGATGTGGCGCACCTCGCTGCCCATGGTGGCGCTGAAGAGCCAGGTGCGCTTCTCGGCCGGTGTGTTGCTCAGGATGTCGGTGAGGTCCTCCTGGAATCCCATGTTGAGCATCTCGTCGGCCTCGTCGAGCACCACGGTGGATACGTTGGACAGGTCGACGGCCTCGCGGCCGAGCAGGTCGAGCAGGCGGCCCGGGGTGGCCACCACCACATGGGCACCGCGCTGGATGGCGCGCATCTGCTCGCGGATGTTGGCCCCGCCGTAGACGGCCACGGGGCGCACACCGCTGAGCTCGGCGGCGAAACGCTCCAGGTCGCCGGTGATCTGCACGCACAGTTCGCGCGTGGGCGCCAGCACCAGGGCCTGTACGCGGCGGAGCGCGGGGTCGATGTTCTGCAGCAACGGTAGGCCGAACGCGGCCGTTTTGCCGGTGCCCGTCTGGGCCAGCACCACCACATCGTGGTCGCTGTTCAGCAGCAGGGGGATGGCGCGTTCCTGGACGGGGGTGGGGGTGTGGAAGCCCAGCGTGCGCAACGCGGACAGGAGCTCGGGCCGGAGGCCCAGCGCATCGAAGGAGGACATGGGGAGGTGGGGGTTCGCCGTCGGCCGTGCAACGCCGGAACGGGCGTGCGGGCGAACAGCGGCGCGAAGGTACGGCACCGGGCCGGAAGGCCAAGGCCGCCCCGGCTATCTTTGGCCGCCATGACCGGCCTGTTGCTGTTGAGCGCCACCGGCACCCTGCGGATCATTCTGATCCTGGTGGTGCTGTGGCTGGCGCTGCGCCTTCTGCTGCGCGTGCAGCAGGCGCGCCAGGGCCGGCCGCCCGGCACCCACTGGGCCCCCCGCGACGAGCGGCCCCGGGGGGACGTGCGCGTGGAACGGGCCGACGACCGGCATGGCGCCCGCCCTGGTGGTGGCCGCATCGAGGACGCCGACTACGAAGAGATCCGCTGACCCCTTGAACCGATGAAGGACCTGAGGAAATGGCTGCCGATCGGGCTGGCCGTACTGCTGTTCATCGCCCTGCCGCTCGCCTACTTCAGCCCGCTGCTGGAGGGCAAACGCATGGTGCAGGGCGACCAGCGCAACTGGCTGGGCGGTGCGCAGGAGATCATCGAGCACCGCGAGGCCCACGACGGCGAGGAGCCGCTGTGGACCGGCAGCATGTTCAGCGGCATGCCCGCCTACCAGATCAGCGTGGCGTGGAAGGGCGATGTCCTCAAGTGGGTCGACCGGCTCTTCCACGGCTTCCTGCCGCATCCCGCCGGCAGCGTCTTCCTCTACCTCATCGGCATGTTCATCCTGCTCAGCCTGCTGGGCGTGGACCGCGGGGTGGCCGTGGTGGGCGCGCTGGCCTACGCGTTCTCCTCGTACTTCATCATCATCTTCGAGGCGGGCCACAACACGAAGGCCACCGCCATCGGTTACATGCCGTTGGTGCTGGGCGCCACCTGGGCCCTCTTCCGCGGGGCGAAGCTGCCGGCCGCGGCGCTGCTGGCGCTCTTCCTGGGGCTTGAGGTCCACGCCAACCACCTGCAGGTCACCTACTACCTGGCCATGGTGCTGCTCCTCTTCGTGCTGGCCGAGGCGCTGCGCTTCGTGCGCGACGGCCGGGTGATGGACCTGTTGGGCCGCGCCGGCCTCGGTCTGGTGGCCGTGGCGCTGGCCGTGATGGCCAACGCGGGCGTGCTTTGGGGCACGGCCGAATACGGCACCCACACCACCCGCGGGCCGAGCGAGCTCACCATCGGCCCGGGTGGCGAAAGCGCCGCGGACATCCGCACCAAGGGCTTGGACCGCGACTACGTGACCGCCTGGAGCTATGGCAAGCAGGAGAGCTTCACCTTCCTGGTGCCCAATGCCAAGGGCGGCGATTCCGGATCGCTCATCACCACCCGCGAGGAGCTGGCGGCCATCTCCGATCCCGAGCTCAAGCGCTACCTCAACGAGGTGTACAGCGGGGGCGGATACGTGAACAGCTATTGGGGTGACCAGAGCTTCACCAGTGGTCCGGTCTACCTCGGCGCCTTGGTGGTGCTGCTCCTGCTGCTGATGCTCGCCCGCACCGAAGGCCCGGCACGCTGGTGGGTGCTCGCGGCCGTGCCGCTCACCGCGGTCCTCATCGGCATCACCTCCCCGATCCTGGCCGCTGCGTTGGTGCTGGCCTACGTGGCCGCCGGGCTGGTGCTGTGGCGCGACCCTCTGCCGTACGCGCTGTTCAGCGGCCTCTTCCTCACGCTGCTGCTCAGCTGGGGCCGCAACTGGATGCCGCTCACCGACTTCTTCCTGGACCACGTGCCCGGCTACGCGAAGTTCCGCGCGGTCACCATCATCCTGGTCATCGTGGAGCTGGCCGCGCCGGTGCTCGCCGTGCTGTACCTGGACCGCCTGGTGAAGGAAGGGCGCTGGGACCGTGCACGGGAGCGCGCTTTCCTGATCCCGGCAGGCGTGCTGGTGCTGGTGATGCTGGTGCTGGCGCTGATGCCCGGCACGGTGATCGACCTCCTGAGCGATGCGGAGCGGGCCCGCTTCAGCGCGCAGGCCGAGACCGGTGATCCGGACCGCCTTCAGCTGGCCGTCGACGCCTTGAAGGAGCACCGCGCGGACATCGTGGCCGCCGATGCCTGGCGCGGACTCTTCTTCATCGTGGCCGGTGGTGCGCTGCTGTTCCTCTTCGGCCGCGGACGTGTGCCCAAGGTGGCGCTGCTCGCTGGCCTGGGCGCACTGGTGCTCGTCGACCTGTGGGCGGTGGACAAGCGCTTCGTGAACAACGACAAGGACGGCGGCCGCTATCGCATGTGGGAGGAGCCCACGGCCAACGCGCTGCCCTTCAAGCCCACGGCGGCGGACCTGGCCATCCTGCAGCAGGAGGAGACCCCCGCCTCCCGCACCGACGCCGAGGCCACCGTGGCCCGTCTCAAGGCCAGCAAGCAGGGCAACAAGGGGCGCGACCGCATGGTGAGCAAGGACGAGGAGGTGCTGGCCCGGTTCGCCGCGCTGCGCCGCAACAGCCATTTCCGCGTGCTCACCTTCAACAATCCGTTCAACGACAGCCGCGTGAGCTACTTCCACAAGAGCGTGGGCGGCTACCACGGGGCCAAGCTCAAGCGCTACCAGGACCTGATCGAGTTCCACCTGGGGCCCGAGATGGCCGCCATCGGCGGGGCCTTCGGCGAGGGCGCCACCATGTCCTCGGTGAACGCGGTGCTGGCCCGGCAGAACGTGCTGAACATGCTCAACACGCGCTACCTCATCACCGACCCTGCGCGCCCTGCGCTGCTCAACGTCAACGCCTACGGCCCGGCCTGGTTCGTCAACGAGGTGCGCTGGGTGAAGGACGCCGATGCGGAGATCTTGGCGCTGCGCGAGGTGGGCCCGGACACGGTGGCCGTGGTGGACGAACGCTGGCGGGCCGCCCTGGGCGATGCCCCCCTCACGCCCGACCCCTCGGCCTCGGTGACGCTGGACAGCTACGCGGCGAACGCCCTCCGTTATACGGTGCGCAGTGCGAACGGCGGGGTGGTGGTCTTCAGCGAGATCTGGTACGGCCCCGACTGGCAGGCCACCCTGGACGGGCAGCCCGTGGAGCATGTCCGCGCCGACTATGTGCTGCGGGCGATGCGCGTGCCGGCCGGCGAGCACGTGGTGGAGTTCCGCGTGGCCAGCCGCTCCTACGCCCTGGGCAACACGCTCAGCCTGGCCGGTGGCCTGTTGATCCTGCTCGCGGTGGCCGGTGCGGGCCTGGCGGCGTGGCGCAAGGCGCGGGCCACGGTCGCATGACGCCCGTCCTCTTCATCACCTACTACTGGCCGCCCAGCGGCGGGGCCGGCGTGCAGCGCGGGCTCAAGTTCGTGAAGCACCTGCCGCAGCGCGGCGTTCGGCCCATCGTGCTCACGGTGGACCCCATGCAGGCGAGCTACCCCGCGGTGGACCCCTCGCTCGAGGCCGAGGTGCCCGCCGATGTGCGGGTGGTGCGCACGCCTTCGTTCGAGCCGCTGCGGCTGCTGGCCGCGCTGGGTGGGCGGGGCGCCGTGCCGCACGCGGGGTTCGCCTCCGGCGGCAAGGAGGGCCTGCTGAAGCGCGCCATGCGCTGGGTGCGCGGCAACTGGATGATCCCCGACGCGCGGCGCGGCTGGGTGCGCCACGCGGTGAAGGCCGCCATCCCCCTCATCGAGCAGGAGGGGATCGGCACCGTGGTGATCTCCTCCCCGCCGCACAGCGCCCAGCTCATCGGCCTCCGGCTCAAGGAACGCTTCCCGAAGCTCCGCTGGATCGCCGACCTGCGCGATCCCTGGACGGACATCTACTTCGCCCGCGAGCTGATGAAAGGACCGCGCGCGCAGCGGCTGGACAGCGCGTACGAGGCCGCCGTGCTGGAACAGGCGGACGCGGCGGTGGTGGTGGGGCCGTCCATGCGCACGGCCTTCGCGGAACGCCACGGGCCCCAAGTGGCCGCCAAGCTGCACGTGATCCCCAACGGCTACGATGCCGACGACCTCAAGGGCCTCGCCCATCATCCGCTTCCCACGGACCGGTTGCGCATCACCTACGTGGGCACCATGGCGGGCAGCTACGCGCCCCAGGCCTTCTTCGCGGCGGTGGCGCAGGCGATGAAGCACGCTCCGCTGCCCATCGAGCTCCGCTTCATCGGTCAGGTGGGCCCGGCGGTGCGCGAGGCCGCGGCGCAGGCCGGCGTGCTCGACCGCTGCGTGTGGAACGAGCCGGTGAAGCATGCGAAGGCCCTGGAGGAGATGGCGTCCGCGCATGTGCTGCTGCTCGTGATCCCCGAAGGGCCCGGCGAGGAGGGCATCCTCACCGGCAAGCTCTTCGAATACCTCGCCGTGCAACGGCCGATCCTGGGCCTGGGCCCCGTGGACGGGGATGCGGGCCGCATCGTGGCCGCCTGCGGCGCCGGCGCCTTCTTCACGCGACAGCAGGTGGAGGCCATGGCCGCGTGGCTCGTGGCGCGGGCCGAGGCGGTCCGTGCCGGGACGGACCACGGCGTCACGGGCGGGCTTCACACGCGCTACGAACGCCGCGAGGCCGCCGCCGCGCTCGCCGCGCTCATCCGACCGGCGGGATAACTTCGGCCCCGATGGCCCGCACCTACATCATCGCCGAGGCCGGCGTGAACCACAACGGCAGCCTGGAGCTGGCGTTCCGCCTGGTGGACGAGGCCAAGGCCGCCGGGGCGGACTGTGTGAAGTTCCAGACCTTCAAGGCCGAGCGCATCGTCACCGCCAGCTCGCCCAAGGCGAACTACCAATTGGAGGTGACGGACCGGGCCGAGAGCCAGTTCGACATGCTGCGCAAGCTGGAGCTCGACCGCGACGCCTTCGCGCGCATCCAGGCCCATTGCCGGCAGGTGGGCATCGACTTCATGAGCACGCCCTACAACCCGGAGGATGCCGAGCTGCTCGCCTCCCTGGACGTCGATGCCTTCAAGATCGCCAGCGGACAGGTGGTGGAGCTGCCCTTCCTGCGGCAGGTGGCGCGTTACGGCCGTCGCATGATCGTGAGCACCGGCATGGCGGACATGCAGGAGGTGCGCGAGGCGGTCGACGCCATCCGCGGCACGGGCAACAACGACCTTGTCATCCTGCAGTGCAACACGGACTATCCGTCGCGCGTGGAGGACGTCAACCTGCGGGCCATGCTCACCATGCGCGACGAGCTGAAGGTGCGCGTGGGCTACAGCGATCATGTGCCGGACAACCATGCCTGCTTCGCGGCGGTGGCGCTGGGCGCGGAGATGATCGAGAAGCACTTCACGCTGGACCGCACGATGCCCGGCCCGGACCACAGCAGCAGCCTGGAGCCCGCGGCCTTCCGCGATCTGGTGACGGGCATCCGCGCGGTGGAGCTGAGCCTGGGCGACGGCATCAAGCGGCCCGGCGAACGCGAGCGCGCCAACACCTTCGGCATGCGCCGCAGCCTCGTGGCCGCGCGTGAGCTGCCGGCGGGCCATGTGCTCGCGGAGGCCGACCTCGGCTTCAAGCGACCGGCGAACGGGCTCTCCCCGAAGCACCTCGATGCCGTGGTGGGGCGCCGCCTGGCCCGGGCCCTGCGCGTGGATGAGGCCCTCACCTGGGAGCATCTGCACCCCTGAACCATGGGACAGCGACGCATCGGTCCCGACGACGGCCACCTGCTTCAGGCCTTCCTGGACGGCGCAGGCGACGCGCTGCGCAGCTTCCGCTATTTCGCGAAGCGCACCCCGGACGTGCTGCGCCAGCACGCCTGCACCTGGCTGTGGATGGACGGGGAGGAGCCGGTGGCCTATGGTCACCTGGACCGCGAGGACGGCGTGGTGTGGCTCGGCATCGCGGTGCAGGAGCGGCACTGGGGCCGCGGCCATGGCGCGCGCATGATGCGGCTCCTGCTGGACAGCGCGCAGGGCATGGGCATTACGGCCCTGAGGCTCTCGGTGGACGCCGACAACCACACGGCCATCCGGCTCTATGAGCGCTACGGTTTCGTGCATGCCGGGGCCGACGAGGGCATCCTCTTCCTCACCTGCGACCTGATGCCGAAGCGTGAGGCGGTGATGAGCTCGCTGGCCTTCGCGGGCCTGACGCCCGAAGCCATGATCGCCGAGGCCGACCGCGAGTTCATGGCGCTGGAGTTCAGCAGTGGCATGCCCTTCCACCCCGACATGGAGGAGCTGTTCCGCACCGCGCCGATGCGGCGCTTCGCCCACAACTACTTCCCCGCGCCGGCCGAGCCCTTCGTGCTCAACCTCGGCAGTGCCGACGACTCCATCCGCGACCGCAGCATCGCCCATTGCGTGCGGGGCATGCAGCTGAGCCACCTGGTGGGCGCGCCCTTCTTCTCGGTGCATGCCGGCTTCTGCGTGGACCCGCGTCCCAGCGAGCTCGGCCGACGATTGGAGCAGGTGGCGCGCATCGACAGGGCACTGCACTGGGCCCGGTTCACCGAGTCGGTGCGGCAGGTGCTGGGCCGCACGCGCGACCTGCCCACCGGCCTGCTGATCGAGAACAACGTGCTGGCCCCGGTGAACCGCTACGCCGACGGCACCAACCCCCTGCTCAACGTGGATGCGGGCGAGCAGCTGCGGCTGCTCGATGACGTGCCGGACGCCCGCCTGGGCCTGCTCCTGGACACCGCGCACCTGAAGGTGAGCGCGTGCACCCTCGGCTTCGATGCGGCGGAGGCGGCCGGGCGGTTGCTGCCGCAGGTGCGATGCGTGCATCACAGCGACAACGGCGGTGAGGTGGACGACAACCAGGGCTTCGGTGCCGACTACTGGTTCCTGCCGCTGATGGACCGTGCCCGCCATGCGGTGCACGTGCTGGAGACGCGGAAGACGCCGCCTTCCGAACTTCGCCGCATGGAGCGGCTGCTTTTCCCCGAACGCGCCCCCACGGACCGATGAACGAGACCCTGGCCGAACTGCTCATCCGCGACGACCGAAGCGTGCGCGATGCGCTGGCCGTGATCGACCGCAACGCGCAGGGCATCTGCTTCGCGGTGGACGACGCGGGCCGGCTCAGCGGCGTGCTCACCGATGGCGACATCCGGCGTTCGCTGCTGGCCGGCGGATCGCTGGACCGGCCGGTGGCCGAGGTGATGCAGCGCCGCTTCACCGCCCTGCCGGTGGGCGCGCCCGCCGGGGACATCCAGGCGCGGCTCGACGGCACCGTGCGGCACATCCCCTTGCTCGATGAGCGCGGTGTGCCCGTGGACTTCGCCAGCCTGCGCCGCACGCACCGCATCCAGGTGATGGCGCCGCAGCTGGACGGCAACGAGCTCAACTACGTCACCGACTGCCTGCGCACGGGCTGGATCAGCTCGCAGGGCGCCTATGTGAAGCGGTTCGAGACCGGCTTTGCGGAGCGCTGCGCCATGCCCCATGCGCTCGCCGTGAGCAACGGCACGGTGGCCATCCACCTGGCCCTGGTGGCCCTCGGCATCGGCGAAGGCGACGAGGTCATCGTCCCGGACCTCACCTTCGCGGCGAGCATCAACACCATCATCCATGCCGGTGCCACGCCCGTCATCGCCGACGTGCATCCGGTCACCTGGACGCTGGACCCCGCCGAAGTGGAGCGGCTCATCACCCCGCGCACCAAGGCCATCATGCCGGTGCACCTCTACGGCCATCCCTGCCACATGGACGAGCTGATGGCCATCGCACGCAGGCACGGGCTGTTCGTCGTGGAGGACTGTGCCGAGGCGCTCGGTGCGCTGTACAAGGGCCGCCCGGTGGGGAGCTTCGGCGATGCGGCCACCTTCAGCTTCTTCGGCAACAAGACCATCACCACGGGCGAGGGCGGCATGACGCTCTTCCGCGATCCGGCGGTGGCCGCGCGCGCCACGATGCTGCGCGACCACGGCATGGACAAGCAGCGCCGCTACTGGCACCTCGAGGTCGGCTACAACTACCGGATGACCAACGTGCAGGCGGCGATCGGCGTGGCCCAGCTCGAGCGCCTCGACGCGTTCGTGCAGGCCAAACGCGACCTGGCCGCCGCGTACACCCAGGGCCTGCAGGCCATCGGAGGGATCACCGCGCCGCCCGAGGAGCCGTGGGCGCTGAACGGGTTCTGGTTGTACAGCTGCCTGATCGGCGCCGACTTCGGCCTGGGCCGCGATGAGGTGATGGACCGCATGGCGCGCAACGGCATCGAGTCGCGTCCGCTCTTCCACCCGCTCCACGTGATGCCGCCTTACGGGCGTTACATGCGGCCTGGGCAGACCTTCCCGGTGAGCACGCGCCTGTCGCAGGCCGGCCTGAGCCTGCCCAGCAGCGTCACCATCACCCGCGCGGAGCAGGACCATGTGCTGGAGGTCCTGCACGCCATCAAGCACACGCGGCAGCTGCACGCGCAGGCATGAGGGTCCTCTACCTGATCCCCGCGCGCGGTGGCAGCAAGGGCCTGCCCGGCAAGAACGTGCGCCCGCTCCTGGGCCGGCCGCTGATCGCCTGGTCGGTGGCGGCCGCGCTGGAGGCGGCCCGCACCCGGCCGGGCCGCGTGGTGGTGAGCACCGATGACGCCGCCATCGCGGACACCGCCCGCAGCGCCGGTGCCGAGCTGCCCTTCCTCCGTCCCGCCGAACTGGCCACCGACACGGCCTCGTCGATGGATGTCGTGCTCCACGCGCTCGACCACCTGGAACAGGCGGGCGAGGCCATGGACCTGGTGTGCATGCTGGAACCCACCTCGCCCCAGCGCACCGCCGCCGACGTGCTCGCCGCCATCGACCTGCAGCTGGCCACACCCGGTGCGGAGAGCGTCGTGGGCGTGTGCCGCACCGAGGGCGGGCATCCGGCCTTCCTCGCCCGCATGGACGACGCCTGCTTCATCCGGCCCTATGCGGGGGAGCGCTTCGTGTTCAAGCGCCGCCAGGAGATCGATGACGTCTACTTCTTTGAAGGAAGTCTGTACATCGCCCGGTCGTCCTCGCTGCGCGAACGGCGGAGCTTTTACCACGAGCGCACGCTGGGGCACGTGATGCCCAAGTGGAAATCCTTCGAGGTGGACGACCCGGTGGACCTCATCGTCATCGAGGCGCTGATGAAGGCCCGGCAGGAAGGAACGATCGACGACCGATGAACTGGAGCGACCGACTGCATGCGGCGATCCCCGGAGGTGCCCACACCTACAGCCGGGGCGACGACCAATACCCGTCCAACGCGCCGCCCATCCTGAGCCATGGCAAGGGCGCGTACGTGTGGGACGCGGAGGGGAACCGCTACCTGGACTACGGCATGGGCCTGCGGGCCGTGACGCTCGGTTATGCGGACGAGCGGGTGAACGCCTCGGCCATCGCGGAGATCGGCAAGGGCAACAACCTCACGCGGCCCTCCCTCACCGAGCTGGAGGCGGCCGAGCGCATGCTGTCGCTCTTCCCCTGGGCGGGCATGGTGAAGTTCGCCAAGAACGGCAGCATCGTCACCACCGCCGCGGTGAAGCTCGCCCGCGCCTACACGGGCCGCACGCACGTGGCCATCCCGGCCGAACAACCCTTCTTCACCTACGACGACTGGTTCATCGGAAGCACGCCCATGGACCGCGGCATCCCGGATGAGCACAAGCGGTTGACGTTGAAGTTCAACTACAACGACATCGCCTCGCTGGAGCGGCTCTTCGCCGAGCATCCCGGCCGCATCGCCTGCGTGCTGATGGAGCCGGCCACCTCGCTCTCCCCGTGTCCCGCATCCTGTGGTGGGCTCCTCGAGCCGCGCTCCTGCGCGGGCTGCCCTCAGCGTTCGCTCAACTTCCTGCATCAGGTGAAGGCCCTTTGCGCGAAGCACGGTGCCGTGTTCGTGCTGGACGAGATGATCACCGGGTTCCGGTGGGACCTCCACGGAGCGATGAAGGTGTACGACATCGAGCCGGACCTGGCCACCTTCGGCAAGGGCATGGCCAACGGGTTCGCGCTGGCGGCGCTCATCGGCCGGCGCGAGATCATGGAATTGGGCGGCATCCGCGAGGCTGGCGCCGATCGTGTCTTCCTCATCAGCACCACGCACGGTTCGGAGATGTCGGCCTTCGGCGCGTTCAATCGCACGGTGGAGATCTACCAAAGCGAGGACATCACCGGCCACCTGTGGCGCTATGGTCGTCAGTTGATCGAGGGCCTCAACACTCTGGCGGCCGAGGCCGGCGTGGCCGACCGGTTCGAGGCGCACGGCTTCGGCTGCTCTCCCTATTACACCACCCGTGATGGCGAAGGACAGATCTCCCTGCCCTTCCGAACCCTCTGGAGCCAGGAGATGATCCGGGGGAGCGTGATGATGCCCTGGGTGGCGCTTTCCGCCGCGCATGGCGATGCGGAGCTCGACCAGACCCTGACCGCTGCGCGCAAGGCCTTCGCCGTGTACGCCGCCGCCCTGAGCGACGGCATCGACAAGCACCTGGTGGGCCCGGCCGTGAGACCCGTCTTCCGCAAGCACAACTGACATGGGCCTGCTGCAGGGAAAGGTGGTGGTGATCACCGGCGGCGCCGGGCGCTTGGGCCGGGTGTTCACCGAAGCCGTGGTGGCTGCGGATGGCCGCGTGGTGGTGGCGGAGGTGATGAACGCGCGCACCACGGCGGCCATCGAGGCCCTGCGCGCGGCGCATGGCGATGCGGTGGCGGGGGTGGAATGCGATATCACGGACGCGGCCTCGTTGGACCGCCTCATCAAGGGAGCGGTGGACCGCTTCGGCCGCATCGATGCGCTGGTGAACAACGCCTACCCGCGGAACGCGGCGTATGGAAGGCGGTTCGAGGAGGTCGCCTATGCGGACTTCGTGGAGAACGTCGGCATGCACGCGGGCGGCTATTTCCTCGCGGCCCAGCGCTTCATCGATCACTTCCGGCGGCAGGGCCACGGCAACATCGTCAACATGGCCAGCATTTACGGCGTGGTGGCCCCGCGCTTCGAGGTGTATGCCGGCACGGACATGACCATGCCGGTGGAGTATGCCGTGATCAAGAGCGGCGTGCTGATGCTCACGCGCTACATCGCCGCCCATTGCGCGGGCATGGGCATCCGCTGCAACGCCATCAGTCCGGGCGGTATCCGCGACGGACAACCGGAGGTCTTCCTTGAGCGGTACCGGGCGCACGCGCTCACCAAGGGCATGCTGGACGCCCACGATGTCACCGGCACCCTGCTGTTCCTGCTCAGCGACCTGTCCGCCTACATCAACGGCCAGAACATCGTGGTGGACGATGGCTGGACGTTGTGATCAGTAGGGCATGCAACGCTCGGCGAAGACCTGTTCGATGAGGGGTTTCATCCGATCGAACAACCGCTTGTACATGGGTGGGGCGGCATTGATGTGCTCCTCCAGGAAGGATGTCGAATAGTGATAGGTGATGCCATCGTTCGGATAGAGGACCGATAGGTAGAAACAGGCCGTGGAGACCAGCGCGTACACGTGGGAGACATGTGGGGCCCATGGAGCGAATGACACCTCTGCGGCGATGCCCACGTGTGCATCGGTCAACAGGTGATGGCGGATGCCGCGTTCGTTCAGGCGTTGCAATGTCCGTTCGATCGAGAAGCGCGACTGGCGAGGGTGGGGTTTCAGCACGAACAGATGATCCCCGGCATCACCCAGGTCCTCGATGATGCGGTCCATGTAAGCGCCCCAGAAGTGATCAGGGACCTGATACATGTCCACGGCCTCAAGAAGTACGAACACGATCGATCGGGCCTTCGGAACGAGTACCTCGGTGGCGTGGTGATCCAACTTGAGCACTTCGTCGGCGATACGCGGGAACTCCCCGCCCAGCTCCAGTTCATGGACCATGGTCGCATCCCTTCCATGAGCGGAGAGGTATCGCCTGAACGGCGCAGCGAACAGAACATGCAAGCGGCCGGGGATCCGTCCTGGGGAATCCCAGTAGATGTAGTCGCCCTGCCCATGTTCGAAGTAGTTGACCTCCGCATCCGGATACATGGTCCGCAGTGAACGAAGGATCTGGCATTCAGTATGGACATGGAGGGCTACGTTGCTCCCGGGAGCGACGGCCGGCAGTTTGTTCAATAGGTGGCGCGTGATGCGGTCATCGGATCGACGCTCGTAGCGCTTGAGCAGGAGAGCATAGACCGGTCGTACGAAGGCGACCTCTTTCCACTTGCGAATCAGGCGGCGCGACAATCCCGGTCTGAAGGTGTGTTTCTCCTCGGCCACCTCGGACAGATTGATGATCCGGGACCAGGAGTGCATTCCGGTCGCCGTCAGGATGGCGTCGATCACACTGACGCGACGGACCCCGAGGTCGATGATGATGAGGTCGAGCTGCCCGGGACGGTGGGACCGCTTCGCGTGCAGGGTAAGGAACAGCGCGCTAAGATGTGAGGTGCAAACGAAGATCCGGATCATGATGGTTCAGCGGCTGCGGACCCAAGGAAGGGGAAGCTGATCCATCCATCCGTCCCAAAGTCGGAACACCGTGAGAGCAGCGCAATAAAGACCGATCGCGGCCGACGAGCGGAGCAGGATGCTCAGAAGCGGTGGGAGCGGGAGGTCGATCCACTCGAGCGCCGCCCACAGTGCACCGATGATCATCACGATCCAGAGCGAGGCACGGTCGAACGGTTGCATACGATAGTGCCTGCGGATGAACTCGAACTTCAAGCCATTGTAAACGATGCTTGCAAGGCATGACGAGATCGCGGCACCCAATGCACCGAACCGAGGGACGAGAAGCAGATTGCCGATGAGCGTCGCGACTAGAAGGGTCACCATGAACACGGACCCATAGATATACCGGTCCGAATTGATGAGGATGGGGTGGTTCACCCCCGTGGCCATATTCACCAAGGCACCCAGAGCGATGATGATCGTGATCATGGCGCCATCGGCATACCCTTCCGGCAGGAAACCGAGCGCGTCCTTCACGTTGAGGACCACCAGGAGGAACATGAGGCCGCCCAGCAGGAGGAATCCGCGAGCGGATCGGTAATATATGCGTTGGACCGCTGGAAGGTCCTTGTTGGCGAGGGCATGCGAGATGGCCGGGCTTGCGATACGCTCGGATGCCACCAGGGGTATCTCGATGACCAGGCCCACGAACGCCGCCACACTGTATACGGCCACTTCACTGATGGAGACCTGGCCCACGAAAATGGAGTCGATATACTTGATGGTGACGGAGTTGATCGAGGTGAACGTCATGATGGAAGCATAGCGGAGAATGGCCCGGAGGCCGATGGCGCGGTTGATGTGGCCTAGGTCCGGAAGCAGCCCCGGCCGGTCCACCATGAGGATGTAGCCGAAGAGCAGGATGGCCTGCACGGAGTAGGTGAGGACGAACAGATACAGGAAGGCGCTGCTGCTCACGAGACCCAGGTAATGCACCACGATGACCGCGATGAACAGCAGACGAAGGACAATGTCATTCACGACAGTGGGGAACACGGACCTCAAGAGCGCAAGGCAATAGGCGTTGAAACCGAGCACAAGTGTGTAGGACGCCGACAGGATGAGCACATGGGGCAGATGCCGGGAGAAGATGCCGGTTTCCGTGCCATACAGGTCCTCCAGGAACGGACCGGCCAGCAGCAGGGCCAGGGTGCCTACCAGAAGCGTGATGGCCATGTACAGGAGCAGGAATCCGAAGAATCCGCGATGGCCGCTTTCCGGATGGTGCAGCCTCGGCAGATAGCGCACGGTGACGGAGCTGATCCCGAAGGAGAGCAGACTGGCGGTGACAGAGGCGAATGACAGGATCAGACGAGTGAGCCCCAGTTCCTCCTTGGTCAGCAGTACGGGCTGAACGTACAAAAGGCTCACTGCGCCGATCAACGTGCCGGCATAGACCACCAGCGTGTTGCGGATACCCTGTCTCTTCACCTCACCCATGCCCGGCAATGATCGGACGAAAGTAGCGTGGTGGCATCGCCTCCGTGTTTACTTTGCCCACATGGCAAGACCTTCCCACGCCTGGTACGACGAATTGGTCCGCAATGGGCTGATCACTGCAGGGACGCTGACACCATTCCATCCTGCCGTACGTGACAGGCCCGATGTGGAGGTTTGGCGCTGCGAGCGTAGCGGCGTCATTCTCCTTGATCGCATCGACCATATCGGCACCAACTACTATCCTGACCAGGCGGGTCTGACCTATTGGGATCCACAAGGAAGGGCGCAGGGGCTGGTGGCTACCCGAGAGGATGACATCCGCAGGGCCCATTGGTTATCGCAGATGATCGCCGGTCGGCGCTTTCTCGACATCGGTACGGGGTTGGGTGGTGTTCTTGACCTGGTGCGGCCGATCGCGGCCCATGTCGCCGCTGTGGAACCACAGGCGGAGGCGGCTGCCATGCTCCGCGGGTTGGGCTATGAGGTCCATTCCAGCGCGCAGGAACTGACCTTCTCGGGGATCCGGTTCGACGTGGCGACCCTGTTCCATGTGTTCGAGCATATGACACGCCCGCTGGAAGAGCTTCAACACATACACCAACTGCTCGATACCGGAGGGCGGATCGTCGTGGAGGTGCCACACGCGAGGGACGCCTTGATCACACGATTCGCCTGCTTGCCCTTCAGGAAGTTCACCTTTTGGAGCGAGCACTTGGTCCTTCACACACGGGACAGTCTGTCGAGGTATCTGGAGCTGGCCGGCTTCGTGGATGTCCAGGTCACCGGCGTTCAGCGCTACCCCTTGGCGAATCACCTTTACTGGCTGTCCTACGGGGGGCCTGGTGGGCAGGCTCGTTGGCCCGAGCTGCGTTCAGGTCCAGTGGATCAAGCGTATGCTGAACTTCTCGATCGAGCGGACCTGACGGACACCTTGATCGCCGTGGGTACCAAAAAGGATCATCCGTAGATTGCGGAAAAGTAAGGCCATGCGACTCCTGCATTCCGCTTGTGCATTGTTCCTGTTCGTTCCTGCGATCGCTCAGAACTACTCATGGGTGGGCACTTACGCGGGGGACGGTATTGCCGGGCTGACGAATGGCCCGGCGGACCAAGCGAGGTTCCAGACACCATACGGCATTGCGATCGACGATAGCGCTGGCGTGATGTACGTGGCTGATGCGCTGAATCATTGTATCCGTCGGGTCCAGAACGGGGTGGTGACCACGCTTGCCGGAAGCGGTTCACAGGGCGATCAGGATGGACAAGGGCCGAACGCCAGGTTCTATGTGCCGACCGGTGTGTACTATCACGACGGCCACATCTATGTCTCGGACAACGGCAACCACAAGGTCAAGCGGGTGGATCAACAGGGCAACGTGGTGACCATCGCCGGTACGGGCGCACCGGGTGTTACGAACGGCCCGGCAAGCATCGCTCAGTTCTACAACCCGGTGGAGGTCGCCGTGCGTCAGGATGGTGTGGTCTTCATCTCGGACTACGGGAACCACACGATCCGGAGGATCGAAAATGGCGTGGTCTCGACGTTCGCTGGTAATCCCGGTGTCGCGGGGGATCAATTGGGTACCGGGATGAACGCCCGTTTCGACAGGCCCACTGGGATCGCGTTCGATACGCTCGACAATCTGTATGTGGCCGATCAAATGAACCACAAGGTGAAGGTGATCTCATCGGCCGGTGTTGTCACGCTCCTGGCGGGCAGCGGAAATCAGGCCAGTGTGGACGGTCTCGGGAGTTCCGCTTCGTTCACACGGCCGACGTACATGGCATGGGACCCCACAGGAGGGCTCATGGTCGCGGAGTGGATGGGTAATTTGATCCGCAGGATCACGTTGCAGGGGGCGGTGACGACGGTGGCCGGTACCGGGCAGAACGGTTACTACGACGGTCCCGTCCTGAGCGCGATGTTCAATGCGCCTTATGGGATCGCCGTTGATGAGAGAGGGAACGCGTATATCGGGGACAAGGAGAACCACGTGGTCCGATACCTGGCGAAGGAAGGGGAGAGCCTGCTCCACCTCCCCGACCTCTCCACCTCGCCGATCGCCCTCTCCATCCACCCCAACCCCGCCACTTCAGTGGCCACGCTGCTTTGGCCGGGCCCATCGGCACCCACGATGGTGGAGCTGATCGATGCCCGTGGCGCCCGGTTGCAGGCCGATGTGCGGCGCTTCGCGGATCGTGTGGATCTCGATGTGGCCGCGCTGCCCGCCGGGCTCTATGTGGTCCGCGTGAGCGGCGACGGACGGGTGGGCTCGGCCCGGCTGGTGCGCGAGTGAACACCCGCGCTCAACGACCGGTGGCCCGCACCCAGGTCTGCGTGCGATAGAGGAACGCGATGTAGCCGCGCACCTTCAAGGTGCCGTCCTCCACCCACAGCTTGCAGCTGTACTCCTTGCCGTTCTCCGGGTCCAGGATGGTGCCGTCGTCCCATTCATCGCCATCGGCCACCATGTCGCGGATCACCTCCAGGCCGAGGATGCGCTGGTCCTTGCGGTCACCGGGGCAGAGGTCGCAGACCTTCTCGAGCTTGGTCTTGTCGTGGAGGTCCACGATGCGGCCGTACGCCTTGCCGTTGCGCACGGTGATCTCCACCACGCTGCGCGGCTTGCCGGTGTTGTCGTCGATGGTGGTCCAGCGCCCGGTGATGTCGTTGCCGGGGCGCGGTGGTTGTGCGGCCAGCGGCAGGGTGGCCGCCAGCAGGGCGGAAAGGAGCAACGCACGCATGGGTCAAAAGGTACGACCGATGCCCACCACGTAGCGGAAGGCGACATGCTCCGACCCGCCGACCGGGATGGAGGAGAGCACCAGGGGCATGTCGAAGCGGAGGGTGAGCGGTTGAAGATCGACCAGCGGCCCCCAGCGTTTGATGGTGAGAGCGGCGCCCAGGCCGGCGTCGGCGCGGGGCGTGGCGAGCTCCAGCCGCTGGGCATCGCCGTCGGTGCGGCGGTAGCCCATGCTGCCCACGTCGCCGAAGAGGTAGACGTCCAGGTGCAGGTACCGGTGCAGTCCTCGGGGGCGGAAGCGCACCAGCCCGTCGAGGTCGAGCTCGGCGTTGACGGCCAGTCCGGTGTTACCCCGGTAGGTCAGCACTTGGGTTCCGTCGGCCATGGTCTCGGGGGCCAGGTAGCCCGCATAGCCGCGCAGGTTGAGACCGCCGCCATGGTGGAAGTGGTCCACCTCCGCACCGTAGGCCCCCACCCAGGCGTCCGGCACCGGACCGATGCTGCGGGTGAACTTGTTCTCCACGAGCTCTTCGGGCGCGGCGCCGGCGAGGTAGAGCCCCGTCTCGAGGTTGTTGGCCCCGGTGCCATACTGGGCCAGCCCGCGCAGGTGCAGGTCGAGCCCGGCGAACCGCAGCGTATTGCGGGTGGTGAGGCGCACATGGGCGCCCTGGTCCGCCGAGCCCACCAGGGGCTGCCGCAGGCGGAGTTCCGCGCGCCCGCGCAACGGCCCGGCCCGGTAGCTGCGGTCCACGGCCAGGTCCAGCAGGCCGGAGAGCGCGTTCAGTGTCCACTCGTCCGGATACAGGAGGTAGGTGAGGTCACTGGTGCCCCTCCGGATCATGTAGCGCAGGTCGCCGCTCACCGTGGTGCGCTCGTCGGGCGTGGTCCAGCTGGCGCCGCCGCCGTACAGCTCCAGGCCGTCCAGATGGCGCGCCTGCAGGCGGATGCTCGATCCCTTCAGCAGCCGCGTGGTGCCGGTGCTGTAGCGCAGCACATAGGAGAGGGCGTCGTGGCGCGTGTCCACCCCGCCATTGGGCAGGGCCTGACCCAGGCCGGTGTTCACCCAGGCGGACAGCCACACCTGGTGCGTATGGCGGAAGTAGCTGCCATGGACGTGGGCGCCCACCTTCAGGCCGTCGAAGCCGTTCCACCACAGGTCCGGACGTCCGAACGCTTCGTAGTGGCGGCGGTCGGGCGGGTTGTGGACATGGTGGTCGAAGGCGATGCTCACCGCGCGGGGCAGGCTGTTGTCGGGCTGGTAGGCGTCGGCGAGGCGGAGGCTGGTATCGATGCGGACGGCGGCGATGCCGGTGGGCACGTCCACCCGGGCGACGTAGGTGCGGCGCAGCCTGTCCCAGCCGGTCCAGCGCGGCAGTACGGTGGCCGTGGTCGGCTTCACATACCAGCTGGTGGGGATGTGGAAGTCGTGCACCGTTCCATCACGCGCCGTCACCTGCAGATCGATCGGCATGGAGATGCCGCCACGCCGCCGCAGGCGGATGGTCTGCCCTTCGCTGCGCATCCGCCGGGTGATCCCGCACACGCGATAGTCCACCAACTTGTCCGTCGTCAGCCAGGCATCGAAGAAGGGATTGAGGTCCACGCCGGTGCTGCGCACGAAGCTCTGCCGCATGTCGGCCACGGTGGGGTGGCAGAGGGCCCACTGCCGGAAGTAGTGCTGAAGGGCGGCCAGGAACACGCTGTCGCCGAGCAGGTATTGCAGGTTGTACAGCATGGTGGCCGTCTTGTAATAGACGTGGCCGTAACCGCCTCCGCGCCCTTCCACGGGAGCGAAGCCGTCGCTGTGCGTGTCGATGGGCGGCAGCTCATTGCGGACGGCATCGCGCATGTAGCCGCGGTACACCTCGGATTCGCGCACGAGCTCCGGCCGTGTGAAGCGGGACACGTAGCGACCCTTCGGCGCCTCCTCCACCAGGGTGTCGCCGTCGATGTGCTCCAGGCCCCAGCTGGTGAGGAACTGGGTGAAACCCTCGTCCAGCAGGGCGCGGTAGGTCTCGTTGTTGCCCACCATGCCGTAGAACCAGTTGTGGCCCACCTCGTGCACGAGCAGGCCGCGGTACTCCGGATCGCGCCCGCCGTCGAGCGTCAGCATGGGGTATTCCATGCCATCGCGCGCATCGGCCACCACCATCTTGGGGTACACGTAGGGACCGATGTCGCGGCTGAAGGTCTCGATGATGCGGGCGGTGTACGCAGCGGCGTTCCGCCAGCCGGCGGCGTGGGGTTCCTGGGCGAGGGCGATGCACTGCACGCCGTTCCACCAGGCCTCGCCGATGCGGTAGGTGGGGTCGGCGGTGAAGGCGAAGTCGTGCACGTTCTCCGCGTGGTAGCGCCAGCGCTTGCGGCGGCCCGGCTCGTAGGGCGTCACCACGCTCGGGGCCTCGTTCCACGGCTTGTCGGCGAAGCGGGCCAGGTCGAGCCGCTCGCGCAGGTCGCGGGGCAGCACCTCGTCGCGGTTCTGCAGCCAGCCGGTGGCCTCCACCACCATGTCGTTGGGCATGTCCAGCGTCACGTCGAAGGTGCCGAAGTCGCCGTAGAGCTCGTTGCCCAGGTGCTGCTGCGTGTCCCAGCCCATGTGCGCGTCGTACACCGCGATCCGAGGGTACCAGTGCACGCCGTCGTAGTGCTTGAAGCCCCAGGCGTTGAAGAGCTTCATGCGGCGCTGCACGTCCATGCCGTAATGGGTGGTGAAGGCCATGCTGAAGGTGACACGGCCCCCCGGGGGCAGCGGCTCGGGCAGCCAGGCCTTCAGCACGGTGTTGTCCAACTCGACGCGCAGGTCGGCGGCCCCCACGCGCAGGTGGGCCAGGGTGGTGCCATGCTCGGCGGTGTCGCCCCGGGTCGCGCGACCGTTATCCATCAGGTCGGCGTGCGACCCGGCGTTGTAGGCGTTCTGGTAGAGGTGGAAGAAGACATGGCGGAGCGTGTCCGGGCTGTTGTTCCAGTACACCAGGCTGCCCTCGCCCTCGATGCGGTCGGCCACTTCGTCGAGGCGTGCGCGCAGGGTGTAGTGGACGTCCTGCTGCCAGTAGGCCTCGTGCGGCGGGCGGTTGCGCCAGTAATGGGGGTTGTCGGCGTTGCGGTAGGTGTTGGGCGGGTGCAGGGCGTCATGGCGCTGCGCGGGCGCCTGGGCGGCCAGGAGCGAGAGGAGGGCGAAGGGGAGGGCGCGGGCCTGCACGCACCGAAAGTACCGGATCGGGGTCAGGCGCGGCGCACGGGGCGGAGCTCGCCGGTGTGGGCGTGGCGGGCGCGCGTGATGCTGATGTTGAGCTCGTAGCCCACGAGCAGGGCGATCATGTTGAGGTAGATCCAGAACTGCACCGCGAGGATGGCGCCGATGGAGCCGTAGAGGGCGTTGTAATCGGTGATGTTGCCGAAGATGAAGGCCAGGGCCTGCGAGAGGATGAGGATGAGGACCAGGGCCACGATGGCGCCCGGCGTGATCAGGTGGAAGCGCTTGCTGGAGGGGTCGCCGGCATTGTAGAGCAGCGCGATCATGGTGAGCACGAGCAGGGTGCTGATGCCCCATTTGGCGGCGAAGAGCCCGGCCACCTCGAGCCATCCGCTGACCAGGCCGTGCGTCTCCAGCCAGGCGATCACCGTGTTGCTGAAGGTGAGCACGGGGATGGCGATCACCACCAGGATGGTGAGGGCGAGCAACAGGCCGAGGCTGAGCAGCCGCTGCTTGAGGGCGCTGTGCCAGTGGGTGAGGTTGGTGCTTCCGCTGAACCCGTGCAGGATGGCGTCAATGCTGTTGCTGGCCATGTACACGCCCACCACGAAGCTCACCGAGAGCAGGGCGCCGTGCTTCTTCACGAGGAGGTCATGCAGGGTGCCCTCGATGAACCTGTACACCTCCAGGGGAAGCATCTCCTGGAAGGTGGCCAGGAGCTTCACCTGGAAATCGGCGATGGGGATGAAGGGGATGAGGGTGAGCAGCACGATCACCGCAGGGAAGAAGGCCAGGAAGAGCTTGAAGGCGATGGCCGACGCGCGCGTCTCCAGGCGGCCGGTGGCCAGGGCCAGGAAGAAGAAGCGCGAGAGGGCGTAGAGGCTGAAGCCGCCGAAGCCGGGCAGCCGCACGCGTTTCGCCCATCGCACGAGCTCGCGGAAGGGGCGCGAGAACAGGAGCTTCCGTTTGAGGCGCTCCAGCATGGCGCGTCAGAGGGCTTTGAGGCTCAGGTCGAGGCTGGTGGCGCTGTGGGTGAGGGCCCCCACGGAGATGAAGTCGACCCCGCATTCGGCGGTGGCCCGGGCGTTGGCCAGGGTGATGCCGCCGGAGGCCTCGGTGCGATGGCGCCGCCCGATGAGGGCCACGGCCCGGCGCAGGTCGTCGTGCCCGAAGTTGTCCAGCATGATGCGGTCGGCGCCGCCGTGCGCCAGGATCTCCTCCACTTCGCGCAGCGTGCGGGCCTCCACCTCGATGGGGATCGCCAGCGCATGCAGGTGGAGGTAGTCGCGTGCCGCCCCCAGCGCGGGGCCGATCCCACCCGCGAAGTCCACGTGGTTGTCCTTGATGAGGATCATGTCGTACAGGCCGGATCGGTGGTTCTCGCCCCCGCCGATGCGCACGGCCCACTTCTCCAGGGCGCGCAGGGTGGGCGTGGTCTTGCGGGTATCCAGTACGCGGCAACCGGTGCCCTCCAGCGCGTCCACGAAGCGCCGGGTGAGGGTGGCGATGCCGCTGAGGCGCTGCATGAAGTTGAGCAGCACGCGTTCGGTGGTGAGCAGGGCGTGCACGGGCCCGGTGAGGGTGAACGCCACATCGCCGGCCTTCACCAGGGCACCATCCTCCAGCAGGGGGCGCATGTGCAGGTCGGGGTGGGCCTGGGCGCAGATGGCACGGGCCAGTTCGACCCCGGCCAGCACGCCATCCTGCTTCACCAGCAGGCGCATGCCGCCACGCGCCCCCGGGGGAATGGTGCTTCGGGTGGTGTGGTCGCCGTCGCCGATGTCCTCGGCAAGGGCGGCGGTGATGAGGGTCTCGGTCCCGGGGGGCAGCACGGTCAGTGGTCGCTTCGGCCGGCCTCGATGCGCAACTGCTTGACCTGCAATTGGTCGCCGGTGCGTTTCAGGAAGAAGGTCACCCGGAAATGGCCGGTGCGGGTGCGCAGGATCCCGATGTAGTACTGGTCGCCGAGCTTGCTCTGGCCCTGGTGCTCGACCACCATGCCCACGGGCGGGTTCTCATCGAAGAAGCGCCGCAGGATCTGCTCGGCCTGGGCCTTGCTGTACACATCGCTCGAGCCTCCGACGGTGAGGTCGATGTTGGGGATGAAATGCTGGGCCAGCTCCTTGGAGTTGCCCGTGCCGAGGGCGGCCACCACGCGGTCCTTCACAGCGTCCTGCGCCAGCCCGGGCAGGGCGTGCAGGGCGATCGCGAGGGCCAGGGTAAGGTGCTTCAACATGTCCGGCGGTTGGGATATCGGGGCCAATTTCGCAAACATCGGGCCAGCGTGGCATCTTCGGGGCGTCGTACTTGTCAACACCCTGGGGATGCGCATCCGAATGGTCATGGTGGGCCGCAACGCGCCCGGTCCGGTCACCGAGGCCTTCGAGGAGATGCTGGGCCGCCTTCGGCGATCGTTCCCCGTGGACCAGGTGCTGGTCGCCGATCCGCCCGGCACCGACCCCGAGCGGAAGCGGCGCGAGGGCACCGACCGGTTGTTGAAGGCCGTGGAGAAGGACAGCCTGGTCGTGCTGCTCGACGAACGCGGGGAGGGCCTGAGCTCCACGGCGTTCGCAGTACGTCTGGGGCGATGGCGCGATCAGGGGGTGCGCCAGGTGGCCTTCGTCATCGGCGGCGCGTATGGGGTGGATGACCGCATGCGGGCGCGCGCCACGCAGGTGATCGCCCTCTCGCCGATGACCTTCACGCACCAGCTGGTGCGGTTGGTGCTGGCCGAGCAGCTGTACCGCGCTTCGGAGATCCTGCGCGGCAGCGGCTACCATCACTGAGGCGGACGCTCGTACACGGCCTTGATGGTGTCGCCCACCTTCAGGAGGTCGAGGGTGCGGTCGGCCAGTCGTTTCACACTGCGGTTGAACGCGTTGCGTTCCAAGCGCTCACGCAGGTCCTCCTGGACGTTCGCCGCGCTCTTGCGCCTCGCGGGATCGAGGGATGCGCGGGTCAGCACGCGCTGAACGCTCACGCCCGTGGTGCGCACCGAACGCAGGTGGAGGCCGCACCGTTCGGCCAGGCGGGTGAGGGTGCCGGGTGTGAAGTAGTTGAGGTGCTCGGGATAGTTCACCACGTTCCAACTGCTCCCGGCGAGCAGACGCCCCATGGAGCGGTAGTTCGGCGTGGTGATGTAGAGCGCACCGCCGGGGCGCAGCAGGGTCTTCATCCGGCGCATTTCCGCTCCGGGGTCGGTGAGGTGCTCCATCACCTCGAAGGAGCACACCACATCGAAGGAGGCCGCAGGGTAGTTGGCGGGGTCGAGCGGCCCTTCGATGATGGCGATGCCGCGCGAGCGGCACGAGGCCAGGGCCCGCTGGCCGAACTCCGTGCCATGCACCTCCCAGCCTTTCAGGCGGGCGCGCTCCAGGAAGATGCCCGCGCCGCAGCCCACGTCCAGCATGCGCCCGGTACGACGATAGGCCGCGAATCCATCCACCAGATCGTCGTAGCGTCTGATGGTGACCGGGGAGAGGTGTTCATGCACCGGGTAGTCGCCATAGTAGGCCGCGAGCTCCTCAGGTGTGGGCTCCGCTCCGGTGAACACCATGCCGCACGCACCGCAGCTCACCAGATGGTCCTTGGCGCGCGCGGTGATGGGGCGGTGGTCCGTGGCACCGCACACGGGGCAGGGGCGTGGACCGGGCCTGGGCATGGGCGCAAACGTAGCACGCGATCGGCGCACACCTGGCCGAACGGAAGGCATGCGGGGCCAATGTCGACCTTTGGCGCATGTCGTTGGTGTGGATCTACTACTACGGCGATGTGGACATCTCCTACTGGGAGTATCTGGTGGGGTCCATCTACCTGGTGGTCATCTACATCTACTTCTCGCGGGCCAAGACGATGGCCATCAAGAAGAGCCCCGAGTACAGGCATCTGTTATGGGGCTTCTTCGCCAAGATGATCGGCGGGCTGGGTTTCAGCCTCATCTACTTCTACTACTACAAGGGAGGGGACACCATCATGTACTTCTACTCGGCGGTGGCGATGAGCAACATGTTCAAGCTGGACCCGATGACGTACTTCGACATCGTGACCGGCCCGAACAGCCCGGAGAACCTGGCCCGCTTCAGCATGGAGACGGGCTATCCGTACGGCTACATGTACTTCGACCCGCGGGCCTACTTCGTCATCCGCTTGATCAGCCCGCTGGTGATCCTCACCTTCAACAGCTACCTGATCACCACGATCCTGCTGGCCAGCATGTCGTACGTGGGTATCTGGAAGTGCTTCCGAACGTTCGTGGCCATGTTCCCGTCGCTGACGGACAAGTTCGCCGTGGCCTTCCTCTACATGCCCTCGGTGGTGTTCTGGGGCTCGGGGATCATGAAGGACACCTTCACCATGAGCGCGGTCTGCTGGTGGATACACTGTTTCGTGCAGTTCTTCTTCAAACGAAGGTCCATGACGGGCAACTTCATCGGCATGGTGCTGGCCGCCATCATCCTGGTGGTGATGAAGCCGTACATCTTCATGTCCATCTTCCCGGTGTCGATGATCTGGCTGATGTTCAACCGCGTGGCCGGCATGAAGAACGCGCTGATCCGTTTCGTGGTGCTCCCGCTGGCCCTGACCACCATGCTCTTCCTGTCGGTCACCGTGCTCAGCTGGCTGGGTGACAACCTGGACAAGTTCTCGCTGGACAAGGTGGTGGACACGGTGATGGTGCTGCAGACGGACATGTCGCGCGCCGAGCAGTACGGCAACAACTACTTCGACGTGGGGCCCATGGATGGCACCCTGGGCAGCCTGCTCTCCAAGTTCCCGGTGGCCACCAATGCGGCCCTGTTCCGTCCCTACCTGTGGGAGTCGCGGTCGGTGGTGGTGGCCCTCAGCGCCTTGGAGAACCTGTGGCTGCTTGGGCTCACGTTGTTGATGATGTGGCGTACTCGGATCCTGTTCTTCCTTCGCTGTGTCGGGGGCAATCCCGTGGTGCTGATGTGCTTCGTGTTCACCCTGCTCTTCGGATTCGCCATCGGCATTTCCACCCCGAACTTCGGCGCGCTGGTCCGCTTCAAGATCCCGTTGATCCCGCTGATGGTCTCGGCCCTTTACATCATCGGCTACCTCAACCGCGAGCGCCTCTGGGCCAAGATGCACAACCGCGTGTTCGAGCTCAAGAAGTACCGCACGGGCGAGACGGGCGCCGAGGGGCTGATGAGCAGGGCGGCGGTGTCCAAGCGGAAGCGCACCCCACAACGGGCATGAGGAACACGCAAAGGAGCCTGGCCTGTGCGCTGGTGGTCAGCATCCAGAGCATCCGCGATCCGCTGATGTCCACCCTGATGCTGGACTACGCGCTGCGGCTGCAGGAGCGGGGTACCGATCTGGACATCCTGCTGGTGACCGAGGAACCGGGCCCCTCCGACCTGGACCCCGCGTTGGCCGAGCGGCTGCGGCGGGCACGCATCACCTGGCGTCCCTTGCGATACGATCTGAAGGGGGCGCAGTTCCTGCAGCGCATCCGCAACATCGCCCGGCTGGCCTGGTGGTCCTGGCGGTTCACGCGGGGCTATGCGGAGCGCACCGTGGTGGGCTTCCTGTCCATGGCCGGCGCCTATGCCACGCTGGTGCGGCCCTTCGGTTTCCAGCGGCTCGTGGTGGTCAACTTCGAACCGCACAGCCAGTACATGCGCGAACTGGGCCTCTGGCCGGAGCGCTCGATGAAGTACCGGGTGGTGCGCTGGTCCGAGGATCACGAAGTTCGGCGTGCGGACGTGATCGTGGCGCCGGCCACCGCCGTGATGGACCATGTGCGAACGATCCGGCCCGGGGTGGAGATGCACCTGCAGGGCGTCACCATCGACGTGCCGGCGAACGCACGCGATGCCGCGGCAGGCGCGGAGATGCGTCGGCGGCTGGGGCTCGACGGACGAACAGTGGTGCTCTATATCGGCAAGTTCCAGGGCATCTACTACAGCGAGGCGGAATACGTGGCGTTCATCCGCACGGCCTGTGCCGCCGATCCCACGGTGCACCATCTGATCATCACGCATGAGGAGCACATGGCACCGCTGCGCCGGGCTCCGGGCTGGTCGGAGGTGGAGGCCCGCACCACCGTGCTGGGTCCCATGGCGCCCGAGGCGTTGCGCCCGTACCTCTCCGCCGCCGACCTGGGCGTGATCGCCGTGCCGCCCACGCCATCGCAGCGCTTCCGTTCGCCGGTGAAGACCGCGCTGTATTGGGCGGCAGGCGTGCCGATCCTCATTCCTGAAGGCGTTGCGGACGATGGGTGGATCGCGCGGGACGAAGGGGTCGGCATCGTGGTGAAGGACCTTCCGACGATGGGCGTCGAGGAGCTCAGGGCCGGCCTGGGCCGCTTGCGCCAGGGGTCCGTGGACGAATTGCGTGCGCGTTGCGTGGACGTCGCCATGCGCCTGCGCGACACCGGTCACATGGTGGACCTGCTGGCGCGGATCATCCCTGTGCAGCCCGGGTGCCAGCGCCCGTGAGCAGCTGCGATGCGCGGCTATCTTTGGCCGCCGCGCCGGCCAGTGGCCGACCACCGCGCAACGAAACCCGCTCCGCATGGCCACCGCCCGCCGCAGGCTCATCGACCGGTACAAGGTCCAGCTCACCATCTCGGCGTTGATCCGCAACGCCGGTTGGCAGGCGCGTCGCATCCCCTCCGGCAAACGGTTCCTCGATGTGGGCTGCGGCACCAACACCCATGCGGAGTTCGTCAACCTCGACTACATCTGGAATCCGGGCATCGATGTGTGCTGGGATATCGTGCGGCACGCCTATCCGTTCCCCGATGGACGCTTCGAGGGCATCTACACAGAGCACTGCCTGGAGCACATCCCACTGGAGGCCTGTGAACGCAACCTGCGCGAGTTCCACCGCATGCTGAGACCCGGAGGACGGGTGCGGATCGTGGTCCCCGATGGCGAGATGCTCATCGACATCTACAAGGACCGCAGGGGTGGCGGGACGCGCCGCATGCCGCATGAGGACGGCTACGACACGATGATGCAGTGCATCAACGGGGTGTTCCGCAATCACGGTCATCAGTTCATCTACGACCTGGAGACGATGAAGCTGCTGTTGGAACGGAGCGGCTTCCGGCAGGTGGAACGAATGGCCTACAAGCAGGGTCGTGACCCTGCGCTGATCAACGATTCGGAGGTGAGGAGCCGCGAGTCGCTGTATGTGGAGGCGGTGAAGTGACAAGGCTCAGCGGAGCAGCGCCAGCAGGGCTTTCCAATGGCGTCCACGCTGTCTGAACGAGCCGGCCATCATGCGCTTGCGCTTGAGCGTGTAAACGAACAGTTCCGATCCGGACGCGAGGCCTCTCCGGCCGAGTTCCTCACCGATCCAGATCATGGAGCGTTCCATGCCTTCCAGGTTGGTGGTCATCGAGCTGTGTCCCGTGCGGCGGTACAGCAGGATGTCCTCCGTCGTGAACCCGTACCTCCGGCCCTTGCAGAAGCACAGGAAGAAGAACAGGTCCTCGGCGTGGGTGACCCCTTCCTCGAAGCGGAGCACCGGATCAAGGTCCCGGCGCAGCATCCAGCTGGGGCCCATGAAGCACCTCCCGCTGAAGGTGACCAGTTCGTGGAACACATCGTCCGTGCGTTGCGGCATGAACACGCGAAGCTCGTTCTCCAGCGTGGCGTCCATCACCCGCACCCGGCCGTCCACCATGCCGAGCCCGGGATCCCTGTGGAACTCGGCCACACGCGCCTCCAGGCTTCGCGGCGGCATCACATCGTCCGCGTCCAGGAAGCACAGGAAGGTGCCGCGGGCCACTTCGAGGGCCTTGTTGCGCGCGCTGCCGATGCCGCCGTTCGTCTTGTGAAGGGCGATGATCCGGGGGTCGTCGAAGCGATCGATCAGCGCCCCGGTGCCATCGGTGCTGCCGTCGTCCACGATGATCAGCTCCCAGTCGGTCAGGGTCTGTTCGAGCACGGAGCGCACTGCCGCATCGATGTAGCGCTCCGCATTGTAGGCGGGCATCACCACGGTGACGACCGGGCCCTCGGATCCGCTCATGGCCGTACGAGATGTTCCACCACCTGTGCGAAGCGTTCCGTGATGCGTTCGATGTGCAGGTCATGGATGAACGCCTTGTCGGGGCGAAGCGTGCAACGGCCCTCGAGCAGGTCGATGATGCGGTCGGCCGCCGCTGCTGCATCGTCCGGCGGGCAGGCGATGGAGAGCCCGGTGCGCTCGAGCAGGTCGCGCTGGGCACCGGCGCACACGAAGGCCAGCATCGGCTTCACCTGTGCGACGTACTCGAAGGTCTTGCCCGCGATGCTGTAATCGCGCCCGCCCACCACCTTGGAGGAGGTGATCAGCAGGGCATCGCAGGCCGCCTGAAAGCGGATGGAGCTGGCGTGGT
The DNA here is from genome assembly GCA_020847755.1 of Flavobacteriales bacterium. GTDB lineage: Bacteria > Bacteroidota > Bacteroidia > Flavobacteriales_F > PHOS-HE28 > PHOS-HE28. Next base: position 12,442 of record JADLBK010000061.1, on the reverse strand, counting down.
CCACCCGGCCGTGCAGCTTCACCTTCTGCTGGAGCCCATGCTCCTTCACCATGTCCGTGAGCCAGGATGGCACATCGCCGATGAACTCCACGCGGAGCAGGTCGAAGAGCTCCGGTCGACGCAGGCGAAGCTCCTTCAGCGCGGCGAAGAAGGCCCATGGCGAGCGGTAACGCCAGTCCTCGCGGCGTGGCGCGTATTGCAGCCATTGCCACGGCTTCTTGCGCCACCAGGGCTTGAACATCAGGTCGCGCTGGTAGGGCGTGTAGTAGAAGCTGCCCACGTAGCCGATGGTGAACGGGCGCTCGGGCGTGGCCGGCGGCAGCTGGATGCGCTCCGGCACCACGGGCGGCGGCTGGTCGTAGCCGTTCGTGACCAGGTGGAAGTGTTCGGCCGGCACCATGGGGTGCAGCGCCTGCAGGTCGGCGATGGTCTGCGGGGAGGTGACGGTGATGGCGTCCGCTGCACGCAGCAGACGTCGCTCGTGTGCGCGACGCCACAGAAAGTGCAGGCGGCTCACGTACGGGGTGATCAGCCAAAGGCTCCACGCATCGCGCAGGTCCACGAGCAAGGGCAGCTTCAGCCGGTGCGCCACCTCGGCGCCCAGGCCGCCGGTGCTGAAGGGGGGGATGGAGATGATGACGGCCTTCAGGTCATGGTCCCGTGCGGCCTGTTCCGCTGCGGCCAGCAGGTGCCTGCGCCAGCGCCGTCCTTCGGGGTCGAGCGTGTTCAGGTAGTAGGAACCGCGGACCTTGTCCATCCAGGTGGGCGGATCCACGGACGTCCGGATGATCACGGCATGCCCATCGAGCCCGGCCACTTCCTTGTCCAGCGATGCTCCTCGATGAGCGGCAGGTTCCGGGGTGATCACCACCGGGGTGATGCCGGAACGATGCAGGTGCTTGACGAACTTGAACGGACGGTGCGAACCACCGATGTTCAGCGGCGGGAACTGGTGCGTGATGAACAGGATCTTCATCGGGCGATGGCGTTCGCCGCCGCCACGGAGCGCAGCACGGCCATGTAGCGTTCGGCCACGGACCGGGCATCCACAACGGGGCGGATGGCGGCGGCCAGCACCGCAGGGTCCAGCGTCAGCAGGCGGTCCCAGTCCCGGTCGATGGCCTCGGTCCAGGCCTCCACGCTGTTCTCCGGAACGGGGCTCCCCAGCGCCGGGGTGAGGTACTCGCGGATGCCGCCCACATGCGAGGCCACCACGGGCGTCCCACAGCAGAGCGCTTCGGCGCAGACGGCCGAGAAGGTCTCGTAGTCGCTGGCATGCAGCAGGGCATGGGATCGGCGCATCTCCGCGGCGGCTGCTTCGGGCGTGGCCTGGCCGATCAGGGTCACGTGCTCGTGCATGCCGGTGCGGGCGATGGCCTCCCGGATGGCGGGCAGGTCGGCACCGCCACCGGCGATGCGCAACCGGGCATCACGGCCGCGGGCGCGGAGCAGGGCGATGGCTTCCACCAGCAGCACCGGCCGCTTGGGGTGGCGCCAGGTGGCGATGGCGAAGAAGCGTCCGGGTTCCCGTTCGAGCGGGGCCGGACTGAAAAGCGCCGTATCCACGGCATTGGCCACCACGTGCACCGGCGGATGGGGCGGCCCGGCGAAGGTCAGGATGTCGTCGGCCAGCGCGCGCGACACGGTGATCAGTGGCACGCCGAGGTGGAAGATGCGGCGGATGCGGTCAAGCCCCTTGGCGCCGGACTTGAAGCCGAGGCGGTAGATGCTCCAGTGCTCGGTGACCACCAGGGGAAGGCCGATCACGCGGCGGAGCAGCCCGAGCCGGGCACAGTTCGGATAGGCGATGTGGAAGTTGACCACGGCATGGCGAAGCCGGCGATCGCGCGTGAGCCAGGCCCAGAGGATGAGCCCGGTGGCCATCAATTCCACCAGCAGCCACCGGCGCAGGGGCGTGGTGAGGATCAGGGTCCGGTCGGCCTTCAGGCTGCGGCGGTGCAGCGACCAACGGTCGCCCTGCCGCACGTCCAGGTGCCACACCGTGTTCGTGCACAACGGGTCCAGCGCGCGCACATGCCGTTCGATGAACGGGGTCTCGAAGGGCTTGAGGTGGTTGGGATACCAGCCCACGATGTGCAGGACGTGCATGCGGGCTCAGGGTTGCGGAACGCACACCATGATCTCCGCCGAGACCCCTTCGCGGCGCAGGCGCACCAGCAGCAGTTCCAGCGGGTAAACAGCGGCCGCCAGGGCCCCGCCCAGCCGCGGGTGCAGCTTGCACACCCGCATCACCAGCCCCCACCAGCGGTGCAGCAGGGGCGAATCGGAGTCAAGCGGCCGGTTGAGGAGGTGGAAGACGGGATGCCGCTGCACCACACGGAGACCATTGCGTTCCAGGGCCGCGGTGTAGGTGGCCAGCGAACGGGTGGTGAAGTGCTCCTGCTTGTGGTCCTGGCCGTGCACGAAGATGTCCGAGAGGAAGAGCACACCGTCGGGTCTCAGCAGCCTGCGCAGGTTGGCCAGGGCCTGTTCCAGCTTCGCATCGTCCACCACATGGAACAGCACGTCCATGCACGTGATGGCGTCAAAGCGCTCGGCGGGCAGTGCGGCGGTGTCGCTGATGTCCATTCGCAGCACCTGTACGTCGGGCATCCCGCTGGAGAGGCGTTCCACGGCCGTGGCGGTGAGGTCGCTGCCCACGATGCGTCCGGCACCGAGGCGCCTCCAGGCCTCCAGGTATTGGCCGGTGCCGGAGCCGACGTCCAGCACGTGGAGGCCGGTGATCTTCGGCAGATGGGCCCTGGCCACGCGGGCGAAGACCGCCTGCCGGACGTGGTACATCCAGCGGTTGAAGGGTTCGCCGAGGCCGAGGTAGCCCACACCGGTGAGCCCCGGGTTGCTCTTCAAACGGCCATCCCAATACGCCTCCGGGTCGAATCGCCCCATGCGGCCAAAGATAGCCGCGGCCCTGCACGGCCATCAGCCACCGTAGAGGGGGAACCAACTGCCCAGCACCGCGAAGCGCAACGCGGCCATCGCTGCCGCCGCCACGGCGAGCAGGGCGGCGTACTTCAGTGTGATCCGCAGACCGGCCAGGCCCACGGAGGACAGCAGCTGGGTGGACAGCACCATGTAGCCCGCCATGCTCACCAGCGCATAGCTGAGCATGATGGCCCCCGAGCCCAGGCCCATCGCGCCCACGACGGCCATGGCGGCCCCCCGGGCCACGGTGAGGACCACCTGGAAGACCAGGTTCACGTGCTCGCGACGCTGCACGTTGAAGAGCGACACCATGGGGTCGCTCAGCAGGCGGAAGAAGAAGAAGCCGCCCATGTAGGCGGTGAACACGCCGGCGTCGCGCCAGGGTCCGCCGAAGAGCAGGTCGAAGGCCGCATCGGCGAAGAAGGTGAGCAGCAGGAAGGGCAGGATGCCCACACCATACAATCGTTTGTACAGGCCCAGCGTGATCCGGCGCAGCTCGTCCGTGCGGTCGCTCAGCTCCGAGGCCTTCTGCATGTACACGGTGCTGAACGAGAAGCCGAACAGGCGCAGGGGGATCAGCAGCAGGCTCGCACCGAGCGAGAAGTGCCCCACCGCCGCCAGGTCGCTGCTGAGGGCGAAGACCGGCAGCTGCAGGCCGAGGCTGGCCACCCAGCGCTCCGGGAACACCATCAGCGGGTAGCGGCGGTATTCGCGCAGGGTGCTGCGCATGCGGTGCCACGACCAGTTCGTGAACACCTCGCGCATGCCGTGGCGCATCAGCGGGCGCACGTACACCGGGATGATCGCCGTGCGCACCACGGCATCGCCCAGGATGAGGCCCAGCGCCCGGGTGCCGCTCACCACACCGTAGAGCAGGTTGAACAGGCGCGTGCTCAGGTCCAGTGTGGCCCCGGTGAAGGCGCTCACCTTGAAGAGCTTGGCGCGCGTGAGCCACTGGGTGAAGTAGACGCTGAGCGCGTACAACAGGGCGGCGGGCCCCACGAAGTGCACCCATCCGCCCAGGGCGCTCCAGCTCGGCACCAGCGTGTAGAAGTGCTCGGCGAAGAGCGCGGCCACCGCCGTCAGGGCGCAGATGCCCAGGGCCGTGGTGAGGTTGATGCGGAACAGGTCGCGGAAGGTCTCCTCATCCCGCGGCAGCACGTACGCCGTGGAAAGGCCCATGTCCGCCACGTACGACAGGTTCATCATCAGCGCCATGAAGATGCCGTAGACGCCGTAGGCCTCGGGTCCGTAGATGCGGCCCAGCAGCGGGGTCAGCACCAGCTGGCTGGCCATGGCCAGCGCGTTGCCGGAGAAGACCTGGAACGAGTGCCGGGCGAAGCTGCCCTCGGTGCGGCTGCGGCGCAGGTCCTGGCGGAACTGATGGACGGCGCGACGGAGGGGCACTGCGAGGAACTGGTGCGGCCAAAGGTAACCGGGCCCGTGGGCCCGCTTCCGCGATGCGCATCTTCGCGCGATGAAGCTCGTTCTGTGCACACGCAACCCCGGCAAGGTGGCCGAGCTGGCGGCCCTGCTCCATCCGACCTTCCACGTGATCGGCCCGGACGAGGTGGGCGTGGTGGAGGAGCTTCCGGAGACGGGCGACACCCTGGAGGCCAACGCGGAACAGAAGGCCCGCTGGGTGCACGACCGCTGCGGCCTGCCCTGCATCGCCGACGACAGCGGCCTGGAAGTGGACGCCCTGGGCGGTGCGCCCGGTGTGCACAGTGCGCATTACGCCGGCGAGGCCCGCGATCCGGGAGCCAATATGCGCAAGCTGCTGCGCGCCTTGGAGGGCCATGGCGACCGCACAGCGCGTTTCCGCACGGTGATCGCCTTCGTGGAGGACGGCCGTGCGCAGCTGTTCCACGGCGTGGTCAAGGGCCGCATCCTGTCCGCCCCGCGCGGCACGGCTGGTTTCGGCTACGATCCGTTGTTCGCGCCGGAGGGGGAGGAGCGGAGCTTCGCCGAGATGACGACGGAGAAGAAGAACCGCATCAGCCACCGCGCGCGGGCCATGGCCGCGCTGCTCGAGCACGTGCGAACGCGCTAGCCCCGGGCCAGGCACTCGTCCAGCAGGCCGTTCACCGCCGCAGGCACGCCCACGCCGCTCACCTCCAGCATCTTGGGGAAGATGCTCGCCTGGCTGAAGCCCGGGGTGCTGTTCACCTCGATGGTGACCAGCTCGTCCGGCACGGCCTCCTCACCGCCGCTCCAGAAGTGGTCCACGCGCACCATGCCGCGCAGGTCGAGCGCCGTGTAGATGGCCACCGAACGCTGCTGCACCAGGGCGGTCACCGCCGCGCTCAGCGGGGCGGGCACCAGTTCCTCGGTGTCGGTGGCGTGGTACTTGGCCTCGTAGTCGAAGAACTCGCGCGGGGTGCGGATCTCGCACACGGGCAGTGCCTGCACACGGCCGTGGAGCCGGATGACGCCACAGGTGAGCTCGCGGCCGCTCACGGCGGCCTCCACCATCACCCGGGTGCATTCGCGGAAGGCCGTCGCCAGGGCGGCGGGCAGTTCCGCGGGCCCTTTCACCTTGGTGACACCGAGGCTGCTGCCGCTCTCGTCGGGCTTCACGAAGCAGGGGTAGCCGATGCCTGCGGGCAGTTCGGGCCGGTCGCCCACGAGGTCGCGGTGCCACAGCACCGAGGGCGAGACGCGGAAACCCAGCTGACGCAGCAGGGCGGTGGTGCCGTACTTGCTGAAGCTGAGCGCCATGGGCAGCACGCCGCCGGTCTGGTAGGGCACGCCCAGCATGTCCAGGTAGCCCTGCAACTTGCCGTCCTCGCCGGGCGGACCGTGGATGGCGATGAGGGCCGCCGCGAAGCGCTCAAGGCCGTTCCCCCGGTCCAGCCGGAAGCCGGACCGGTCGAAGGGTAGCACCGCACCGTCCGCGCGTTCGCAGCTCCACCCCTCGCGGGTGATGGTGACGAAGGCTGGATCGAAGCGGGTGCTGTCGATGGCCGACAGCATGCGCTGCGCGCTCTGGTGGCTGATCACCGATTCGCCGGAATAGCCGCCGCGCACCACGGCGATGGGGGGACGGGGGTCCATGGCGGACGAAGGTAGCGGGCCGTTCCGCCCGCAGGCGAACGTCTATCTTCGCCGCGCTCCGCGCGGCCCGCAGGCCGTGCCTTCCCTGATGCGCCGCGCCCTCCCGATCCTCCTTCCCGTGCTGTTCAGCGTGCTGCTCCTGCTGGGCGGCTGGTCCTGGGTGCGGCACTACACCCGGCATGGGATGGTGGTGGAGGTGCCCGACCTGTCCGGTCTTTCCATCGCCGAGGCCGGGGCCATCGTTGGGCCGCTCGGCCTGCATGTGGAGGTGGTGGACTCGGTGCACACCGACGGGGCGCCCAAGGGGGCCGTGGTGGACCAGGACCCCGATGCCGGGTCGGGGGTGAAGCCCGACCGCACGGTGTACCTCATCGTCAACGCCACGCGGCCCAAGCTGATCGATATGCCGGCACTGGTGGACCTCAGCAAGCGGCAGGCGATCAGCGTGGCCGAGATCGTGGGCTTGAAGGTGGCCGAGCTGCGCTACCGGCCGGACGCGTGCGTGGACTGCGTGGTGGACCAGTTGCATGAAGGCCGCACGATCATCGCCGGCACGGGCATCGAGCGGGGGGCCTCCATCGTGCTCGTGCTGGGCAGCGGCGATGGCGGTGGGCGCGTCCCTGTTCCGGACCTGACCGGCTGGACCCACGCGGAAGTGGCCGCGATCCTGAACATGGCCTCGTTGAACCTGGGTGCGGTGGTGGCCTGCGAAGGCTGCAATACCAAGGCGGATTCCACGTTGGCGAGGGTGTTCAGGCAGACCCCGGCACCCAACGCCAACAGCAGCATCATCATGGGCGGGCTCGTTGACATCTGGCTGACGGCCGATACCGCAGGACTGGGCGCCCGAAGAGCCATCCCCGATACCTCCACCCTTGAACCGAACGCACAGGATGCGGAACCGTGATCTTGCCCTGCTGGGCGCCGTCGTCATCGCCGGTACCGCCCTGTGCGGTGTGGCGAACGCCCAGCAGGACGCCCTCTTCCCGCTCAACGGGCAGGCCCGTCCGGAGAATGAGCGCGCCCTGCTCCGGGCCGCGGACAACACGTTCTACATCTACGAGAACGCCATCCAGCAGCTGCCGTTGATGGATGACTTCTCCATCGATCGCACGCGGCACCTCAACGCGGCGCCGGACGACCCTGGCGTGGTGCTCACCGATGTGGTCCACCGCATCGCGGTCGGCGGCGTGTCCACCCCGGACATGGCCTTCTACGCGGACACCACCTTTCACTACTACACCGACACGGTGGGTGTGGACACCATCTGGCGCGAGGCGAACCCCTTCACCACGATCGAGCTGTTCGACCTCAGTGGCTACCCGTCCACCTCCATCACCCAGTCGGCGTGGCCGCCCTACACCATCTATGATACCATCGGTGATGCGTTCAGCGACACGCTGGCGGTGCCCGCGGCCGACCTGCTGCAGGATTCGCTGGAGGTGTACACCGTGCCGCCCGATCCGCGCACGTACGAACAGAACGGGGTGGACGTGCCGCTCATCCTGTGGGCGGACGACGACGCGCACATCAACGGCACCTACCCGATCGATCCGCCCACCATCGGTGTGGCCACCTTCGACGGAGTGGACCGCACGGGCCTGCCCTACGTCACCAACTCGCCCACGGCCTACGGCATCAACGACCACCTCACCACGGTGCCGATCAACATGGCGTATCCGCCGGGCGATTCCATCTACCTCAGCTTCTTCCACCAGCCGCAGGGGCGCAGCGGCGACACCGAGGTGCAGACGCAGGACAGCCTGGTGCTGGAGTTCTATGCGCCTGATGATGACGAGTGGATCCGCCGCTGGAGCACGCCTTACACGGCGCTGGCCCCCTTCCAGCAGGTGATGCTGCCCATCACGGACTTCCGCTTCCTGAAGCCCGACTTCCGCTTCCGCTTCCTCAACTACGGCACGCGCAGCGGGGCGCTGGACCATTGGCACATCGACTACGTGCGTCTGGCACGTCAGCGCGCCTACGACGATACGCTGCTGGTGGACGTGGCCTGGGTGTACCCGGGCAACACCCTGATGAACACCTACACCTCGGTGCCCTTCACGCACTTCAGCAACGCCCCTGCGGCCTTCATGGCGTCGTCGGTGGACCTGCTGCAGAAGAACCTGGCGGACCAGGACCGTTTCATCACGTGGGAGGCGAGCTCGGGGCTGGACGGCGGAGCGCCGGTGGCCACCTTCGGCGCGGGCAGCAACATCATCAACAACGCCGGCAGCACGTTCACCAGCACGCACACGGTGGCGCCCTTCGCCTACGACCCATCGCTCAGCACCGGGGCGGCCTTCTGGCGCAACACCTTCGCCATCGACGTCACGCCCGACATCAACCGGTACAACGACACGATGCGCTTCGTGCAGGAGCTCAGCAACTACTACGCCCTGGATGACGGCAGTGCCGAGGCGGGCTACGGCCTCACCAATGCACCGGGCGGCAAGGTGGCGGTGCGCTTCGACATGCAGCAGGCCGATTCGCTGCGCGCCGTGCGCATCTACTTCGACCCCATCTTCTTCCCGGCCAGCCCGGACAACGCCGGTTTCCTCCTCACGGTGTGGAGCTCGCTCAACCCCGAGACGATCATCCACCAGAACTTCAGCTTCAGCGATCCGGACTACCGGCCGCATGGGCTCAACAAGTTCGTGGAGTATCCGCTGGACTCCACCATCTGGGTGCCGAACACGTTCTATGTCGGCTTCGTTCAGACCACCGCCATCTTCATGAACGTGGGCTTCGACAAGAACACGAACAATCAGAGCCGGATCTTCTACAACACCACGGGCTCGTTCACCAACACCGCGCAACAGGGTTCGCTCATGATCCGCCCGGTGTTGGTGGCCGATGTGGACCCCTGGGCCGGGCTCGGGCAGCACCCGGAGCCGCAGCTCGGCCTCTGGCCCAATCCGGCCAGCGATGCCTTGTGGGTGCACATGGAGGGCGTGACGAACGGGCGTGTGGAGCTGTGGGACGCCACCGGTCGGCTGGTGCTGCAGACCCCCTACGCGCAGGATGCGCCCATCGCGCTGGATGGCGCGGCTCCAGGTCCGTACGTGGTGCGCCTGGTGGATGCACAGGGCGCGATGCTCGGCCATGCCCGACTGATGCTGCAACGGTGATGGCGGAGCCTGACGCGCTGGAGCCCGAAGGCGGCGAGGAGCAGGAGCTCTACGAGCACCACCGCATCGTGTGCGATCCGGGCCAGACGCTGGTGCGGCTGGACAAGTTCCTCTTCGACCGCCTCGCCAACACCTCGCGCAATCGCATCCAGGTGGCCGCGCGCGCCGGCAATGTGCGCGTCAACGACCGGCCGGCCAAGCCCAGCCAGAAGGTGAAGCCGGGCGATGTCATCAGCATCGTGCTGCCCTATCCGCAGCGCGAGGTGGAGCTGCAGCCCGAGGACATCCCGCTGCGGATCCTGCATGAGGACGAGCACGTGGTGGTGATCGACAAGCCCGCAGGACTGGTGGTACATCCGGGCCACGGCAACTGGACGGGCACCCTGGTGAACGCGCTGCTGTTCCACTTCGGCCGGCTGCCGGCGGTGCCCGGTGCGGAGATCCCACGTCCCGGGCTGGTGCATCGGCTGGACAAGGACACCAGCGGCGTGATGGTGGTGGGCAAGAATGAGGAGGCGCTCACGCACCTGGCCCGGCAGTTCTTCGAGCGCACCAGCGACCGCCGCTACCAGGCCCTGGTGTGGGGCGACTTCCCGGAGGATGAGGGCGTCATCGATGCGCACATCGGCCGCAGCCCCAAGGACCGCACCGTGCAATACGTCTTCCCCGAGGGGGAGCAGGGCAAGCCGGCGGTGACGCGATGGCGCGTGCTCGAGCGCTTCCGCTACGTCACCCTGGTGGAGTGCAAGCTGGAGACCGGCCGCACGCACCAGATCCGGGTGCACATGCAGTGGACCGGGCACCCCCTGTTCAACGATGCGGCGTATGGCGGCGACCGGGTGTTGAAGGGCACCACCTTCACCAAGTACCGGCAGTTCGTGGAGAACTGCTTCGACTTGCTGCCGCGCCAGGCGTTGCATGCCCGTACGCTGGAGTTCGATCATCCCGCCACCGGGGTCCGCATGCGGTTCGAGAGCCCGCTGCCGGCCGACATGGAGGCCGTGCTCGCCAAGTGGCGCACCTACACAGGGGCGCGTCCCCTGGAGGAGGCCGGTGAGGAGGGGCTCAACGCCTGATCTTTCCGCTGACGGTGCGCTCCAGTCGCGGCAGCGTCCGGATGTGGCGCGGCATCTCGTGCGGATGGAGCAAGGGCAGCAGCACGGCCATCACCGCAGGCACCACCTCCTGCTGCGGGCGGTCCGTCTCGATCGTCAGCACCACGGCCTGGCCCAGGAGGGGGTCGGGGGTGCCGCTGAAGTAGTGCGGCTCGGGGATCACCGCGGCCGTGCGGGCCTCCAGCTGTTCGGGATGCACCTTGCGGCCGCCGCTCAGGATCACGTGGTCGTACCGGCCCAGCCAGCGGAAGTGCGTGCCGTCCACCAGCTCCACCAGGTCGTTGGTCACCTGCTGGAAGGTGCTCAGGTGCGGGGTGTAGGTCACCAGGCAGCCGCGTGGGTCGCGCGCGAAGTGGCAGTCGCCCACGGCGGTGAACAACGGCGAGGCCTCCGGTCCGTTGAGTCGGCGAAGCGCCACATGCGTCACGGTCTCCGTGCTGCCATAGCCCAGGAACACCTCCGTCCGCAGGTCGGCCACGCGTTGCTCCAGCGCTTCGCTCACGGGCCCGCCGCCCAGCAGCACCGTGCTGAACTGCGCCTCCACCCGCGCCCGGTCCTCCTCCAACGCGCGTGCGAGCTGCAGCGGCACCATGGCCGCGAAACGGAACCGCTCCCGTGGATCGAGCTTGGCCAGCACGCCGCCCCGCGCACCGATCACGTGCAGGTCGAGCCCCAGCACGAAGGCCCGCACCAGCATCATCTTCCCGGCCACGAAGGCGCCGGGCAGGCAGTGCAGGGCACGATCGCCGTCGTTCAGGCCGAACAGGCGCCCGGTGAGTTGTGCGCTGGCCACCAGGTCCTCCACCGACAGGGTGATGCGCTTGGACGGACCCGTGGTGCCGCTGGTGGTGGCCTGCAGCCCTTCGCCGCGCAGCAGCTCATGCACCGTGCTGCGCAGCGCCAGCGCCCCCTCCGGATCGTCGCCGTGCCCGTCCACCAGGGAGTCGGCCCAGCGCAGCAGGGCGTCGCCCTCCAGGGTGACGCCATCGACCGTGAGGCGGGTGAAGGGGTTCACTGCAGCGTGCTGAGGTCCCACTCCGCTTCCGGACGGTAGCGCAGCTCACCGCGCTCGGCGAGCAGGGGCGAGGGGATGTTGTTGGCGTAGACCTTCCCGGTGCCGAGGCCCTGGGCCATCGTCATGTGAAGGGTGGCCGTGTACTGGGCGATGGCGTTCAGGCCGATGCTGCTCTCCAGCGCCGAGGTGATCCACCAGCCGATGCCGCGTGCCTTGGCCAGGTCGATCCACGCCTGCGTGGCCGCCCAGCCGCCCACCAGGCTCGGCTTGATCACGATGTACTGCGGGCGGATGTGGTCGAGCAGGTCCACCTTGCTGTCGTGCGTGTTCTGCCCGATGAGGTCCTCGTCCAGCGCGATGGGGATGGGTGTGTCCGCACAGAGTTCGGCCATCACCTCGTACTGACCGGGCGGCACGGGCTGCTCGATGCTGTGCACGTGCAGGTCGGCCAGCCGCTTCAGCACCTCGGGCGCCTGCAGCGCGGTGAAGGCGCCGTTCGCATCCACGCGGAGGGTGATGTCGCCGGGTCCGTACTCCTTCCGCACCGCCTTCAGCAGCTCGAGCTCGTCGTCGACGCCGATGGCGCCGATCTTCATCTTCACGGTGGTGTAGCCGCCGTCGAGCTGCTCGCGGATGCGCTGCTTCATGGTGGCCTTGTCGCCCATCCACACGAGGCCGTTGATGGGGATCGCCTGCCGGCCGAGGGTGAAGTCGGAGGGGAAAAGCGTCTTGGTGCCACCGGCCTCCAGGTCCTTCAGGCACTGTTCCACGGCGAAGCGCACGCTGGGCACGTCCACCAGGTCATCGTACAGCCGCCGGTCCCAGTCGCTGGTGTCCATGCACAGCTCCAGGAGCTTGGTGCGCACGTCCGCCGGGAACTCCTTGCTGTGCCCGGGAAAGAGCGCGGCCTCGCCGATGCCCACCACTTCGGGCCGGTCATGCTCCCATGCCATCAGGTACCACACGGTGCGCGCGGTGATGGCGCCTTTGCTGGTGCCCAGTTCGAAGCGGGGCTCCAAGGTGCGTTCGATCCAACGCGCGCGCAGCATCACGCAAGGATAAGGCCCAGCGAGAAGAGGAGTGCGGTGAGAAATGTGGACATCGCCAGCTTCTTCAACTCCGGATCCAGTTCATGAGGCCGCTTGATCTTGGATTCCCGGTACCAGTGTGCCAGTAGAAGG
>JADLBK010000060.1 GCA_020847755.1 Flavobacteriales bacterium | reverse complement strand
CGTGGTGCGGATCGATGGACCAGACGATGTCACCCAAGGAGCGGTTCGCCTCCCCGGCGATGCGTTCAATGTCATTGGCCAGGGCGGGGATCGCGTTCACTTCGGACAGCGCCAGTTCCTTGGCCTCGGTGCTCAAGAGCACCAGCTTGGTCAGGTCACTACCGAGCTGGTCATGAACATCGCGGGCGATCCGGGTGCGCACCTCGCTGGCCTCCCGGGCTCGTTCGCTCTCGACGAGCCTGTTCTGGGCCTCGAGGATGGTGGCGTTCTTTTCGGCTAGCATGCGGCGGCTGCGGCGCGCATTGCGAAGGAGCAGGAACAGGAGCGCGCCGATCAAGGCCACCACAGCCAGACTGGCCGCCAGCAGTAGGTTGCGGCGCCGATGGGCTGCGATCGCATCGGACTGCACAATGTTCTCCTGAGCCAGCGCGTGGAGCTGTGCATCCTTGCGTTCAGATTCGAAGCGCTTGCTCAGCGCGTTCAGGTCCTTGATGCGCTCCAGGTCAAGCAAGCTGTCCTTCGCAGTGATGAATTGCTTCAGGGATCGCAAGGCCTCCTGCGTGCTGCCGTCGGCTTGGTGCACCTCATGTTGTGCGAACAACGCATCGCGGAAGATCTCCAGCCAGCCTTCGTGGGTGGCAAGTGCGATCACGGAGTCGAGATCGGTCAGCGCGGCACAACGATCGGCCGGGCTGCCGTGCGCGAGGATGCGCGCATGCTCCACGCGCAGCCATGCTTGATCGATGCGCAGCCCCGGATGTTGCGCGATCGCGAGCCCCTCTTCGATGCGCGCACGGGCCTGATCGAAGCGAGCCAGCCGGCGATACACCTTACCCAGGTCCAGCAAGATGGCCGCCTCCTCGACACGGACCCCCTGCACCATCATGATCGACTGAGGGCCGCGCACCAGTTCAAGGGCCCTTTGCAGGGAGCGCAGGGCGGTATCCGGCCTGTTGAGCTCCAACAGACACGCGCCATAGGTGCCAAGAAGGATCGCCTTGGCATGCTCGTGCTCGACATCATCCAAGAGGTCAAGCGCCTCCTTCACGTGGAGCATGGCCGTGGCGCGATCACCGAAGTCGATGTACAGCTCAGCGAGTTCCCGGGCGGTCTCCACGATCATGGAGCTTGACCGCAGCGCTTTGGACAGTGAATGCGCACGGAGGGCGTTCCGCAGGGCAAGCTCCTGGTCGGCCAGTTCATTCGCGGCGAAGGACATATATCGGCAGGCCGTTCGCTCGTGAAAGAGCGCACCGCTGTTGTGGATAAGGACGTTGGCCGCTGATCCCTGCCGCAGCGTGCGTTGGAACTCCTCGGAGACGATGGCCTCGTTAGCGCTGTCGAGCAGCAGTTGGATGAGGAGGAAGGTGTCCCGTGATGCGGTGATGACCTCGGCGATGCGGTCGCTGGCCTGTTGCACGGCTTCCGGAGTTGCTGTTCCGCCATACTTCGTCGCTTGCAACACCCAGTAAAGGCCGGTGGCGGACCTGTGCTTCTCGAAGATGGACCTGGCGCGCTCGAAGTGGACCAGGGCCAGGCTGTCCTCTCCTGCCTCTTCACAACGGTCGATGTAAAAGAACCAGAGCGCATAACCAAGGTCCTCTTCCGGGCCGTGCTCGGCCAACAACGCCACCGCACGCTCAAGTTCCTTCCCTTCTCCCCCATAGATCCCGCTGGTCTGCTTGGCCGCCACGCGCCGGGTGATGGCGCTGCCCACCAGCGATGGGTTCTTGATGCCCTCGGCCAGCGCGATCGCTTCCTCGGCGGCCTCCATCGCGCTAACGGGATCGGTGTCCCGCTGGTACCAGGCCAGACGTTCCAGCTTGCGGGCCCGATCGGCATCGCTCGGTCGCGTGTCGGCCAGCTCGCGCTGAAGCTTGCCAATGATGCTCGCCTGTGCCCGCGCCTCGCTGCATGGCACAAGCAACAGCAGGAGGATGATGAAGGCCCGACCGGTCACACGACAAAGGAGCGAAGCACCCGGGACACCGGCAATAACCCGCACGGGTGAGGCGGGGTGGATCAACCCGAAAGGGTTATTCCACATGCCCGGGCTCCCGGTCAGCTTTGACGCGCACATCCACATTCAGCCCATGGGCAGGACGCTCACACTCCTTTACTTCTTCACGTGCGGCCACTTCGCGGCCGCTCAACAGTATGAGATCGACAGCCTCTGCTGGGGTCTTTCCGGTCGTGGAACGGCGATCCTGGAGGACACTGTGCGGGACCGCATCTTCGTTGGAGGAGACTTCGTCCAGGTGCGCGATCCACGCAGGCTGCAGAACTGTGCGGAGTTCGATGCGACGAGCGGGCTCGTCGTACGGCAGTCCCCCAACCCCGACGGCGCGGTGCGATGTGCACTGCCCGATGGCGCCGGCGGCTGGTACATCGGCGGCGATTTCTCCGAGGTCGGCGGGCAGCCCCGTTCCCGCCTCGCTCACATCCTGCCGGATGGTTCTGTCTCCACTTGGGCCCCTTCGGTGGTCGGATCGGTGCGCGCGATGCTCATCAAGGGCGATACGATCTACTTCGGCGGCGGCTTCACCCAGGTGAACGGCGCGGCGCGGAGCCACCTGGCCGCTGTGCGCCGTTCCACTGGGAACAATGTGGCCTGGACCCAAGGCACGGCGAACGACACGGTGCGGTGCCTGTCCTTGAACAGCGGGCGCCTGTACGTGGGCGGCGACTTCACCACGGTCAACGGAACGGCGCGCTCGCGGATCGCCTCCTTCACCGTCAGCAACCATGCGCTCACCACCTGGGCCCCGAGCGCGGACGACAGGGTGCGCTGCGCGATCGCCACCGCTTCAGCCGTGTACATCGGTGGCGACTTTACCACCATAAACGGGATTCCCCGCGGTGGAGGGGCCTCGCTGAATCCCACGGGCAACTTCGTGCTCACGTGGAATCCGAACACCAACGGGTCTGTGAACTGCATGTTCCTGTCAGGCGCATCCGTTCTCCTGGGCGGCACGTTCACGCAGGTCATGGGTTCCCCGCGGAACCGGATCGCAAGCGTCGCTTCCGGTTCATCCGCAACGCTGTCCACGTGGAGCAGGGATCTCGACGGCGCTGTGGAAGGCATGACGGTGGTGAACGATGTGGTCTACGCAACCGGTTCGTTCGAGCGGGTGGATGCCGTGTTCCGTCATCGCCTGGTCGCGCTGGGGCTGCCCGGCACCGTGGCTCCTGCGATCCTTGATTGGCGCGCGAGCGTGTACGGTGACGATGTGTGGTGCGTTGCTGCCCAGGGATCCGGTGTCTTTGTTGGTGGTGCGTTCCATGCGTGCGGGCTCTCCCGGCGCAGTATCGCAGCGTACGATCAGGCCACCGGGCTGCCCCTGGCGTGGGACCCGGGCGTGAACGGTGAAGTGCGGTCATTGGCCCAAGGCGCTGACGGCACCCTCTACGCGGCCGGTTCGTTCACCTCAGCGGGGGGTGTTACACGGGCGAACATGGTCGCGCTCGATCCGCTCACCGGGGCAGTGCTCCCCTGGACCGGAGGAGCCACCCTGGGTGACGTGAACGACATCGTGGTGAGCGGTGACACCTTGGTGGCCTGCGGAACCTTTGCTTTCCTCGGTGGTACACCTCGGCTGGGCCTCGGTGCACTGTCGCGCACCACGGGCACGGTGCTTCCTTGGAACCTACCCGTGGCGCCCGGGGATGAGCCGAAGACCTTGCTGTTGCACCGCGACACTCTGTTCATCGGTGGCGTGCTAACGGCCATTGGCGGTCAGGCGCGTAACGCGGTGGCCTCCATCCGGCTTTCCACGGGTGCCGTGCTCCCGTTCACTGCAAATTGTACAGCTGGCAGCTCGGTGGACCACATGGTCTTGGATGAAGGACTGCTCTGGGTGGGCAACGTGGATGGTATCTGGGGCGGGCAGCACATCAACACGTGGGACCTTCTGGTGCTGGATGCGAGCACGGGTGTCATTCAGCCACGGCAACCGATGACGGGGACCACCCTGGCCGTTCGTGGGAACAAGATCTTCACGGGACCGGCGCTGAAAGCCCATGACAAGGCACCAGGCTGGCTGGCCGGTTCCGTTCTCTTAGAAAGTTGCGATGGCGCGCTGGTCGTCGCGCAGAACGGTGACCTGCTTGGTGCGGGCATCGCTGAGATCGACGATGATGACCGGGGGTTCTTCCGCGTGCGCATCGACCCCAGCCCATCGATCCGCGTCATGCTCGATGGTCCGTTCAGCACCGGCACCATGACGCCCGACCTTCAAAGCCAGGGACTCTTACCGCCCGTTGAACCATACACCTCATTGGGCTATCCGCACACGGGCGGCGGGGGTGGAGAAAGCGCAACCTGGCTCCCTTCGTCCCCATCAAGCGATGTCATCGACTGGATCGTGGTCGAATACCGCGATGCACAGGATCCGTCGATCGTTGTTGCCTCCGCCAGCCGACTGCTCTATTCCACCGGTCGTGTGGAGCGTGCGAACGGGTTCAGCCTGCCGACGTTCACCGCCGACCCTAATGGTTCGTACTACGTCGCTGTGCGCCATCGCAATCACCTGGGGGTGATGACCGCACAACCGGTGGACTTCTCCACCAGCCCGTTCATCGATTTCACCCTGCCCACCACCGCGGTGTACGGCACCGCTGCCCGGAAGACCAACAGCGGTGGTGTGATGTGCCTGTGGGCGGGCGATGTGAACTTCGATGGCACGGTGAAGTACACCGGCGCCGCCAATGACCGCGATCCGATCCTGGTGAGCGTCGGAGGTGTTTCGCCGAACAGCATCCTGAACGGCGTGTACCATGCTGGGGACGTGAACATGGACGGGCAGGTGAAGTACACGGGGAGCAAGAACGATCGCGATAGGGTCCTGCTGAGCATCGGGGGCACCACACCCAGCAGCACTCGCGCCGACCAGCTTCCGTAGGCCGGGTGCCGATCAACCCGAACGGGTTATTCCCACCCGTCCAAGCAGCCCTGAGCTTCGCGGGATCAACCAAGAGCGCATGTGTACCAAGGTCCTCTGCACGGTCGTTGTCCTTGCATTTCCAACGCTCACACGCGCCCAGTCCTTCGAGCTGGACACCACTTGGTGGACCACCGATGATGAGGTCGTCGCCATCAAGGAGGACACGGCCCGAACACGCGTGGTGATCGGTGGCGAGTTCACGCGTGTGCTGCCTCCTTTCCATTCGGCGCATGGTGCCGTGGTCGGGACGGTGAGCGACGTGTTGCGGCCCGCTGACGCACGGCCGAACGACCGTGTCCGGTGCGCGATGCCTGATGGCGCGGGTGGCTGGTACATCGGTGGGGCCTTCACCGCGGTGGATGGCGCCTTGCGCTACCGGCTCGCCCATGTGCTGGCGGATGGCTCCCTCGGAGCGTGGGCACCAGTGGTGAACGGAGAGGTGAACACCATGGTGGCGAAAGGCGACACGATGTACATCGGTGGCGCCTTCTCCCAGGTGAACGGACAAACGCGCGTGAACATCGCCGCGGTGCGGCTGAGCACTGGCGCCAACGTGCCGTGGGGAGGAACCGCGAACGCGCAGGTGCGTGTGCTGGCCATTGATGGTGATGATCTCTTCGTCGGCGGGGACTTCACGCAAGCCTCCAGCCAGCCACGCGGGCGCCTCGCGGTGTACAGCACCATCACGCATCTGCTGTCCACCGTGTGGGATACCGATCTCAATGGACCGGTGCATGCCTTGGCGTTCGCCCTCTATGGTGTTGTGGTCGGTGGTGACTTCTCGGCGGCGGATGGGCTCGCCCGGAGCAACCTGACCTGCCTTGATCGGGCCGATGGAGCAGTGCTGGCCCTCAACCCGGGGCCGAACGACATCGTCCGCTGCATCCAGTTGAGCGGGGCCAACATCTATATCGGGGGCGATTTCACACAGGTCGGTGCCAACCCGCGCGCATACCTGGCGCTGGTGCACAGTGCCGGCGGCATCAGCAGCGTATGGGTCAACAACATGGACGCTCCGGTGTACTCCATGCACCTGACCACGAACGCGTTGTACGTGGGTGGCCAGTTCTCCCGCGCGGCAGGAGCCATCCGCCATCGGGCCGCCGCGTTCCGCAGGCAGGGTGATGGGGTCGCCCCGTGGCTGCTGCCCTGGGCCCCGGCCGGGAACGGTACGGTGCGTTGCCTGGAGCAACAAGGCGCTGACCTGTACATCGGCGGTGGGTTCGACACCCTGGGCGTCACACGGCCGCATGTGGCCATCCTCGATGAGCTCACCGGTACACCCCTGGCCTGGAACGTGGGCACGAACGAGCGGGTGAACGCGGTGACGGTCGGCGCCACGCACACCTTCGTCGTCGGCTCCTTCGATTCATTGATGACCACCGGGGTCGTCCGGAGCAAGATGTTCGCGTTCGAGAACGCCAGCGGAGAACCGTCGGCGTGGAGCACCGTGCTCAATGGGCAGGTGAATGATGTGGCGCTGCACGGCGGAAAGGTGTACGTCTGCGGTGTGTTCTCGCAGGCTACCGGACAGCCCCGGACGGGGTTCGCCGCGTTCGATGCCGCATCGGCCGCGCTGGACCCGCTCGACCCGCAATGCACCGGGGTCCGCAAGTTCCTCGTGCGCGGTGACACCTTGTACATGGGCGGGACCTTCTATTACGTCCAGGGTGTGCTAAGACCTTGTCTTGCAGCGCTGCTCCTACCGACCGGTGCGCTCGCTCCGTTCGATGCCATGATCAACGTGAACCACATCGGTGACGCGGTGGAGCACCTCGTGATCAAGGACGAACGCATCTACTTCACCGGGCGGTTCGCCGGGGTGAGCGGAAGCGGCCGGGAGGATGCCGCGGCGGTGAGGACCGGCACCGGAGAGGTGCTCATTTGGCAGCCGGATGCCACGGGCTATTCCGCACCGCTGGCCTTCACAGGTCGAACCATCAGCCTGGTGAACCGGAACGCGGCGAACACCCAAACGGAGCTCAGGGCCTTCGACCCGGTCGACGGTGGCATCGCATCCGCGGCTTTGGTGTTGAACAATGCGGCCAACGAACTGATCGCTTTGGCGGATGGGGACCTGCTGATGGGCGGGCGGTTCACG
>JADLBK010000059.1 GCA_020847755.1 Flavobacteriales bacterium | reverse complement strand
TGCGTTCCAGGTGGTCCTGCACGATGGCCGTGCGGTGGAGCACGTCATGGTCCCACACGCTCAGTGCCGTGTCGCGCACGGCGATCTCCAGGTCGAAGGGGCGCACACCGCCGAACTGCCGCTCGAACCAGAGGAAGCCCTGCTTCTGCGGGTCGCTGTCGGGCAGGTCCTCCAGCAGGAAGTTGTTCACCGTGATGCGCGGGATCAGCAGCGCGCAGGCGAGGGTGACGATGCCCGCGCCGAGCAGGATGGCGCCGCGACGGCGGATGACGAGGCGCAGCAGGCCGTGCACCACACGGTCCCACAGCGAGGCGCGCACGGTGCGTTCGGCGGGCACGGGCGTAGGCAGCAGCAGCAGCACGGCGGGCAGCAGCGTGAAGGCCAGCGCATAGGCCAGGAAGACGCCCATGGCGGTGAAGAGGCCGAACTCGCTCATGGGGCGGATGCCGCTGGTGACCAGGGTGGCATAGCCGATCGCCGTGGTGAGCATGGTGATGAAGGTGCTGAGGCCCACTTCATCGAAGGTGATC
Organism: Flavobacteriales bacterium; assembly: GCA_020847755.1. Lineage (GTDB taxonomy): Bacteria > Bacteroidota > Bacteroidia > Flavobacteriales_F > PHOS-HE28 > PHOS-HE28. Next base: position 6,786 of record JADLBK010000059.1, on the reverse strand, counting down.
GCCAGCGCGCGTGCCTTGGGGTGGCCCTCGCGGAGGGCCTCGATGTAGCGCTCGATGATGTGCACCGCATCGCTCATGCCCACCACGAAGAGGATGGTGGGCAGCAGCATGGTGAGGATGCTGAGCGGTTTGCCGAAGGCGGTCATCAGCGCCACCTGCCACAGCACGGTGAGGGCCACCACGCTGATGGGGGCCACGACGCCCCACAGGGTGCGGAAGGCGATGGACAGGAAGATGACCAGGAGCACGGCCGAGGCCAGCATGAAGGTGATGAGCTCACGGGTCATCAGGTCGATGTAATGGCGCTGGCCGTGGATGCGTCCCGCGACGCGCACCTCGTCCAGACCGCTGGCGGCCACGACGGCCTCGATGCGGTTGAGCAGGCTGTCGCTGCGGGCCTTGCTGAGGCCCTGCTCGGTGTGCATCACCAGCAGCAGGGCGTCGCCGCGGTCGTTCACCAGCGGGCGGGCCACGGGGTCGAGGCGCAGGCGGGTGCTGTCGGCGGCCAGGGTGCTGTCGTGGTCCAGGCGCAGCACGGGCACCTCGAACACGCCGGCGGGGGTCCAGCGCGGCATCTTCAACCGGGTGGGCGACACCACGCGGCGCACATCGGGCAGGGTGGACAGGCGGGCGGCAAGGCTGTCGGCGCGCCGCAGCAGGTCCAGGTCGAACACCGACGGCCGGTGGCCGATGCCGAAGAGCACGTACTCGTTGTCGTGCCCGAAGCGCTCGCGGAAGGCCAGGTAGCGGTCCAGCTCCGGGTCGTCGGTGGGGAAGAACTTCTCGAAGTCGTAGTCGACGCGGACGTGGCGGAGGGCGAAGAGCGCCGGCACGGAGAGCAGCACGAGCAGCACCAGCGCGAGGCGGGCGTTGCGGCGCGTGAGCAGCCGTTCGATGCGTTGGAGCCGCCGCTGGCGCCGGTCCATGAACAGGGGTCTGGGGATGGGGTGCGGCAAAGGTGGGGGCTGGCCGCATTCGGTGCGGCTACCTTTGGAGGCCGATGGACAACAGGTTGGTGCGCGCCCTTGTTCTGCTGCTGGGGCTGGGAACGGCGGTGGGTGCCTCGGCGGGCAAGTTGGAGAAGGCGTTCGAGGCGCTGAAGGTGTACAACTACTTTCTGGCCAGGCAGCTGTTCCAGCAACAGGTGGCCAGGCAGCCCGCCGCCGCGTGGTATGGGTTGAGCGTGATCGCCGGACGGGCGGACAACCCGTTCCATCAGCCGGATTCGGCCTACACCTACCTGGTGCGCGCCGAGGCGGCCTTCGCGCTGAGCGACGAACGGGCACAGGCGCGCATCAGGCCGCTGGGAGTGGACGCGGAGGCGCTGGCCGCGCAACGGGCCTTCCTTCACGGCCTGGCGTGGGACCAGGCGCGCGCGGCCAACACGCTGGAGGGCTACGACCGCTTTCTGCAACGGCACCCCACCGCTGCGCAGGCCTCGGACGCCAAGGCGGTGCGCGATCACCTGGCCTTTCAGCAGGCGCGGGAGCGGAACACCGCGGCGGCGTATCGCGCCTTCCTGGAAGCGTACCCGGGTGCGCGCCAGGTGTACGAGGCCCGCGGGCGCCTGGAGGAGGCCGTGTTCCGCGAGGCCACGGCGGACAGCAGCATCGCCTCGTACACGCGCTTCATCGAGGAACACGGCGAGAGCGCCTATGTGAAGCAGGCCGAGGACGCGATCTACCGGTTGAGCACGCCGCGCCGCACCCGCGATGAGCTGCGTCGGTTCATCGCCGTCTTTCCGAAGAACCATCGCGTGCCTGATGCATGGCGCGAGCTGTACGCCACCTACGCCCGCGACCTCGACGCGGCGGCCATCACGCGGTTCCTGCAGGAGAACCCGGACTACCCCTTCATCCGGGAACTGAGCGAGGACTACCGCGTGGCCAGCCTGGTGCTGCTGCCGTTCCGCCGCGGCGGGCTGTGGGGCTTCATCGATGAGCAGGGCGTGGAGCGCATCAAGGCCGAGTACGAATGGGTGGAGCCCTTCCACGGCGGTCAGGCGCTGGTGGGCCGGGCGGGGCGCACGGGCACGGTGAACAAGAGCGGTGAGGAGGTGATCCCCGTGGAGCACGATGACGTGTCGGACTACAGCGAAGGCCTGGCGGTGGTGGAGCGTGCGGGCAGGGTGGGGGTGATGGACCGCACCGGCGCGCTGGTGGTGCCCATGCGCTTCGAGGAGGTGGGCGAGCACCACGAAGGGCTCGCGTATGCCGCCCTGGACGGACGCTACGGTTACATCGATGCGCGGGGCAACACGGCCATTCCCTTCACCTTCGATCGGGCGGGCACGTTCCACCACGGCCTGGCGGTGGTGGAGCGCGAAGGGCGGAGCGGGGCGATCGATACGCGGGGCCATGTGGTGGTGCCCTTCGGCCACGACTGGATCGAGGGCTTCGACCGCGGGGTCTCCCGGGTGCGGCGCGATGGGCGCATGGGCCTCATCGGGCCGTTCGGCGACACGGTGCTCGCGCCGGTGCATGCGCATGTGGGCAGCTTCCTGGGCGGGCCTGCGCTGGTGGTCGATGGCGACCGCTGCGGCTATGTGGACCGCCAGGGGCGGTGGGTGGTCGCCCAGGAACTGGAGGCGCCCGCGGGCATCATCACCTGGGGAGAGTTCCGCGATGGGGTCGCCGTGGTGCAGGTGAAAGGCAAACGTGGAGCGATCGACAGCACGGGGCGCTTCATCATCCCCGCGCAGTACGTGGACGTGGGCGTGCACGCCGGCGGCCTCATCGCCGTGAAGAAGAAGAACAAATGGGCCTACGCGGACCGTTCGCACAAGCTGGTGACGGAGGCGAAGTACGATCAGGCCTGGCCGCTGGTGCAGGGCCTGGGCCGCGTGGTGGTGGAGAACCGCTGGGGCGCGATCGACAGCACGGGCCGCGAAGTGATCCCCCCGCGCTATGACGCGCTGGATGATGCGGTGCATGGGATCCTGGTGGCCCGCGAGGGGGGGCGCAGCGGCGCGGTGAGCGGAAAGGGCGCGGTGCTCGTCCCCTTCGAGTTCGAGCAGGTCGAGCCCCTCACCGCCGATCTGGTGCGGGTGGACCGCGCGGGTCGCATGGCCTACTTCAAGCCGTCCGCCGGCCGGATGATCTGGAAGGAGGAAGGATTCGACCTTCCGGCCTCACCGCAGTAGGGTCACGTGCCCGGTGAGGCGCTCCTGCCGCACGCCCTCGCTGCTCATCGCCTTGTAGCGCAGCACCCAGGGATACACACCGTCCTGGGCGGGCAAGCCGTTGACGGTGCCGTCCCACGAGAGGTCACCGAGCTCGCGTGTCACGATCCGTTCGCCCCAACGATCGAACACGTCCAGGGTCACCTGCAGCACATGGCCGGTCACGCTCGGGGCGAAAAGGTCGTTCATGCCGTCGTTGTCCGGCGTGAAGGCATTGGGCACATAGATGTACGGACCACAGTCGCCGATGAGCACACGCACGCTGTCGGTGACGCTGCCGCAGGCGCCTTCCACGGTGGCCCAGTAGAGGCCGGGGGCGTTCACCGCGAGCGCAGGACCTTCGGCGCCGGTGCTCCACAGCACGTTGCCGGAGGCCAGGGCGTCGAGCACCACCTGCTGGCCTTCGCAGGCCTCCACATCACGGCCCAGTTCCAGGGACGGTCCGGGCTCGGTGCTCAGGGCGATGCTCTCGGTGTAGGGGCAGCCCTGGAAGGTGGCGGAGAGGGTGTAGGTGCCGGGCTGCGTGGCCAGGAGCGTATCGGTGGTGGCACCGGTGGACCAAGAGAGGGCGGTGAGGCCCGGAGGTGCCACGAGCACCAGTGTGTCGTCGGCGCAGAGCACGGCATCGTCGCCGAGGGCGTTCACCGGTACGGGCACCACGCTCACCAGCGCGGCGTCCTGCCGGGTGCATCCGCCCAAGCTCACCGTTACGCTGACCGTTCCGGCCGTGCTGGTGGACCACGTGGTCCCCGAGCTTCCGTCGGGCCAGCTGATGGTGGCCCCCGGGATGTTCACGGCGAAGGTGTGCGCCTCGCCCGGGCAGAGCGTCACGTTCGGACCGAGCTCCACGGTGCTGAGGTCGATGAAGGTGGCCGTGATGGTGTCACTGGCCGAGCATCCGTTGGCCGTGGCGGCGATCCAGTAGGTGCCGGAAGTGTTCACGGTCAGCGAGGGCTGCGTACTGCCGGTGCTCCACAACACCGAGGCGGAGCCCACGGACGGCGCCAGCACCAACGATCCCCCCAGGCAGAGGCTGGTGTCCAGGCCGAGCTCCACGTTGGGCAAGGGCACCACCGTGAGGGCCATGGTGTCGGTGTTCATGCAGCCGTTCTGGAGGACGGCCACGGCGTACGTGCCGGTGGCGGCCGCGAGGTAGGTCGGTCCCGTGCTGCCGTCCTGCCATTGATAGGTCGCACCGGGTAGGGTGGCGTCCAGGCTGACCACCGCACCGGCACAGACCGTCTGGTCGGGTCCGAGGTCCACCGCCGGCAAGGGGATCACGGTGATCACCGCAGCGTCGCTGGCGGTGCAGGGCCCGAGCGTCACCGACACGGACACGGTGGTCGCCGCCGTGGTGGTGAAGGTGGGCGCGGTGGAACCATCGTGCCACAGGTAGCTCGCGCCGGGCGTGGTGACGTCGAAGGTGGCCGGAGTGCCATCGCAAAGGGAGAGGTCGGGGCCAAGATCGACCGAAGGGGTGGGCAGGAAGGTGAGGGTGATGGTATCGCTCACCGAGCAGGAGCCCTGCGACACCTGAACCCAGTAGAGCCCGCTCACCGTGGCCGGCAGGGTGGGGGCGGAGGTGCCATCGCTCCAGAGGTAGGTGGCGCCGGGAAGCGTGGCGTCGAGCACCAGCGTGCTTCCTGCGCAGAGCGTGGCATCGGGTCCAAGGTCCACCGCGGAAGGGGTGGCGACAAGGACGTCGACCACGTCCTGGGCGGTGCAGCCATTGGCGCCGGTCACCGTGGCGCTGACCGTGCCCGCAGCGGCCGTGGTGTAGGTCCAGCCGGTGGAGCCATCCTGCCAGACGATGCCGGCGCCCGCACCGGTGAGGTCGAAGGTGATGAGATCGCCCGGGCACAGCGTGGTGTCGTTGCCGAGGTCCACCATCGGTGCGTTGAGGGCGTTCACCGTGAGGGCATCATTCGCGGAGCAGCTGCCGATGCTGACGGTGACAGCCACGGGACCGGGGCCGGTGGCGGTGAACGTGGGGCCGTTGCTGCCGTCGTGCCACAGGTAGGTGGCTCCGGGCGTGCTGGCGTCCAGGAGCGCGGTGGCGCCGGGGCACAGGTCGATGTCGGCCCCGAGGTCCACCACGGGAGCCGGCGCCACGATGAGCACGAAGCTGTCCGTCGCACTGCAGCCGTTGGCGGTGGCGGTCACTGAATAGGTGCCGGCCGAGGTGACGGTCCGCGTGGCGCCGGTGCTGCCATCGTCCCAGAGGTAGGTGCAGCCGGTGCAGGTGGCGTCGAGCACCAGTTGGTCACCGGCGCAGATGCTCTGGTCCGGGCCGAGATCGACCGTCGGCGCGGGGCTCATCACCACCTGGACGGCATCCGAGCCGCTGCAGCCGTTGACGGTGATGGTGCAGCTCACGGCGCCCGCGCTGGTCGCCGTGTAGGTGGCGGCCGTGCTGCCGTCGTGCCACAGGTAGGCGGCACCCGGCGTGGAAGCATCGATCACCGCCTGATCACCGGGACACAAGGTGAGGTCCGGCCCAAGGTTCAGCACCGGGTCCGCGACCACCGAAACGTTCACCGCATCGCTGGTGGTGCAGCCGTTGATGGTGACATCCACGCTGTAGGTTCCGCTGGCGCTGACGGTGCGGGTGGCGTTGGTGCTGCCGTCATCCCACAGGTAGGTGGCACCGGGTGTGGTGGCGTCGAGGATCACCAGGTCACCGGCGCAGAGGGACACGTCCGGACCGATGTTGACGACGGGCAATGGGTTCACCAACACATCGACCGCGTCGCTCCCTGTGCAACCGTCGACGGTGACGTCCACACTGTAGGTGCCGGCGGCGTTGATCGGGCGCGTGGCGGCCGTGCTGCCGTTGTCCCACAGGTAGGAGGCACCGGGCGTAGTGGCATCGAGGATGATCTGGTCACCGGCGCAGAGGGACACGTCCGGACCGAGGTTGACCACGGGCAACGGGTTCACCACCACATCGACCGCATCGCTTCCGGTGCAGCCGTTGACGGTGACGTCCACGCTGTAGGTTCCCGTGGCGTTCACTGTGCGCGTGGCGGCCGTGCTGCCGTTGTCCCACAGGTAGCTGGCGCCGGGCGTGGTGGCATCGAGGGTCACCTGGTCGCCGGCGCAGAGGGTCAGGTCCGGACCGAGGTTCACGTTGAGCGCATTGCTCACCACGACATTCACGGCGTCGCTGGCGGTGCATCCGTTCACGGTCACATCCACACTGTAGGTGCCCGCGGTGTTCACGGTCCGGGTGGCGACCGTGCTGCCGTCATCCCACAGGTAGGTGGCGCCGGCCGTGGTGGCGTCCAGCAGGACCTGGGTGCCGGGGCAGAGCGTCAGGTCCGGGCCGAGGTTGACCACCAGCAGCGGGTTCACCTGGACATCGATCGCATCGGTGGCCGCGCATCCGTTCACCGTGACGGTGACGCTGTAGGTGCCGGCCGCGTTGATGGTGCGGGTGGCGTTGGTGCTGCCGTTGTCCCAGAGGTAGGTGGCGCCGGCCGTCGTGGCGTCAAGGGTCAGTTGGTCACCGGCGCAGAGGGTGACATCCGGTCCGAGGTTGACCACGGGCAGCGGGTTCACGAGCACATCGACGGCATCGCTGGTGGTGCAGCCGTTGATGGTGA
>JADLBK010000058.1 GCA_020847755.1 Flavobacteriales bacterium | reverse complement strand
TCGGCGGCGAGAAGGAGACCGGCGGCGGCCGCGAGAGCGGAAGCGATGCCTGGAAGGCCTACATGCGCCGCCAGACCAACACCATCAACTACGGGACCAAGCTGCCGCTGGCGCAGGGCATCACCTTCGACCTGTAGGTTTCCCCGCCCTCGGCGCAAGCGTCCATGGCCGGTCCGCGCAGGCTTCTAGCTTTGCCGGCCTTTCCATGGCGTTGCGCACCGCTCTGTTCCTCGTGATCGCCGCCCTCGGGTGGGACGGCTGTTCCAGCAGGACCAACGGGCCGACCCCCGCTCCCCGGACCGGTCCCTGGCGCATGGCCCTCGACCTGAATGGCCAGGAGCTGCCCTTCCTGTTCGACCTGGAGCACGACAGCGCATGGCGCCTGCTGGTGCACAACGGCGAGGAACGGATCACGGTGGACGACCTCACCCTGCGCGCGGACTCGATCCGGGTGCGCATGCCCTTGTTCGACTCGGAGTTCCGCGGCCGCGTGCTCAATGACAGCACCATCACCGGCCACTGGCACAACTACCTCAAGGGCCCCGACTACCGCATCGCCTTCACGGCCCGCGCCGGACGCGCACAGCGCTTCGAACATGACGGGGAACCGGTCGCCGACCTCTCCGGCCAGTGGCGCACGCATTTCAGCCATGGCACCCCGGAGGCCTATGATGCCCTGGGCCTGTTCACCCAGCACGACGGTCAGCTCACCGGCACCTTCGGGACCGAAACGGGCGATTACCGCTTCCTGGAGGGCGTGGTGGACGGCGACTCCTTGAAACTCTCGTGCTTCGACGGCTCGCACGCCTTCCTGTTCAAGGCCCAGCTGCGCCACGACAGCCTGATCGGCCGCTACTGGAGCGGCACCCATTGGCAGGAGCCCTGGATCGCGGTGCGCGATCCGCAGTTCCACCTGCGCGACCCGGATTCGCTCACCTTCCTGAAGGAGGGTCATGACATGGTGGATTTCCGGTTCCCTGGCCTGGACGGCGGAACGGTGAGCCCCAAGGACGCACGGTTCGCCGGCAAGGTGCTGATGGTGCAGGTGATGGGCAGCTGGTGCCCCAACTGTGTGGACGAGACCCTGCTGCTGGACGAGCTCTACGCGAAGCACAACGCCAACGGGCTTGAGGTGATCGCCATCGCCTTCGAGAAGTACGAGGATGAGGCCCGCTCCATCGCCGCGCTGAAGCACTTCCGCGACCGCCTGCAGGTGAAGTACCCCATCGTGTACGCCGGCAACGCCAACAAGGAGGTGGCCAGCGCCAAGCTGCCCTTCCTGGACCACGTGATGAGCTACCCCACCTGCATCTTCATCGACCGCAAGGGCAAGGTGCGGCGCATCCGCACAGGCTTCTACGGACCGGGGCCAGGCGAGCACTACACGCACTACAAGCGCAACCTCGAGCGCTTCCTGCAGGACCTGCTCGCCGAGCAGCCGCAGGCCTCCTAGGAGCTACTTGCCACCCTCGGGTCGATCCACCGCGATCCGTTCCGCCCGGTTGGCCAGCAGCCACGCCGTATGGAACACCAGCCGTGTGCGTTGTTCCAGCAGGTCCGGCAGGATCTTGTCCACTTCATCGCCGGGGCCGTGGTAGTCCTCGTGCACACCGCTGAAGTAGAAGATGGCCGGCACCCCGTTGCGCGTGAAGTTGTAGTGGTCGCTGCGGTAGTAGTACTTGTTGGGGTCGTCGGGCGCGTTGTAGGTGTAATCCAGCTCCAGGGCGGTGTAGGTGCGGTTGGCCTGCTCGTTGATCGCATGCAGCTCGGTGCTCATGCGGTCGCTGCCGATCACGTACACGTAGGGCGCCCCGGTGGCATGCGCGCTGTCCCGCCGACCGATCATGTCGATGTTGAGGTCGGCCACCGTGCGGTCCAGCGGAAAGACCGGATGCTCGCTGTAGTACTGCGAACCGAGCAGGCCTTTCTCCTCGGCGCTCACCGGCATGAAGAGCACGCTGCGGCGAGGGCCATGCCCGTCGGCCTTCGCGCGGGCGAACGCCTCGGCCATTTCCAACAGCGCCACCGTGCCGCTGCCATCGTCGTCGGCCCCGTTGTACACCTCGCTGCCGTCCTTGCCGATGTGGTCGTAGTGCGCGGTCACCACGACAAGCTCCTCCTTGAGGTCGCCCCCCTCCACATAGGCCAGCACGTTCTCGCTGATCAGCTCGCTCCGCAGGGGTGTGGCGCTCAGGACCAGGTCGGGCGCGAACGCGGCCGTGACCGGGCGGCGGCGGGCGCGTTTCAGCAGGCGGGCCTGGGTCCAACCCGCGCGGTCCAGCAACGCATCGCGCAGGCCGGGTCCCGCCACGATCACCTGCAGCGCGCCCGCGCGTTCGGGCCGTCGCCGGGCCCGTTCACCTTCGTCGCCCGCCAGCCGCATGCGTGCACTGGAGAGGTGGTGGCCATAGGTGCTGCGAAGCTCCTCGAAGGCCGGGGTGGCGAAGAAGAGCACTGCGGCCCCGGCCTGCTCGGCGGCCGCGGTCCATGCGCTCATGGTGGCCAGGGGGGATGTGCCGGTCGACCCGCGGTCCACCACCAGCAGGGCCGTCCCTTTCAGGTCGTGGCCGCGCAGCACGGTGTCCGGCGGCAGCCCTGCGGGGGCGCACACCATCAGCGCCTGTTCCACGCGCAGCTCCTGTTCCAGCCGCTCGTTGAAGTAGAACATCCCCTCCAGGTAGCGGAAGGGCTTGCCGGCCACCTTCACCACGATGCCACCGGGGCGCCGCACCTCCAGCACGAAGGGCTGGAAATAGCCCTGCTTGATGCCGCGGGCGGCGCCGTCCGGCACCTCGGGGATGCCGAAGGCCTGGAACTGTTCACGCAGGTAATCCGCGGCCATCTTCTGCCCGCGCTGGCCGGCCTCACGGCCCTCATAGGCATCGCTGGCCAGGATGCCCAGATGCCGCATGAGGTCCACCGCCGTGATGGTGGAGGCGTACCGCAGGGCCACGCTGTCCACCTGGGCCTGTGCGGCACCCAGCAGCAGGACGGCGAGGAGCCCGCACCCGAGGAGCCTCTTCATGCCTGTTCGATCTTCTCCACCCGCACCTGATGGCGGCCTCCTTCGAAGCGGGCATCAAGAAAGGCATCCACCACGGCAAGGGCCTGCTCCACGCTGATGAACCGGGCCGGAAGGGCCAGCACGTTGGCGTTGTTGTGCTCGCGGGCCAGGCGGCCGAGCTCGGGCAGCCAGGCCAGGGCTGCCCGCACACCCCGGTGCTTGTTGGCGGTGATGGCCACCCCGTTGCCACTGCCGCAGATGAGAATGCCCAGCTCGGCCTGGTGCCCAGCCACTGCGGCCGCCACTGCATGCGCATGGTCCGGATAGTCCACGCTCTCCCGCACGTGGGTGCCCTTGTCCGTCACCTCCACCCCTCGTGCCCGAAGATGATCCTTCACCGCGTGCTTCAGGTCCAAACCTGCATGATCGCTGCCTACGGCGATGTGTTGTGTCATGCCTCAAAGATACCCCCGGCCACTTGTCCACGATCCGATCGTCGATCATGGTCGATCACTGTGGATGATCGACCAACAACTATTGTGGTGCACGAGTTATCCACGTCTTCATACGCCAGGGGATCGTCAACAGCAAGCGGATCTTCTACCGGGTTGTGCACCGACGATCCCACCGGAACGGACCCGGGCAAGGGGTGCGGGTTTTCAACCGTGCCGCCACCGGGCGTTCTCCACGATCGTGGATGACCGATGACTGTTCCACGCCCACCGCGGGTCAGCGAAGTACCCGCCATCCACAGGACCGCGCGCCACGGTGAACTACTTTTGATAACCCGTTCCGGCAAGCCGACGGCCCACCGATCATCCACCGTGTTCACAGCCCCTACTATATCATCCATTCTCTTTAAAGAATGTATTCATGGGATACGTGCCATGTATCGGATGATCGTTGTGGCCGTGACGTTGTGCTCCACCTTTGTGGCGACCGCTCAGGACGGCTTCACCCAATACCGCCATGCCAACGGCACCGTCAGCAGCGAGGGCATGCTGGTGGACGGCAAACCCGAAGGCTACTGGAAGACCTACTACGAGAACGGCGTGCTGCGCTCCGAAGGTGGCCGCCAACGGTTCCAACTGGACAGCCTGTGGAAGTTCTATGCGCCGGAGGGCTGGCTCAGTTCCACGATCGAGTACACCGAAGGCCGCAAGAACGGCGCGCAGCGCAAGTACGACGCTTCCGGTGCTCTGGTGAGCGAAGAACGTTTCGTGGCCGATGTGCGCGAGGGCAACAGCACCTATTACCACGCCAACGGTAAGGTGCACAAGGTGGTGCCCTTCGTGGCCGGCAAGGAGGAGGGGAGGGGGTACGAGTATGCCGAGGATGGCCGGTTGGTCGCCTTGCTGAGCTATGGTGGCGGCATGCTCCGCAAGCGTGAGCCCATCAACCGCATCGATGCCGCCGGGCTGAAGCAGGGACCCTGGAAGGAGTTCCACGCCAATGGAAAGGTGAGGTGGGAATGCACCTATGTGGACGACAAGCGGCAGGGCATCTACAAGGAGTATGACGCCAGCGGCAGCCTGAAGCAGATGGTGAAGTACGACCAGGACCAGGTGGACACCGGCTCACGCGCGGCGATGACGCTGACCATCAAGAACACCTATCACCCCAACGGGCGTGTGGCCAGCATCGGCAGCTACAGCAAGCAGGGCACCCGGGAAGGCCTGTTCCGTGAATACGACGAGCAGGGCCAGGTGCGGTCCGCGGCCATCTTCACCGATGACCGCCTGATGCGCGAGGGACCGGTGGATGAGCGGGGTGTGCCCCAGGGTCGCTGGACGGAATACTATGTGACCGGGGAGAAGCGCGCTGAAGGCGAGTACAAGGACGGCAAACGGGAAGGCGAGTGGACCTTCTTCCACCGAAGTGGTGCCGTGGAGCAGAAGGGGCGCTACCAGGCGGGTCAGGCCCAGAACCTGTGGAAGTGGTTCTACGAGAGCGGCAAGCTGCATCGGGAGGAGAACTATCGGAAAGGCCGGGAGGATGGGGCCTCGGTGGAGTATGACGAAGAGGGCCACGTGATCACCCAGGGCGAGTACATCGATGGCAAGCGCGAGGGAAGGTGGTTCTACCGCGTGGGCGACCATACCGAGGAAGGGGCCTACCGGGACGGGTTGAAGGATGGGGAGTGGCGCCACACCTACGAGAACGGCAAGCGCAGCTTCGAGGGCTCCTTCGTGGGCGATGAGCCCAACGGACGGCATCGGTGGTGGTGGCCCAACGGGCAGTTGCGCCTGGAGGGTCGCTATGACATGGGTCTTCAGCAGGGTGACTTCGAGCACTGGTCGCCCGAAGGGCAGCTGCTGATCACCATCCGGTACAAGGACGGCCAGGAGGTGAAGATCGACGGCACCCGGGTACCGCCGCCGTTCGACAGCGGAGGCGACACGCCGTGATCGAACGCAGGCGCGATCGACAGCTGCCTGTGTAAGTTCGACCCGATGAGCGGAACGGCCGGAGCGGACGCGTCACGGACCCAGGAGCTGGCCAAGGCCTACCTGGACCTTCGGCGTCAGTACGAGGACCTGGTGGACCGCAACATGGCCGGGGTGTTCCGCACCACGCTGGACGGGCGCTTCCTGGAGTGCAACGCCTCGATGGCCCGCATCCTGGGCTATCCCGATCGTGATGCGTTGATGCGGGTGAACGCCGTCGTGCTGTACCTGAACGAAGCGGACCGCACCGAATACCTGCGCGAGCTCACCGATCGCGGGCACCTGATCAACCACACCATCCGCCTGCGCCATTACAGCGGCCGCACCGTGCATGTGCTGGAGAACGTCTACCTGGACCGTACCGAGGAAGGCATCACCACCATCGCGGGCACGTTGATCGATCGCTCGCCCCAGGTGCAGGCGGAGCTGGAACAACAGGCGCTGCTCGACAACTACCGCCGCCTGGTGGAGCATGCGCCCGAGGGCATCCTCATCGTCCAGGAGGGCGTCGTGCGCTATGGCAATCCCGCGGCCGACCTGTTGTTGGGTGCACCCAGCGCCGGAGCGATCCTGGCCGATGCCGTGGAACCCGCCCAGCGTTCCGTGCTGTCCGGCTGCCTGTCCGATGCACGGCGCGATGGCCAGGGGACGCCCGTGGAACTGGACCTGGTGCGGGCCGACGGCTCACGGTCACGCGTTCTCCTGTCCGCTTCCCGCACCTTCCATGAAGGCGCCCCGGCCGTTCAGGTGCATCTGCGCGACGCCGAACGCATGCGCGCCACCATGCATGCGGGTCTGCGCGCCCAGATGGCCGAGGAGGTGAACCGCGTGCTGCGGCAGGAGATCATGGACCACCGGCGCACTCAGGAGGAACTGCGCCGGTCGCGCCGGTTCGCCCGCAGCCTGGTGGACAGCTCCCTGGACATGATCATCGCCGTGGACGAGGCCGGGCTCATCACCGAGTTCAACCCGGCGGCCATGGTGCGCTTCGGATATGAAGCGGAGGAGGTGCTCGGCCGCCCCGCCCGCATGCTCTACGCCCGGGAGGAGGAGCATGCCCGCATCCAGGCCGAGCTCAACGCCCACGGGGCCTTTGCCGGCGAAGTGCACAACATCGACCATCGCGGCGAGACCTTCCTCACCTTCCTGGCCGCCTCCCGGTTGTACGACGAGCAGGGATCGCTGCTGGGCAGCATGGGCGTGAGCCGCGACATCACCCACGCCAAACGGGACCAGGAGGCGTTGCGGGCCAGCGAGGAGCGGTACCGCGACCTGTTCGAGAACGCCACGGACCTGATCCAGAGCGTGACCCCCGAAGGCCGCTTCGAGTACGTGAACAGGGCCTGGCGCGAAGCGCTCGGCTACACCGCCGAGGAGGTCGCGCACCTCATGGTGTGGGATGTGGTGCATCCGGATCATCGGGAGGCTTTTCGCGCCCAGTTCGAGGAGGCCTTCGCCGGGGATCCGGGCGGAACCATCACCACCGTGCTGCTGGCCAAGGACGGCAGGCGCATCACCGTGGAGGGCAAGCGCAATGTGCGCCGGGTGGATGGACGGCCCGTGGCCACGCGCGGCATCTTCCGCGATGTCACCCGCGAGCACGAGGCCCGTGGGCAGGTGGAGAAACAGGAGGCCAAGCTCCGTGCGCTCTTTGAGAGCAGCGAGCACATGTTCTGGAGCGTGGATGAACGCATCGCCCTCACCAGTTTCAACCAGGGCTATGCACGCATGATCGAACGCCTCTATGGCACACGCCCGGAGGTCAACCGCGACGGCAACATCCCCCGCAGGCGCTTTGCCAGCGAGTCGTATCACGCGTTCTGGGAGGAGAAATACCGCGAGGCCTTCACGGGCCGGCCGCTCCGCTTCGAGACCGAACTCACCGACGCACAAGGACGGTATGTGAGCAATGAGGTCTTCCTGAGCCCGGTGTTCAGCGCCGACGGGCGCGTGCGCGAGGTCTTCGGCGTGGGGCACGAGATCACCGAACAGAAACTGGCCGAACGCACCGTGCGCGACCAGGCCGCCCGCCTGACGGCCATCTTCGAGAACAGCGCCAACATGATGGTGTGGACCCTTGACCGGGAATTCCGCATCACCTCGTTGAACGACCATTTCCGCGAGAGCAGTGCGGAAGCCTTCGGTTACACCCCACGGGTGGGCGACGCCTTCCTGGAGCACATGCTCGAACGCGTGGCCCCGGCCGAGCGCCGTTCGATCCGCACGCACTATGAGGCCGCCATGAAGGGGAAGCCCCGCCAGTTCGAGGTGGAGATGCACGACACCGACGGCCGTACCCGCTGGGTGGAGAACTTCCTGAACCCCATCCGGGTGGACGGTCACGTGTCCGAGATCAGCTGCCTGGCCTACGGGATCACCGACAAGAAGGAGGCCGAGCGCCAGCTGATCGAACGCCTGCGCGAGAACGAGGTGTTGCTCAAGGAGGTGCACCACCGCGTGAAGAACAACCTCCAGATCATCAGCAGCATCCTCAACCTGCAGACCGCCTACGTGGGGCACGATCCGCGCATGCTCGACCTGATCCGCGAGAGCCAGGACCGCATCCGATCGATGAGCTTCATCCACGAGAGCCTCTACCAGAACAAGACCTTCAGCAGCGTGGACCTGTCGACGTACATCGATCGCCTGGCCCGCAACCTGGTGCTCAGCTACAGCCTCAGCGGCAAGGTGGAGCTGCGCACCGACCTGGAGCGGGTGGAGCTTGTGCTGGACCAGGCCATCCCGTGCGGGCTCATCCTCAACGAACTGATCAGCAACGCCCTCAAGCACGGCTATCCGGACGGTGAGGCGGGCGTCATCACCATCGCATTGTCCTGCCGGGATGGGCGCGTCACCGTGGAGGTGGCCGATGATGGCATCGGGCTGCCCCAGGGCTTCGATGCCGAACGCGACGCGAACCTCGGCCTGCAGCTCGTGGCCACCCTCAGCGAACAGCTCGATGCCCGCCTGGAACGCCACAGCGGCCCCGGGGTGCGGTATTTCCTTACTTTTGATCGCATCAAGTAGCGCGCGCACATGGCCCAGACCAATGTCCTGGTCGTTGAGGACGAAAGCATCGTGAGCAAGGACATCCAGCACAGCCTCAAGAAGCTGGGCTACAATGTCGTGGGCGCCGCAGCAACGGGCGAACAGGCCGTGAAGCTGGCCGTGGAGGCCCAACCGGACATCATCCTCATGGACATCATGCTCAAGGGGGAGATGAACGGGATCGAGGCCGCCACGCAGATCCGCCAGGAGACCAACATCCCGGTGATCTTCCTGACGGCCTATGCCGACGAGAGCACCCTGAACAAGGCCAAGGTCACCCAGCCCTACGGGTACATCATCAAGCCCTTCAAGGAGATCGACATCCACACGTCGATCGAGATGGCGCTGTACAAGCACAAGAAGGAGGCCGAGGTGCTCAAGGAGCGCGACCTGCTGTTCAACCTGGTGGAGAACCAGGGCAGCGCCAACGACCTGCTTTTCGTGAAGAGCAACAGCCGCCTGGTGAAGCTGC
>JADLBK010000057.1 GCA_020847755.1 Flavobacteriales bacterium | reverse complement strand
GCCGACATCGGCTTCGATGTGGACATCGGCCCCCTGTTCCAGACGCCGCAGGAAGTGGCCAAGCAGGCCATCGAGAACGACGTGCATGTGCTGGGCGTGAGCAGCCTGGCCGGTGGCCACAAGACCCTGGTGCCCGAGGTGATCAAGGAACTGCGCGAGACCTACAACAGGCACGACATCCTCGTGGTGGCCGGTGGTGTGATCCCTCCAAACGATTTCGACTTCCTGAAGAAGGCCGGCTGTTTCGATGTCTATGGGCCGGGAACCAAGATCCCGAAGGCGGCGAAGGGGATCATTGAGGCGTTGAACGCATCTCATCATTGAGACGATGCGTGAGCCCAAGACCATACTGTTGACATGGAATCCCAAGAAATGGGAATGGGTGAACCTGGATGAAATGGTCGATGAGACAAATCGACTTGGATCACGCGATGACCAATGGAGCGTTGGGCGTTCGAAGGATATCGCACGAGGCGACCGGTTCTATCTACTTCATCTTGGTATGGAACCGCGAGGGATAATGGCCTCCGGATGGGTCACGAGCGAACCGGAATCCAAACCACATTGGGACGGATCGGAACGTTCAACCCTGTACGTGGATATCGAATACGACCGGTTGTTCAGGCCGGAACAATTGATCCTCCCATTGAACATGCTCAGGTCATTGATGCCACAGCAGCATTGGACGCCGCAGTCATCCGGGACCTTTGTGCGCGAGGATTGCGTCGCCAAGCTCGAATCCGCATGGGCTGCTATTCTCGGAGACGAGAACGCCGCACCGGAGGAATCTTCCTTCCAGTTCATTGAAGGAACGGCGTACACGGTTCGGATGACGCGATACGAGCGAGACCCGCGGAATCGTTCGGCGTGCATCGCACATCACGGTGCGGCATGCGCAGTATGTGGATTCGATTTCAAGGATCGCTACGGAAGTCTTGGGGAGGGGTTCATACATGTGCATCACCTGAATCCTCTCGCCGAAACGCGCAAAGCACATGCACCGGACCCTGTGCATGACATGAGACCCGTCTGCCCCAACTGCCACGCGATGCTCCATCGCAAAAAGCCATTGCTGAGTATAGAGGACCTGAAAGCGCTGTTGAAGGGGTAGAACATTCTCTGTTAGAGTAGGCTCCGCATTTCGCGTGACGGATTGGACCGGAAAGCCCGGAGACCGGTAATCCGGCCGAGGACTTGAAGGGGAAAGCCGGACCCGGCTGCTCCCGAGTGAAGGCTTTGCGAAGCGAAGGGATGAGCCGGGGCACGCCCTCATGCCGATCAGATGATCAGACAATGGGGTCACGTGCCCGAGCCACCCCAGCATGCGCTCTTCTCATCTTCTCATTATCTGATTTTCCAATCCATCATAGTTGCTCTAACGCATCATTGTTTGCCATTTGTTCATAGTATGATGCTCGCGGGCATCGTTGTTATGTAACGGACCGGTGAAAAATGCGTATACTTGTGGCGTTAACACATCGTTAGTACACTAAAGCACCATTTACGATGGTTACAAGCAACATCAACTGGCGGGCCCTGAGCGACACCCAGGCGGTGGAGCGGCTGGGCACGGAGCTTCGTCGCATGCGGCTGGAGCGCAACCTGAGCCAGGCCGAGGTGGCCACCCGCGCCGGCCTGGACCGCACCACCGTGGTGAAGCTGGAGGCCGGCAGGGCCGCCACATTGCTCACCGTGGTGCAGGTGCTGCGCGCCATCGGGCGGCTGGAGGTGCTCGATGGCTTCCACGAGGAGCCGCGCATCACCCCCATGATGGCCCTGGAGCAGGAAACGAAGTACCTCGCCAAGCAGCGCAAGCGGGCCTCGCGGCACAAGCCCACCATCGTGCCGCCCAAACCCAAAAGCACATGGTGACCAAGGCGCGGGTGAGCCTGTGGGGCCGCACCGTGGGCGCCGTGATCTGGAACGAGGAGCGCCAGCGGGCCGAGTTCCAGTACGATGCAGCGTTCTGCCGGTCGGGGCTGGACGTGGCGCCGATCATGATGCCGCTGTCGCAGGCCGGCGACGGCGCCACGGTCTTCAGCTTCGGCGATGTGCGCGACGAGACCTTCCGCGGGCTGCCGGGCCTGCTGGCCGACAGCCTGCCCGACCGCTTCGGCGAGCAGATCCTGAACGCGTGGCTGGCCACCCAGCAGCGCACGCCCGGCAGCGCCAACCCCGTGGAACGCCTGTGCTACACCGGTCGCCGCGGCATGGGCGCGCTGGAGTTCGAGCCAGCGCACAACGACTGGGAAGCGAGCAGCGAAGCCCTGGAAGTGGAGGAACTGGTGCGCGTGGCCAACAACGTGCTGTACGAGCGCGCGGCCTTCCGCACCAACCAGAAGAAGAAAGACCGCGCCGAAGCCTTGCTGGACCTCCTGCAGGTGGGCACCTCGGCGGGCGGCGCGCGGGCCAAGGCGATCGTGGCCTTCAACGCGGAGACCGGCGAGGTGCGCAGCGGTCAAGTGGATGGGCTGCCGGGCTTCACCTATTGCCTGATCAAGTTCGACGGGGTGACCAACGAGAAGCTCGGCGACCCCAAGGGCTACGGCCGCATCGAGTATGCCTACCACCTGATGGCGCGGGCCTGCGGCGTGGAGATGATGCCTTGTCGCCTGCTGGAGGAGCACGGGCGCGCGCACTTCCTGACCCAACGCTTCGACCGGGTGCGCGACGCAGAAGGCACGGTGCACAAGCTGCACATGGCCACGCTCTGCGGCATCGCCCACATGGACTACAACCAGCCGCTGGCGCACAGCTACGAGCAGGCCTTCCAGGTGATGCGCGTGCTGGGCCTGCCCTACCCCGCCGCCGTGGAGCTCTTCCGCCGCATGTGCTTCAACGTGGTGGCCATGAACTGCGATGACCACACGAAGAACATCAGCTTCCTGATGGACCCGCAGGGCGACTGGCACCTCGCACCGGCCTATGACGTGACCTACGCCTACCACCCGGAAAGCCTGTGGCTGCGGCAGCACCAGATGAGCATGAACGGTAAGCGCACGGGCATCACCCGCGACGACCTGCTGACCGTGGCGAAGGCCATGAACATCAAGAAGGCCGCGGCGATCATCGACGAGGTGAAGGCCGGCGTGAAGAAGTGGAAGACCTTCGCGAAGAAGGCGGCAATGCCCGCGAAACAGGTGGAGATGATCGGGAAGATGCACCTGACGAGGATCTGATCACCGGACCGTATCCCCAGACCATGCTTTGGCGATCTTCAACGCGAAGAGAGAGCAACGGACGGAAGGATAAACCTTTGCATAATGGCTTACCCAGGCAAGGAAGTGATCAACCCCATCACCGGACAGAGCCTGCGGTTCGTCCGCACCGCCGAAGGAACAGGTGGTGAAGTGCTGGAGATGATCTCGATGTTGCGGGCCGGATCCACCGAACCCGTGCCCCACTATCACCCTCGACAACGGGAGGATTTCACGGTACTCGAAGGCACGATCACTGTACGAATGAAGGGCGGATCGCGCACGCTGCAGGCCGGGGACACGCTGCATGTGCCCGCCAATACGGTCCACAGCATGTGGAACGCCAGCGATAAGCCCGCTGTGGTGAACTGGCAGGTGCGTCCCGCCATGGACACCGAGGTCTTCTTCGAGACCGCGTTCGGGCTGGCGATGGATGGGAAGGTCAACGCCAAGGGCATGCCCAGCCTGCCGCAGACCGCACTGCTGGCCGACCATTTCCGGCACGTCTATCGGATCGCGCGACCGCCATATCCCGTCCAGCGTGTGCTCTTCGCCGTGATCAAGCCGTTGGCCAGGTTGATGGGCCTTCGGCCGGTCTACCCGAAGTACGTGGAGAGCGGCCCACAGGGGACCTGACCTTCATCAGGGGCGCTTTCCGCCCACACGCTGACCATTGTGGGTCCAATGGAGTCGCGCAAAGGCGTTACCGGACGATCGCGGACATGGTCAAACGTCCCCTTCCACTTTCCAAGGTCCATGCCCTGCTGGAGCCCGGCCCCGTGGTGCTGCTGACCACCGCACACCGCGGTCGCGTGGACGTGATGACGATGAGCTGGCACGTGCCGATGGAGTTCGAGCCGCCGCTGGTGGGCTGCGTGGTGAGCGACCGCGACTTCAGCCACGGCCTGCTGAAGGCCAGCGGTGAGTGCGTGATCAACATACCGACCAAGGACCTGCTGGATGCGGTCGTCGGCTGCGGGAACACCAGCGGACGCGATACCGACAAGTTCGCACGCTTCGGACTGACGCCACGGCCCGCCTCCATGGTGGGCGCACCGCTGATCGACGAGTGCTTCGCGAACCTGGAGTGCCGCGTGGTGGACAAGCGCCTGGCAAAGGCCTATTGCTTCTTGGTGCTGGAGGTGGTGAAGGCTTGGCGTGACCCCGCCGTGAAACGTCCCAGCACGCTGCACCACGAGGGCAGCGGCACCTTCATGGTGGCTGGCGAGCGGGTGGTGACACGGTCGAGAATGCCTTGACCGATGACGGATCCGCGGTGCAGCCACCATCGCGTAAACGGAAGCACCGGCCATTTGGGAACGTACCGCTGGTGAGTTGCCTACCTTGTAGCGCTCCCCGGTGCCAAATCACGATCCCGGCGAGGTTTCATCATGCATCCCAGCCACCTCCTCGGACTCTCGCTCATGATCGCCCTTTCCGCCTGTTCTTCCCAGCATGAGGACAGTACGGACAGCACCACCCCGGCCTCGACCACCGCACCGGCCGTGACCGCGCCTCCTTTCACCCCAACGACCTCGATCACGTCGGCACCTGTGGATGCCCAAGCTCCCGCAGCCAGCGCAGGAGCGGTCTCCGACCCCAATCCACCGCACGGCCAACCCGGCCATCGCTGTGAGATCCCGGTCGGCGCATCACTCTCCAGCGCTGCACCCGCCGCCGCCGCCACGCAGACCATATCCTCCCCGGTGATGAGCAATTCGTCCCCGACCCAGGCCGCAACACCCGCAGGACTTAATCCCCCGCACGGCCAGCCCGGCCATGATTGCGCCGTGCCGGTGGGAAGCCCCCTGCCGGCGAAGTGACCGAGTGACGGGTGTTTCGCTTGGAATGGATGAGCGATGCACAGACCGCACCACCTCCCCGACCCTGCCTTCTTCCAGCGGCCACGCCCCACGGCTGATCAGCCCTTGGTGGTGATGATGAGCGCCTGCCTCGGCGGCATCCACTGCGGCGTGGACGGCAGCACCAACGGCGACCATACGCCGCTGCGCGCTTGGCTGGTACGTCCGGAAGTGAAGCTGGTGAAGTTCTGCCCCGAGGACTTCGCGTTCGGCACACCGCGCATGACGCCCGACAGCCACGGCGGCAACGGCTTCGATGTGCTGGACGGCAAGGCCCGTTCGCTGGCCGAGGATGGTACGGACTGGACCGAAGGCATGGTGCGGGCCGCGTACGCGATGCGCGACCGCGCCCTGCGCGAGCAGGTGGATGTGGCGATCCTGATGGACATGAGCGGAGCCTGCGGCAGCACGGTGACCTACCTGGGCTCGCGCTTCGCCCCGGACAAGGTGTACCAGCAGGGGCCCGGTGTGGCGGCCGCAGCCCTGATCCGCGCGGGCATCCCGGTGATCTCGCAGCGCGACGACCGCTCGTTGCGGAAGCTGCGCGATCTGCTTGACGGGACGGACATGCTCACCGACGAACGTGACCATTGGGAGAAGACGTGGTACCAGGAGTACTTCGCACACGAGCCGAGACCCTGATGCAGAAGCTCAACAAGGAGTGGCACTTGAAGCATCCCATGCCGCCGAAAGCGACCTTCGAGCAGCGTGTGAAGTGGCACTTGGAGCATGTACAGCATTGTGCCTGCCGTCCCATCCCCGCCAAGCTATTGGAGCAGATGCGTGAAAAAGGGATCAAGCTCCCCTGACCTTTCCGGATAACGCATGAGCAAGCACAAGCTCGACCTCCACGACCTTTTCAACAAGGGCGACCAGATCGACAGGGCCTTGCGCGAAGCCATGGACTTCTGCATCGATCGTCGGATCGACATGCTGGAGATCATTCCCGGCAAGGGCAGCGGACAATTGAAAAAGAAGGTGCTGCGCTTCCTGCAGCTACCCGAAGTGAAGAAGACCTACCACCGCATCGACAAGGACCGCGACAACTTCGGGCGGCTCTTCGTGCGGTTCAAGCACTGAGCCTCACGGCCGCATGGCGAACCAGAGGTGGTGCTTGGTGCCCTTGTTCCGGTGCGCGAAGACCTTCTCCTCCTTCACCCGGAAACCCGCCAGCTGCAAGCGACGGGTGAATGGATCGTGCTGGTCGGTGGACCACACGGCGAGCACGCCACCAGGGCGCAGGGCCCTGTAGGCCGACTGCAGTCCACGGTGCGAATACAAGCGGTTGTTGGCGGCCTGCGTGAGTCCCTCGGGACCGTTGTCCGTGTCGAGCAGGATGGCATCATAGCTCCCGTTGCCGGCGCGGATCAGTTCGAGCACGTCGCCCTGATGCACGATGGTGCGCGGGTCCTTCAGCGGGTGCCCCGAACGCTCGCCCATGGGCCCTTGGTTCCATTTGATGACCTCGGGCACGAGTTCGGCCACGATCACCTTGCCTTTGTCGCCTACCAAGCGCAGCACGGTGGCCAGTGTGAAGCCCATGCCGAGCCCGCCGATCACCACATGGGCCTCCTTCGGGGACTTCAGGCGCGCGAGGGCCAGCTCCGCCAGCGCATCCTCCGAACCATGGATGGCGGTGCTCATCAGCTCACCGCGGATGCCGACCACCTCGATGGCGTATTCGTCGCCGCGCTGATAGAGCAGCAGTTCGCCTCCGTTGTTGGGGATCAGCGCCCGGTCGAGCAGCTTGTTGATGCGCATCTTCATGGCGTTGGCCGGGAACGCTGGTGCGCTCTGGCGCCGCAAGGTCGGTACCGGGCAGGTACTGACGATCCGGCGGATGAAGTCGATCGGCCCGTTATTGGGCTGCAGGCCGACCTCCCATGCTCCCTACCTCGACGAAACTCCCCACATCCCGCGCCGAGCGCACACCGAACGGTCCCAAAGCAAAGATCCGCGCCCAGGCCGGCGAATTGCCCAAGGCGGAGCGCAAAGTCACCTGGCGCACGGCATTCTGGCAGTACATCTGGCCACGGCGCAGGCAGATGCTCCTGGGCCTGCTGCTGATCGTGGTGAGCCGCGTGGCGGGCATGGTGCTGCCGGGAAGCACCAAGTACCTGCTGGACGATGTGGTGGGACAGGGCGACCTGCAAACGCTCTGGGTGCTGCTGGGCGCGGTGGTGGGCGCGCTCATCGTACAGAGCGTCTCGAGCTATGCCCTCACTCAATTGCTGAGCGTGGAAGCACAGCTGCTCATCAGCCAGTTGCGCACGCAGGTGCAGCGCAAGATCCTCTCGCTGCCCACCAGCTTCTTCGACAACACCAAGAGCGGTGCGCTGGTGAGCCGCATCATGAGCGATGTGGAGGGCGTGCGCAACCTGGTGGGCACCGGCCTGGTGCAGCTGATCGGCGGCACGCTCACCGCGCTGATCTCGCTGGTGTGGTTGATCTACATCAGTCCGTGGATGACGCTCTTCACGCTGGTGCCCGTGGGCTTCTTCGCGTTCATCGCCATGAAGGCCTTCGGCCGCATACGCCCCATTTTCCGCACCCGCGGCGTGATCAATGCGGAGGTGACCGGACGATTGACGGAGTCGCTCAATGGCGTGCGCGTGATCAAGGGCTTCGGCGCGGAGGAGCAGGAGAACCGCACCTTCGAACAGGGCGTGCAGCGGTTGTTCGACAACGTGAAGACCAGCCTCACCGCCACCTCCTTCATCAGCAGCATGAGCACCCTGTTGCTCGGGCTGGCCAGCGCGGGCATCATGGGCATCGGTGCCTACCAGATGGTGGGGGGCGAGCTCACCAGCGGCGAGTTCGTGCAGTTCACCGTGCTGCTGGGCTTCATGATCGCGCCCATCGTGCAGATGAGCAACATCGGCAGCCAGCTCACCGAGGCCTTCGCAGGGCTGGACCGAACCGAGGAGATCATGAACATGCAACCGGAGGACATCGCCGATGAACGTCCCATCGTACTGGACGAGGTTCGTGGGGACATTGCCTTCCGCGACGTACGCTTCGCCTACGAAGAGGGCAAGGAGGTGCTGCACGGCATCGACTTCAGCGCCACCAAGGGATCCGTGATCGCGCTGGTGGGCACCAGCGGCAGTGGCAAGAGCACCATTGCCGGACTGGTGGCCACCTACCTTACGCCCACCGCCGGCACCGTCACCATCGATGGGCACGACCTCAGCAAGGTGCGCCTGAGCAGCTACCGGAAGCACCTCGGCGTGGTGCTGCAGGACGACTTCCTCTTCGAGGGCACCATCCGCGCGAACATCCTCTTCCCCCGCCCCGACGCCACCGAGGAGCAATTGATGAAGGCCGTGACCGGGGCGTACGTGAACGAGTTCACCGACCGCATGGAGCTGGGACTGGACACCGTGATCGGCGAGCGCGGGGTGAAGCTCAGCGGCGGCCAGCGGCAGCGTGTGGCCATCGCGCGCGCCATGCTGGCAGACCCGAAGATCCTGATCCTGGATGAGGCCACCAGCAACCTGGACACCGAGAGCGAGGCACTGATCCAGAAGAGCTTGAACGCGCTGGTGAAGGACCGCACCACCTTCGTGATCGCACACCGGCTGAGCACGATCCGGCAGGCCACGGAGATCCTGGTGATCGAGCAGGGGCGCATCGTGGAGCGCGGCACGCACGCCGAGCTGATCGCCAAGGAAGGCCGCTACTACGAGTTGTACACGTATCAGGCGCGGATCTGAGCGCGGTGGTCGGCGAGGATGCGGGCGTGGTCGAAGCCCATGGGCACTACCTCATCCGGATCCAGCCAGCGGTGCGCACGGGCCTCGGCGGTCACGGTGGGAATGCCGCACACCACTTCGGCGCGGTAGGCAATGCTCACGAAGGACCCGCGCGGATCACGTCCGGGTTCCGAGTAGATGCCTATGAGGCCAGTGAGCTTCACCTCGAGGCCCAACTCCTCACGCACTTCGCGGATGCAGGCCTGCTCAACGGTCTCACCGGGATCGACCAGACCTCCGGGGAAGACCCACGTGCCGCGAAAGGGATCGGTGCCGCGTTCCATCACCAGCACACGACACTCGCCATCGGTAATGACGGCATCCACGGTGAGGACCACGCGGTCCGGATGATGGCCCATGCTCAGGCGGCCATCTGGTCCTGTTGCTCCTCGGCCGTGCGTTTGATGCCAACAAGCACCTCCACCCATTCCCGACCGGCCTCCCGCGCCCTGCGAACGTCCTGAGGCAACCCGGCGAAGTCACCATGCCAAAGCTCCAATCGTGTACGGCCATCACGTTCCGGTTCAAGAAGGATGTCCACAGTGGTGTAGCTGGCCGGTTCATCGGGAAGGTCGCTGTCCACCAGGAGACACGTGTAACGCAGACGGCGCTCGGTCTGGCAGGCCATGACAATACCCTTCGCACGCACACGCTCCTGTCCATCCGTCTTGTCCACCCAGACCACCGGCGCACCCGGTTTCCATGAGCTTCGGGCTTGGGAGCCCTCCAGGTAGAGTTTGGTCAATTGCGGCTCGGTCAACACGCGCCAAATGGCCCGCGGCGAAGCGTCCACGAGCAAGGTCCTTTGGATGATGGTCTCACGTTCCATGGTGCAGAGGGAACGCATGATCCGTGCCGATTGTGCGACCGTGACCACCTGCCGAACGACCATGATCGGAAAGCCACCCGCCTCACGCGTTGCATATCACTGACGATCGGCAAGCGCAAGGTGCGCTCCGGCAGCTTTGGCCCCACGCATGTTGATTGATCGACCGGGGCCCGGACGCGCTCGAGCAGCGCCGAGCGCGAACAAGCGAAGCCGACCCGACCATGGACAGATCGTCATGCACCAACTACAAAACCCGCCAGAACAGCGGTGCCGGGACGATCACGTGCCGATCAACCCGCTGGATCAACCGTTCGTACGGGCGCAGGTCGGATCCGGCACGATTCTTCGTACCATCGCAGCGACAGAACTCCGAGGCCATGCCCCGCAAGAAGACCCTCATCCTGACCCAGCCCGTCCCCGACGGGAAGACCATTAAAGTGCGCCTCGACGGTAGGACCATCGTGCACCTGAAGAGCATGAAGACGTTTGAGTTCTGGCGAAAGAAGTATCCGAAGGCCGAGGTCATCGGCTAAAGCGATGCCTCCATCCCTGCGCTGGCCCGGCCCTGTGGCCGCCCTGTCGCTGGCATGGGTAGCCTGCTTGCAGACTCCGAGCAGAACGCCAACGGCTTCATCGGTGATGCAGAACAACCCATACTACAGCGAGACGGACACCTCCCGGCTGGAGCTTCCGGACAGCGTGTGGCGAGCAGTGCTTGATCCGGAGGTGTATCACATCGCGCGGGAGAAAGGCACCGAGCGGGCGTTCACCGGAGCGTTATGGGATCACAACGAGGTGGGGCGATACCGTTGCGCTGCATGCGGGAATGCGTTGTTCCTCGCGGACAGCAAGTTCGCGAGCGGATGTGGTTGGCCGAGCTTCTTCGCACCCGAGCGGAAGGACGGTGTGCTCTATGCTGAGGATCGCAGCCACGGCATGGTCAGGACCGAGGTGCTTTGCGGTCGTTGTGGAGGCCATTTGGGTCATGTGTTCGACGATGGCCCCCCTCCCACCGGCAAGCGGTTCTGTATGAACTCGGCCGTACTTCGGTTCGAGCCTCAGCCGAAGGCCCTGGAGCCTGCACGGTAAGCCTCTGATCCCCAGAGATGTGTCGACCGGAACGGTCCGTGATGGACGGTTTGAACGACCGATCGATTAAACTTGTCCTTCCGCCACCCTGAGGCTGCGTACGTGCAACGGCGGAACAACCCTCAACCATCCATCCCGAACCACCATGAAGAAAACCCTACTCGCATTGCTGCTCGGATCGGCCGGCCTTGGCGCCCAAGGCCAGGTGATCCTGAACGTGTTGGAACCGGCGAACATCGCTGGCAGCTATTCATTCACCTGGGCCGATCCCGGTGGAGGCTGGGGCAGCCCTGACCTGAACGATCCGCTGAACGCGGTGACCGATACACTGGCGCTGGCCACGGACGGCACGGTGGCCGACAGCCTCTGCTGCAACCCGCTGACGAACGGCCCGGACGTGGCCGGTAAGATCGCCGTGATCTACCGCGGCGACTGCGAGTTCGGCGAGAAGGCTCTGAACGCCCAGAACGCCGGTGCTGTGGCCGTGTTCATCATCAACCGGGTCGGCGGTGCACCCGTGGCCATGGGCGCTGGTGCCCAAGGTGCCAACGTGACCATTCCGGTGGCCATGATCACCCTGGAGGATGGTATTGAGGTGGAGGACGAGTTGGAAGCCGGCACCCCGGTGGTCGCCTTCCTCGGCTCCATCAACAACTTCTTCCAGTACAACCTGAGCGCGTACCGTCCCGATGTGCTTGTGGCGCCGGCCAGCGGACAGCCTGCCCTTGTGTCGCAGAACGCCAGCGAATTCAGCGTGGAGCTGGGTCTGTGGATCCACAACTACGGCACGGCCGACCAACCCGATGCGAGCCTGAACGCCATCGTGGAACAGAACGGCACGGTGCTTTACGACCAAACCTCGACAGGCACGGCCATCACCTCGGGGGACAGCCTGTTCGTGACCCTTCCGCCATTCTCCCAGGCCTCCTACACGGACGCGCTGTACACGGTGACGTACTCCATCTCCTCGGGGTCCTTCCCGGACGAGTTCATGGCGGATAATTCCTTCACCTTCAGCTTCCGGGTGGATTCCGTGCTGAGCTACGCCCCGATCGATCCGCTCACCGGCAAGCCGACACCCAACGCCCATTACCGGCCGGGGGATGACCTGGACGGCTTCCAAGCCTGCATTCACTTCCAGAACGCCAATGCGAGCCGCATGGCCGCCACGGGCATCTACACCAGTGCGACGACCACGACCGGCACCACCTTGGACGGCGAGTTCATCGGGGTGCGCGCCTATGAGTGGGCTGACAGCTTCACCGGACTGAGCGACCCGAACTTCCCTGCACAGACCGCCTACACCTTGGTGGAGGAGGCCACGGGCGAGTACTACTACCAGTCCGACCTCCAGAGCGAGGTCATCTTCGTGCCCTTCCAGGACCCGTTGGTGCTGGTGGACAACACCCGATACCTCTTCTGCGTGTATACGCTCACCGATGGCATGTTCGTGGGCTATGACGCCACGCTGGACTACGATGAGCACACGACGCTGTATGACCAGCCGGTTTCCTTGGTCGAGGACGGCGGCACCTGGTTCAATGTCGGCTTCGGCACGGACGTCACCAGCGCCATTGGTGTGGAGATGATCCCTGCCGGTAACATCGGCATCAACGAATTGAACAGCGTGGACGTGACACCCTACCCCAACCCGACCACGGACATGATCCGCGTGCCGCTTGCGGGCCTCACCGGGGCGGCCGACCTGCGCATCGTGGACCAGACCGGCAAGCTGGTGGCCGAGAGCCGCGTCAACATCGCCAACGAGGTCCTCGTGCTGGACGTGACCGGTCTTTCCGGTGGCACCTACCAGTTCGCGCTCAACTTCCAGGACGGTGGGCGGACCACCTTCCGGGTGGTGGTGACCAAGTGATCGCAGCCGCAACAAGAAAGAAGCGCGGGCCGATGCCCGCGCTTCTTTCTTGTCACCTGGCGGTCGGGTGCAGGGAACCTTTCGTACTCACCCACGTCTATCGCCCAGCCGACCGTCCATGAACCACCGTCTCCTGGCCCTCCTCCTTGTTCTGGGGGCTGTGCTCATTCTGGCGCCGAGCCTGAACGCATCCGACCGGCGTGTCCTGCCACGCTCCCAGGGTACCTCGCTCCGCAGCGCAGACCATGAGCTCAACGGGCTCAGGCGCGGACGAAGGCTCAGGTCCAGCGGCACCAGCCCCCTTGCGCACGACAGCCACTATTTCTTCGGCCCCTCCGCGATCCCCTTGGAGGGGGGGCAGGGCTATTACCAGAACGTGAGCATCCTGATGCACTCAGCCTACTTCGCGCCGGTGACGGGTCTCCAGATCGGTGCTGGGCTACAGGTGGGTTCACTGATCACAAGCCTCGCCACCCGATCGGGGGGGCCCATCGTTCACTTACGTGTGGGGGGAAGCGGACGCATCGGGCAGGGGTCCATGCATTTAGGCGGCTTCGCCATGGGCGCCCGGGTGACGGCCTCACCTCCGTTCAACGATCGGGAGCCGTTGTCATTGACGGTAGGCATCGCGGCCATGCAGGCCACCTTCGGTGGTGATCTGCTCCACGTGACCCTGACCGGAGGATGGGGGTATGAGAACGGGGAGCTCACCGATTCCCCGGTGATCGGGCTCAGCGGGTTGTGGCACATCACCGACCTCATCTGCTTCGTCACGGAGAACTGGCAGTTCCCCTTCGGCCGGTCGGACTACCGTGTCTTCAGCTACGGTGCGCGGTTCACCCACCGGAAGATGGCCTTCGACGCCGGATTCGCGGTGAACAAGGACTTCGCCGAGTTCTTCGTTCTGGGCGTGCCCCTGGTGGGCTTCGCTCTGCGCTTCTAGGCTGCGCACGAGGCGCGTAGCTTTCGGCACCCAATCGTACGCCCATGCCCAGCTTCGACATCGTGAGCAAGATCGACGTGCAGACCCTGGACAATGCCGTGAACACCGCGAAGCGTGAAGTGGAGACACGCTACGACCTCCGCGGCAGCAACAGCAGCATCGAGCTCGACAAGAAAGCGCTCACCATCAAGTTGAGCACGGAGGACACGATGAAGCTGGATGCGATCGAGAAGATCGTCCTGGAGCGGAGCACCAAACAACGCATCGATGTCAAGGCCTACGACCTGAGCGCGGAACCGCAGCCCAGCGGGAAGCTGGTTCTGAAGACCATCAAGGTGCAACAAGGGATCGAGCGCGAAACGGCCAAGCGCATCATGAAGGCCATCAAGGACAGCGGGCTCAAGGTTCAGCCCCAGATCATGGACGACATGATCCGGGTGACGGGAAAGAAGATCGATGACCTTCAAGCCGTGATCGCCATGTGCAAGTCGTCGGACTTCGAGGTGCCACTGCAGTACGAGAACATGAAAGCCTGACCCATGCACGCCATCACCCTCCGCTTCCTCGCCGAACCCACGGACGTGAACTATGGCGGCATGGTGCACGGGGGTGCGGTGATGCGGTGGATCGACCAGGCGGGGTATACCTGTGCGGTGAACTGGAGCGGCCGGTATTGCGTCACCGTCTATGTAGGCGGCATCCGGTTCCATCACCCGATCCGGATCGGACACCTCGTGGAGGCCGAGGCCCGGCTCATCCACACCGGCACCACCAGCATGCACATCGCGGTGGACATCCATGCGCGGGACCCGCGGACCCATGATCGGGTGAAGACCACCCATTGCATCATCGTCTTCGTGGCCATGGATGACGACCGGACCCCGGTGGCCGTTCCAGGGTGGATCCCGGATACGGACGAGGAGAAGGCCCTTAGCGCCTACGCGGTCCGGTTGATGGGCATGCGGCAGGAGATCGAGGAGGCCATGCGACCGCACCGATCGGGCGATACAGGCCCGGGCAGAGGCACCACGGCCTAGGTCGAACGGCTTTCCGCAAGGGCACCGCATGGAACGAGGAAGCGCGCCTTACGGGGCGCGCTTCGTTCGTTCTCCCGATGCCGGCTTACGGGCCGGGCCGGGGTCTTCAGGCGCCCAGTTGGGCAAGGACCCCGATCATCGGGTATGCGTGTTCGGCCTTACGGGGCCGGTTGTTCAGGAGGCCTTACGGGGCCTCGTGGTCTTGAAACGCAATGGTCGTGCCAGATGTTTCGGTGAACCGCCGAAAAAACCGCAGGCCCCCGGTCCACACCGGGACCTGGGGGCCTACGCCGGACGACCTGCAGGTTCAGAAGACCGAGCGTCCCTGCAGGAAGAGCACGAAGATGAAGGTCATCATGAAGTGATGGACCAGCAGCAGCACGGAGGCGAAAGCGAGCACGGTCTTTCCGCTGCGCTTCAGCTCAGGAAAGAGCTTCTTGTTGTTCAGCGCGATGATCGGTAGGGGTACGGTGGCCAGCAGGAAGGTGACCGCCAGTGCTTTGAACACGAACACATTGTCGAGCACCCCGAAGAACAGGTGGGAGTAATAGAAGACGAAGCCCAAGGAGGACAACAGGGCAAGCCGGACGAACATCTTGGCCTCGTAGACCATTTTGGCTTTGGTTTCCATGGGATAGACGCACCGCTCATACGGGGTTGCGTCCCTCAGGGTTCTGACTTATCAACAGTGACGCGGCTCTCCCGAAGGCAACCTATCATCGGGTCATGCGTACCGCGAGCCGGAGCAGGCCGGCCACTCCCAGGCCCGCGCCTGCCAAGGCCAACGGCCACGGATAGGGTGACGGAACGTAGCCTGCGAGGAACGCGTTCACGGCCGAAGTGCCCACCATCGCCTCCCCGTTCGCGTAGAGCCACCGCAGTGGATCCAGGATGAAGGAGGTGAGGAAAAGCCCCGCCGACAGAAGGAGCAGCCCCCATGTGGACGTGTCGGGAACGAGGCGCCGTGCCAGGGTCGACCCATGAAGGATGAGCACCGCGAGGAGGATCAGTCCGGCCGAGACCAGGATCGGCGCCCAAACGGGGCCTACCCAAGGCAGCGGGACGAGGAACAGCAGATCCCACTCCGCGAGGGAGGTTGGCCAGCCGATCAGGATCCGCAGGAACACATAGTAGAGGATGTCCCAGATGCCGAAGCAGAGGGCGAACCAGGCGAACCGCTGCAGGGCCGACCGCGTGACCATGGCCCCGGGGGCAAGGAGCATCGCGAGTGTCGCCAGCTCCCGACCGATCTCCGTGGCCACTATCGCGGGAGCGATCGGACCCAAGGGAAAGGAGAACCCGTCCGGGTAGTACAACGCACGCAGGTAGACCACGACCGCGCTTTCCAGGAGGGCCATGGCCACCGCGAACAAGGCCATCCACGGCAGGACGCGGGTCCAGGTGCGTTCCATGCCGATCATGTGGCGATGTCGGCGAGAAGGCCACGGTGATCGGAGCCTGGAATGCTGAAGGTGGAGCTTCGAACGACCGTCGCGCCCGAGCTCGTGAGCACATGGTCGATCGGTATGAGCGCGAACCCCAGCACGGCAGGGAACGTGGGGCTCAGCGGCGACGTCCCGATCCGGAGGCCGGCGGCGCGGCAGAGGGTCCACATCGCCCTGTCCCAGCTCACCGTGTTCAGGTCGCCCACCACGATCGTGCGCTGTCCGCGCGAACGCACGAGTCTCGCCAGTCGGCCCAACTGGGTGTTCCGAAGGCGATGGTCAGCAGGATCTCCCGGAGAGGTGGCATGCACGGTGAACACATGGACCGGACCTTCAGGACCCTTCAGCACCGCTTCGATCGCCGGTGAGCCGCAAAGCGCGTGCTCCACCATGCGTTCCACCGGACGGCGACTGAAGAGCGCGATGCCGTAGCAGTTGACGTCCGGCACGACCTTGAAATGCGGGTAGGCATCGCGCAGGGATCCCACGAGCACTGCGGCCCACAAAGGGCTCACCTCCTGGACGGAGATCACATCCGCATCGCTGGCGCGCAGCAGCCGGATGACCTCCGCATGCCGCGTGTTGGGCTGAAGCAGGTTCACCTGGGCGATGCGCAGGTCGGCGCTGCGCAGGTCGGGCACCGGGCCGGCGACGGGCGCATCCACCTGCAGCAGCACCATGCAGGTCGAAAGCGCGCTGGCCCAGGCCGGCCACGTACGGCGTTTCAAGAAGGCCCAGGCTGCGAAAGCCGCGAACACCAGCGACCATTGCACCAGGAAGGCCCGCGCGAGCATCGGCAGAAAGGCGTCAGGAGCAAAGGCGAGAACGGTGCCCAAGGCGAGCAGGCCAGCGGCGAACACCACCTCACGGTCGCGGTGATACAGGTCGGGCTTCATGGGGCGGGCACACGATGGTGTTCGAGACGGGCGATCAGCACGCGCACACGCCACAAGGGCAGGGCGCCCAGCACCCCGAAGGAGGCATCGACACAGCGCCAGAAGAACGGGATCCCGCGCACGGGTGGCCACAGAAAGGCCAGCAGCAGCACGAGCAGGCAGCACCACAGGCCCCGCTCGATCACCCAGGCGTTGCGCACCGGATCGCGCAAAGGGCCGAAGAACGCGATGCCGATGACCACGTGGGCGAAGGCGAGCCGGTCGGTGCCATACAGCAGGAAGGCGTGCCTGGCGGCGACCTCCGCAACGGCATCCGCGCTGCGTTGGGCCCAGGCATGCCAAGGGCCCGGCCAGTTCCGCGTGAGGTCCGCAAGCCAGGCCGTGCCCCATTCCAGCGGCACGGCGGTGATGCCGCTCAGCCACAGGGCGCCGATGAAGAACACGATCCAGATGCCGATCTCACGGCGAATGTGATGGTGATCGCGCATGGTCAACGCAACCGAGCCTCCGCCGTGAACGGGTCAACCAACGGGGGCCTTCCTGAGCCTTCCATGTCCTCGTACCGGGCCAGCCCCTTGGCCTTCAACGCCTCATGCGTCCGCTGGTCCGCCCAGGTCCAGCTACGCCAGTCCTGCTCAGAGACCCTGAACAGGAAGCGCTCCCGTTTGCGGTCCAAGGCCGTTCTGAAGGCATCAGGGTCCAGATGCTCCACCCAACGGACCCGATTCCCGCGGTGCTTGGCCATCTGCGCCTCCACCTTGGGCAGGTCGGCAAAGAGCAGCGGCAGCACCTTGTCGCTCATCGCGAGGTAGTTGTCCACATCGATCTCGCCCTGGTTCCAGTGTGCCAGGTTGTACCGGACGATCACACCATCCCAGTTCACTGTGGTGAGCGCCACCAGGGCCACGAAGGCGGCCCAGCCGTTCACGCGAAGCAGGTAGACCAAGGTCCGCTGCCCGCGCACCTTCAGGAACAGCGTCACAAGCCCCACCAGCATCAAGGCCAGGAACACGATGACGCCGATGCGCTTGTATGCCAGCCCGTGGAAATGGATGTAGTGGTAGTTCCGCATGAACACCGAGATGCCGAGGATGAAGTTCTGCGCGATCCAGGCGGCGGCGAGCATACGCAATGGGCGCTGCTTCGGGTGGAAGTTGAGGTTGCCGCGGAAGAGGTGAAGCAGGATGGCCATGCTGAGCAGGATGCTCAGGATGAGCAACCAGGTGCCCTCATGCACGAACTGCTTCAGGTCGAACCCCTCCTCCACGGTGAAACCGAACCACACCCAGGAGATGTCGATCAGGTTCACCACCAGCAGAAGGGCGTTCACCAGCACCAGCAGCATCACGCCCATGCGACGTTCGCGGTCCAGTGCGCCCATGGCCAGCGGAGCAAGCCAATGCGGGCGTCTCCTGCGGATGCGAGCGAGCGCCTCATTCAACGGCCAGGCCGGTCCTGCGAACAAGTGCGGGGCCGAACGATGGAGCAACGTGACGCACACGAGCAGGGCGAAGCCGACGAAGAGCACATGGGGAGTGACCAGGTCGCCCAGGAGGTCGATGAAGCCGTCCATGAAACCCGCGGTGAGCGCATCGAACCGCGGGTTCGCGGCGCGGTAGATGAAGGTGTAGACGAGCAGCACCGCCACAGGGAGGAGCGCCAGCCTGATCCAACGCCAGCCCGTGCGCTTGGCAGGCAGCTGCTTCAACCCGATGTTCACCGCACCAGCGACGCCAACGGGCGCAAAGAGGCCGTTGAGGACCGCGGCCACCGCGGCCACGGGCAGATTCCGCTGCGCTGGTTCCAGCAGAAGCACGCCGCCCACCGCGAGGCACGCCAGGGTGCCCACCACCGCGATCGTGCTGCCATGCACCACCACCATGGTGGCACAGATCAGCAGCCCACCCAGCACCCAGCGCGCCGGCACCGAGGCGGAGCGGCGCAAGGCCAGGGCGAACCCCATCGCCATCGCGGCGAAGAGGGCCAGGTTGAGCCCGATGTCCTGCCGCCAGAACAGCCGGTCGAAGATGAAGGCCAGGCCGAGCACGGAGAC
Organism: Flavobacteriales bacterium; assembly: GCA_020847755.1. Taxonomy (GTDB): domain Bacteria; phylum Bacteroidota; class Bacteroidia; order Flavobacteriales_F; family PHOS-HE28; genus PHOS-HE28. The sequence continues at coordinate 28,006 of JADLBK010000057.1, read as the reverse complement.
GGCGGTGCAAAGGTCGATGCGCTGGGGAGGGGGAGCGTTCATTGGCGGAGGTCCTTGTTGAGCAGTTCGTCGATGGCGTCCAAGTGCGCGCGGAACGCCTTGATGCCTGTGGATGTGGCCTTGTAGCTCGTGTTGGGCCGTTTTCCCACGAAGCGTTTGCGCACCTGCACATACTTCGATGCGTCCAAGGCGGCCAGGTGGCTGGCCAGATTGCCGTCTGTCACCTGCAGCAGGTCCTTCAGCACCGCGTGGTCCACCCAGTCGTTCACGACGAGCACCGCCATGATGCCGAGACGAACGCGGCTTTCGAACACTTTATTGAGCCCCGCGATCATGCGGCGTCCCTTCCGGGGGATTCGTAGCGGAGCCACATCAGGCCCCCATAGAGGATGTGGAGCACCCCGAAGCCCAGGGCCCAGAAGAGGAGCCCGGCCCCCACCCAGACGGTGGAGAGCAGACCAAGCACCACCTCGCTGAGCCCGAGCCAGCGGATCTCGTCCAAGGTGTACTTGGAGGCGTTGAGCAGCGCAAGTCCGTAGAACACGAGCGTGGCCGGAGCCACCAAGGCCACGTGGCCGTGCCCGAGCATGGCGAGGCAGAAGAGGCCGCCCGTCACCAGGGGCACGGCAAGGTTCCAGGCGAGCCGCTTCGCGGAGGCATCCCCAAGCCGTTGCCCCATCCTGCGGGCCCGTCTCCAGGTGAACCAGGCCGCTCCGGCGAGGGCAAGCACCAGCACCAGTATCGCCAGGGGCACCAGGTCCCAGGCGGCGTCCAGCACATCCGCCCCAGCATAGGCGTCCGCCCCCCCTTCCATGGAACGCGCTCGTGGAAAGTTCGTACCGGGCAGGAGCGCGTCATAACGCTCCCGCGCCAGAAGCGCGCCCATCAGCGCCACCACGCCGGCGCACACACCGCTCAGCCCGCTCAGGGACAGGAAACGCGTGCTCCGCTCCATCAGCCCGCGGATGTGGGCCAGGTCCTGGTGATGCTCGTTGTGGGTCATACTCAAAGTACTTTGCAATTCAAAGTTAAGAACGCGGGACGATCCGCCGTGGTATGTCCGCCCCGAAAAAAGGATCAGTGGACCATCCAGAGCGCCAAGGCGGCACCGAGGAGCACGGCGGCGAAGCGTTGCAGGTTGAACCGGTGCTCGGGCGTGGTCTCGAAGATGATGGTGGTGCCGATGTGGAGCAGCATGCCGATGGCCACGGCCAGGGCCCGATGGAGGAACTCCTCCCCCAGGCTTCCGCCGCCGAGGGAGCCCACGAGGATGCCCGCCGGCGCGGCCAGGGCGAACACGGTGATCATGGTCCAGCTGCGGCTCAGCGGCACCTGCGAACGTTGGAGCACAGTGGCCAGAGCGATGGCCATGGGCAGCTTGTGCAGGAGGACACCGAGCAGAAAAGGCACATCGCCGTGCACTCGCGCATCGGCGAATGGCATGCCCTCGGTGAAGGAGTGCAGACAGAGGCTGAGGAGCGTGAGCAACGGGAGGGCCCGTCCGGGCGACGTGTGCATGTGACCGTGCTCGATGCCGTGGCTGAAGAACTCCAGCACGACCTGTAGCATGAACCCGCCGAGGAGCCAGGGTCCGATGCCCTCACCGGCCGCTTCATAGAGCTCGGGCATCATGTGGGTCAACGCAACGCTCAACAGGAACGAGCCGCTGAAAGCGAGCAGGAGCCGGAGAGCGTTCGCGCCGGGCCTGCTGAACTGCACGAGGGCACCGGCGGCCAGCGGCAGCAACAGGAAGAGGGCGAGGGTGGCGTGGAGGGTCATGCCATCGGTCGTTGTGCCCAGATCACAAGGCGTTGGGAGCGTTCCGGATCGAACGGCACCGGGTCAGGGCCGTCAGTGCGGTCCAGCACAACAAAACCGGCCTCGCGCACGAGTTGCACCAGTCGCTCCGGTGCCAGGGCCGACACGCGTTCCTCGAAGTGATGGCGACCGCTGTCGTCCTCGGCCAGGATGCGCTTCACGACCATACCGTCCTCAGTGGACCTGGTGATGGTGAAGCGGACCCCGCCGGCCTGGACGCACTCCATGGGAACGAGCTCCTTGAGCACCCTTACGCTGTTCATGAAGTCGAGCACGAAGCGTCCTCCCGGGCGCACCGCAGCGAAGGCCGCGGCCAGGGCCTTGCGGTCATCGTTCTCGTCCTCGAAGTAGCCCAGGCTGGTGAACAGGCACACCACCAGGTCGAACGCCGACGAGGCGAACGGTACGCGGATGTCATGCACCGCGAAGCGGGCGGAAGGCCCTTCGTGGCGCGCCTCCGCGATGCTCTCCGCGGAAAGGTCGATGCCGGTCACATCGCATCCGGCCTTGGCGAACCATCGGGCATGCCGGCCCCGACCGCAGGCCAGGTCCAGCACGGTGGTCCCGGGTCCGGCCTCACACCGTCGAAGGATGGTGCTCACCCAGGCCTCCGCGTCATCCTCATCGCGATGGCCGTAGAGCAGCTTGTAGTAGGGCGTGCCGAACCAGGTGCGGTACCAGGCCATTCGATGATCGGGGCCCGAAAGTACACCACGACCGCCCAGCGGTGGGCCCTACCTTCGCGGGATGAAGTCCCCGACCGGAGCCGTGCTCGCCGCCTTGGTGCTGATGGCGGCATGCAAAAAGGAGGACGACCTGGGCAGTGAGGAGGTCAACACGATGGTGGACCACGCCCACGCCGAGAACCTCATCGCCCCCTTGTTCCCACTGGTTCGGGCGATGGTCGTTGGTCCCGGGCATTGGACACCGGACAGCGCGCTTTTCTGTGCGAGCGTGGACAGCCTGGTGGGCGACACGGCGATGTTCCCAGCGAACGGTCCGGTGACGCTTCATCTGCGATTCAGCGATGGCGGATGCACTGATGCCGCAGGACGCGGCAGGTCCGGACCTATGGTCCTTCTGTTCGACAGCTTGGAGGTCGATGGCCGCGCCCGCCTGATCGCCTTCAGCACCGCAGGGTTGGAGTGCGCCGGCTTCCTGTTCCGCTGCGGCGCCACGGTGGAGCCCCTTGGCGAAGGGCGACATCGCATCCAGCTGGACAGCAGCGCCATCTGGCGTCAGGGTGCTTGGAGCCGACGCTATCGCGGGCACCTGGACCACGAGCTGATCTCCGGGGGCATTGACGGCATCGCGAACGATGATGTCTACGCGGTCGCCGAGGAGATGATCGGCCAGGACCGCTACGGCACCTCGTACACGGCGACCACGAGCACCGTCCTGGAGGTCGCTACCGGCTGCAAGTGGGTCCGGGGCGGTGTGCTGACATTCGTGCAGAGCGATGAGCGCGAGCGGACGCTCGACTATGGCACTGGTTGCGATGCCCGCGCCGACCTGACCGTGGCGGACACCCGGTTCGGGTTGATAATCCCGTGAATAACTCCCCGCAGAAGCGGACAAGCACCACGCCCGGCGGGCCTTGTTTTGCGGACGAGCGCGCGCCCACCGCGCGCAGTGCCGGAATGACCGGCGGATGCTCCTCCGGGATCGAACCAGCACGCAACGCATCATGGAACCGTTGATCTACGAAGGCACGGCGAAGACCCCCTCGATCCATTTCGATGCCGAGGCGGGCCGTCTGGAGCTGAAGGGGCGTTCGATCCCCGAGAACTCCATCGACTATTACAAGCCCTTGATCGCGTGGGTGGATAAGTACGCCCGGGCGCCACGGCCGTCCACGGTGGTGCATGTGCAACTGGAGTACTTCAACACCAGCAGCAGCAAGTGCATCCTGGACCTGTTCAAGAAGCTCGAGGCGATCCGCACCCAGGGGAACGAGCTCGCTGTGCATTGGCACTACGAAGAGGATGATGAGGACATGCTGGAGGCCGGCGAGGACTACCAGGCGATCATCAACATCCCCTTCCGGATGATCCTCGTGAAGGAGCAGGAAGGCTCCTAGCTGCTTCCAGAACGGCTGGACAGCCGTTGCACCAGCCACGGGAAGACCTCGGTCCTCAGCGCGATCGCGAACGCCAGCGACATCAGCCAGAGCACGGCCATGTTCGCCCAGAACGTCGGGATCCGCAACGACCCCAGCCACTTTGCCGGAGCGTAGAAGTGAGCCCCGAAGAAGCCTTTGCCCTGGGCTTCCAGATAGATCGGATCGCTCTTGCGAACGAGGGCCCCGCGGTCGACGGCGATGACGTTCACATCGTTCTTGTTCGTGACGAACTCCGCCAGGGCCTCGTTGCGGTGGGCGTCCAGCAAGGCGAAATAGCGCTCACGGGCCTCGGGCCCATCGGTGAGCCTGGCAATGAGCTGTTCCTTGGCCAGCTCGGCCTCCTTGTACATGCGGCGGTAGTGAACGGTGAGGTCGTTCAGCAAGCCATCCACGGCGTTCAGGGTGGTCTCGTCCACATGCCCCTCCGTCGTCATCCGGAGGTCCGGCACCACCAGACCGCTGAGCCGGCCGGCCTCGGCCTGCAGCTCGTTGCGGAGGAGCTCCAGGTCGCGCCCGCGTTGGGTCAACTTGGCTGGATCGGTCTCCACCCCGCGCAGGTTCGTCACCCGGTGCTGCAGTTCGCGCACCCACAGGTCCTTCTTCCAATTGGCGGTCTTCATGCGCTGGTCCAGCGCATAGAACCGCCGCTCATAGGCATTGTCGACGAACTGGGTGACCGCGAGCCCCTCGTAGGCCCAGCGACTGGCCATCACATTGCCGATCCAAGGGACACCCTGCTGGGACGAGAACCAGGGATGCAGCTTGTCGAAGCGTACGATGATCCCCGAGAAGAGCAGCTGCGGAATGATCAGCACGGGGATCACGATGTAGATCACCTTGGCGCTGTTGAAGCTGGCGCTGACGTTGAGGCCGAGGACATTGGCGAAGCAACTGGTGCTGAACAGGAGCGCCCAGTGCACGAAGGCCATGTCCTGGATCCCGAGAACCCGGTCGCCCACCACCACGAACAGGAGCGACTGGATCGCGGAGATGAGGAAGAGGATGGCGATCTTGCTCAACAGGTAGCTGTTCCGGTTCAAGGCCAGGAACTTCTCGCGCTGCAGGATCTTCCGGTCGCGGATGATCTCCTCGGCGGCCACGGTGAGCCCGAGGAACAGGGACACGATGACGGCGATGAACAGGTACTGCGGGATGTTGTCGTTGGCGCGGTAGATATAGGTGGCGCCCTCCTCGCCCGCACCGTGGTAGCGCAGGAAGAAGGCCATGACGAAGGCGAGCACCGGGGCCTCCAGCAGGTTGATCAGCACGTACTGACGATTGGCCAGCTTGGCAAGGATGTCCCGCGTGAAGAAGACCTTGAGCTGCACGAGCCAGCCTGGCGCTTTGAACGTGCTCCGGGGCACGCTGCGCACTTCAGGCACCTGGGCCATGCGGCCCTCCATCTGGGCTCTGAAAACCTCGTTCCATGCCTCGGGGCTGATGCGGCGTTGATCGGTCTCCATGCCGTACTCGTCCACCAGCTTGGCCTCCAGGATGTTGAAGATCTGTTCGGGGTTCACATTGCCGCAGGCCCTGCACTGGCCCACCTCGCTGTTCACCTGGCCGGTGACGCGCTTGAAGTACACCACGGACTCCACGGGATCGCCGTAGTACACCGGATAACCTTCCTGATCGATGAGGAGCAACCGGTCGAACAGCTTGAAGATGTCCGAGCTCGGTTGGTGGATCACCACGAAGACGATGCGTCCGCGGAGCGCGAGCTCCTTGAGCAGGTCCATGATGTTCTCCGAGTCGCGCGAACTGAGGCCGCTGGTGGGCTCGTCCACGAACAGCACACTGGGCTCGCGGATCAGCTCCAGCGCGATGTTCAGCCGCTTCCGTTGACCGCCGCTGATCGTCTTCTCCAAGGGCGAGCCGACCTTCAGGTCCTTGGTGTCGTAGAGGCCGAGCTGTTGCAGGAGCTTCAGCACGCGGTCGCCGATCTGCGCATCGGTGAGGTCGCCGAAGCAGAGCTTGGCGTTGTAAAAGAGGTTCTGGTACACCGAGAGCTCCTCAATGAGCAGGTCGTCCTGGCTTACATGCCCGACGACGCCACGGATGCGGCCGGCCTCGCGATGGACGTCCACCCCGTTGATGGTGACATGACCGGAGGTGGGCTTGAGGTTCCCGTTCAGCACATTGAGCAGCGTGCTCTTCCCACTGCCACTGCCACCCATGATCCCAACGAGCTTTCCGCTGGTCTCTGCCAGGTCGAGTTCGTGCAGCCCCAAGCGACCGTTGGGGAAGGCGTAGGTGATCCGCTCGGCCTTGAACACGAGCCCGTCCCGCTGGCGCCCCTTCATGAAGCTGCCCAGGATGTCGCTGTAGTAGATCGGCCGGCCGTGCGGGGGCCTGATCGACGAGCCGTTGCTGAGCACGTAGTGGTGGCGCCCGTTCATCGGTTGCCCGTTGAGCAGCACCCGGTCCTGACCGAGGTAGCGCACCATGTACAGGTTCACGTTGGGCACATGCAGCACCCGGAGCTCCCCTTCCAGATGGGCGTGGAGATGGCGGGCCTGCGCGAGACCGTTATCCACGGCGGCATCGGCATAGAGGAGATGCGGAGAGTCGACCCTTTCCCCGGCGGCCTGCGCCACGAAAGCCTGGCATCGCTCGAAGTCCTCACGACCGATGTTGAAGGTCTCGGCCACGGTGTTGACGAACTCCTGCTCCTGATCGGCCACGCCTCCGGCATGGATGAACTCGAGCAGGTGCATGAGCACGATGAACTTCTGTCGCTGGGTGAGCTCCTCGTTGACCTGAACACAGATGCGCAGCACACGAACGGAGTTCACCGAGATGCGCTTCCGTCCGGAGCGGCTCTCCCCACCGGTATGGTGAAAAGCGGCCACATGGGCATCGAACCGGGCGAGGTGCTCCTCGACCTGTTCTGCGGTGAACTGCTGACGGAGGAAGCGGTCCAGCATCAGTCGCCCGGCAGGTCGACCGGTACCGGCGGCCGCATCGGCCCGCGCGATGATCGCGAACAGTTTCAGCAGTGCGTTGAGGATCTTCTCGCTCATGAGGGGTCCGCCGGGCAGGCCCGGAAAAGGAACATCCCTCTGTACGGGAGGGATGTCCAAAGGGTTCCGGAGGACCGGGACGCCTACTGCTTGAAGCCGATGAGCATGACGGCACAACCGGAGCCCAGCTTGGAGGCGTCGAGCTGCGCCTCGATGGTGACATCCAACGTGTTGGCCACCACAAGGTCCCAATAGGGGCTGTTCGAATGCTCCTTGTTCGTGAAGAGGAGGTTCCGCTCCTGATCGAACACGCTGAAGACCAGATTCCCGTCGGCAAGCCCACTACAGGCCGCCACGCGGTAGGTGGTGCCCCCGAAAAGGGTGAGGGAGAACTCCGCCAGTTCATCGCCCTGTAGGAGGGCGCGGTAGAATTGGCCATCGGGGATGTACGACGTGGTGATGTGCTTCGCGCAGAGGTCGGCGATGGTGTCGCACTGCGCGCTGGCCTGGCCGGCGGCGAAAAAGCCGAGCACGGTGGCGGCTGTGGCGATGGTCGTCCTCATGATCAGATCAGGTACTTGGTGCGAAGCACGGATACCTGCTCAGCGATGGCCGACAGGTCCTGCGGGGTGATCACCACCGCTGAGGTGCTGTTGATGAAGGTGGTGCGCGAAGCGGCGTCGGTGACGGGCTTCTCGAAGGTGTACGTGCTCTTGAGCCCGGCGAAGGCCTGCTTCAGGGTCTTCAGGTCGGCGCACAGCGCGGCACATTGCTGGTCCTTGTCGTTGGCTTCGATGAGCGCGATGAGGTCGTCCAAGGCCTTGCGTTGTTCGGCGATACGAGGGGCCAACTTGGCTTGGGCATCGCCCGTGGCATGGGCAAGAGCGAGGTGCAGCGAACCGATCCACCCGCCGGCAAGGACCAGGGAGGCCACATCGCCCCGCTCGTTGGTCTTCAGGTAGCGATCGGCGGCGCGGAACGCCTCGCCGCTGAGCCGCAGCAGGCTGTCCTGGGTGTTCACGTTCCGCTTGAACCGGTCCACGAGGCCCTTGTCGAAGGCATTGCCCATCTCCAGGGCGGCGCTCAACTTCTCAATGGTCTGCAAGGTGGCCAACGCGGTCTGTCCGTCCTTGTGGATGGTGGCATAGGCCAGGTCGGAGCCGAACATGCCCACGGCCAGGGCACGGCCCATCCGGCCCGTCAATGCTTCCGCCTTGCCTTTGTCCATGAGCAGGTCGCGCTGGTAGGCCGCGCCGGAGCTGCGTATCAGCAGGGCGGTCTGCACCGGGGACGGGATGCTGAAGAGCTTGCCGCCCACGTTCACCACCCCGCCGCCATCGGAGGGCGTGGTGGCGAGGGTGTCCTTGGCGGCGGCATCGGAGCCTTGACCTTCACCACCGCCGCCACAAGCGGCAAGCAGCAGGGACCCGGCGATGGTCAGGGCGAATCGGGGGCGATGGGAACGCATGGTCAATGGCCGTCCGCGGGTGCGGACCGGGGACGAAAGTAGAGGCCTCTCCCACCCTCGGCCGCCAAGGGCCCAGGCACTTATCAACAGCGCAGGGTTCGGCTCAGCGCTTCACGACACGACCCGTCGCGGTCAGCGCTCCCTGCAACCGGTAGAGGTAGCTGCCGGCGGCGAGATCACGCCCCTCCACGCGAAGCTGGCCCGTGGCCGGTGCCTCGATGCGTCGAACGACACGTCCCTGCATATCCGTCAGAAGGAGCACGACCCGCCCGCCGGTCCGGGGCGCGTAGGTCATCACGAAGTGGTCGTCGAACGGATCGGGCATCACCGAGAGGCCGTTGCCCCCCTCCAGGGCGGCAACGGCGGTGCTGAACACACAGGCGTCCACCAGGAAGGTGAGCGGCGCCGCGTAGTCCTCGTTCACCACGTCCACCACTTGGTCGATGCAGATCATGTTGGCCGGGTTCACGAAGTGGACGCGGAAGAGCGGGGTGAACCCGTTGTGTCGCTCGAACAGGCTATCCACGTATGAAAGGCCGATGACATGGGCCGTGTTGCCGTTGAACGCGGGCACGATCGGGAAGTCCATCGGGTCCGCCAGGTTGTCGACGCCGGTGATGGTGATGCCGCTGAAGCGGAGCTCGTAGCCCACCAGTTTCCGGTTCGGGTTCCGCACATGCACGTCCAGATACCCCGCTCCGAGGTCGAACGCCCCTATGGTGAAGGTCACCGAGTCGTAGATGTTCACCATGTCGAGCAGCGGGAAGCTGCACCGGGTATCGATCAGGCTGCTATCGGCGAGCACGTGGGCCTGATGACAGTGGGCGATCAGGGCGGCATCGGCCACGGTGAGCGAGCCATCGTCGTTCACGTCCGTGCAGGGAGCGGCGGTCAGGGAGGCATCCAGGATGCCCGTCACGTATCCGGCCGCATCGATGCTGTCGTTGTCGGCATCCACATCCAGGTCGCCGATGAGCCGTGTTCCGGCGCACACGCCCTCACAATCGATCTGAGCACTGCCGTAGATCTGGCCGAGGCAGTCCACGTAGGACGGGCAGTTCTGCTGCACGGTGACCACCAGGTTGGGGTTGTGCGCGATCTGAATGCAGGCCTGCCCCCAGTTGTTGTTGATGTCCATTTCGAACCGACCGAGGGCGTCAGGGCTGTTGTCCCAGTTGGTCCGTACCACGAGCGTGTAGCGCCCGTCCGGCACATCGGTGATGTCGATCCACTGGCAGGAAAGACCGCTGCTGTAGATGTCGCCGCAGCCCATGCTGATGCCCATGTTGCTACAGCCATATTGGGCCGAGCCGCCGCCACTGCATTCCAGGTCCATCACGCAGAAGCCGTTCTTGAAGCCCTGGGCCATCTGCTGACCGACGCTGTCGTACAGCAGATACTCCGCGTACCCTTCATAGTGCCAATGATTGTGGCAGGCACCGTAGACGAACTGATCGGGGTTGGCACCGGGGTTGCCGATGTAGTAATCGGTGAAGCCGATGTTCTGGATGTGCGTGGTGAACCGCACCAGTTCGCGCGTGCCGAAACCGGCCAGGCAGCCCTCCTGGATGTAGCAGTCGTTGGCGTTCACCACCATCGTCTGGGCGAAGATGGAGTTCTGTAACACATCGCTCCGGACAATGAGGTCAGGGCCGAGCGGGCAGTTGGGATCGCCCCAGGGGATGCAGCTGCCATCGTCCACCGAGGCGAGCGGATCGAAGTTGCACGAGGCCGGGTCCGTGCATCCCGCGATGGGACCGGCGTACTCCAGCGACCAGGCGATCGACCCACCGGCACAGCTGGTGTCCGTGTCACCAATGCGGACGTAGTACGTCACCCCGGCCTGCAGCAGCGCGTTCACCTGGGCCTGCAGGCCGCACCCACCCTGGTCGTTGTCGTAGTAGATGGTGCCGATGTTGGTGTCGTCCCAGATCAGACCGATGCAGTGGTCGTAGACCCAGACCCGGGTGTCGCAGGTGTTCGTGCCGCAGGTGGAGATGGTGTACACCCCATTGCTGTCCGGCACGAAGACGTACCAGGTCTCGTTCCCGATGGTGCTGTGCTGACCTTGGTCCACCGTGTCGGGCGACAGGCATCCGAAGCCGGGCGGGCAGTTCCATTCCACGCGGTCCGTGAAGTCGAAGTTGCCGCCCTGCGCGATCAGCGCCCCATCATAGTAGAGCCAATAGCCCCCAGGCGCGAAGATCCCGTCACCATAGGTGTCGTTCATCGTGAACACCAGACAATCCGATGTATCCACGCACAAGGCCGCGCCGGTGGACGTGCCGGAGGCGAGCACCAGACCATTGCCATTGCGAAGGTCCCAGCTCATCTCGTTGGGATAGGCGTCGGGGATGATGTTCACCTGCACGGCCACTTCACCGGCCGCACAGCTGGGCGGCGGCGGCGGGATGTTGGCGTTCAGGCTCCACACCACGGTGTCCGCCGCACAGGCGTTCTGGTAGTCACCCACACGGAAATACACCTCCTGACCACCACTGAGGTTGAGCACCAAGCTGCTCTGCAACGCACACGCATCGTCGTTGTATCCCAAGGCGTTCAGGCCCTGCTCATTGGTCACAAGCCCCGTACAATAGGTGTAGGCCCACAGCTTGGTGTCGCAATCACTGAGGCCGCAGGTGCTCAACGTGAACTGACCGGTGGCCGGTGCCGTGTACACGTACCACGCATTGTCGAACGGCGCCGTGTGCGTACCGGGCGCGACGGGGATGGCGGTGGAGCAACTGCTCCCGGGCTGGGCGTGAAGCGTCCATGTGGCAAAGGCGAGCAGAAGGGTCAGCGGGATGCGCATCGGAGCCTGATGTGAGGCCCGAATGTACGGGTATCCCTCAGCCGTTCACGACCCGTTTGAAGTGGCGCGGGAAACGCACCCGGCGCCTCACCAGTTCATAGTACTTCCGCCACAGCGGTGTATCCACCAGTTCAAGCAGGCTTCGGTCCGCCGGCACCTTGGGCATGGATCGCGTGCTCATGTCGCAGGGCTTCCTGCACAGGACATGGCTCAGCCTGCGGGCCGTTGCCTGTTCCCCTTCCAGTGATGGGTATTGATATACCGGTCCGACCGGTGTCAGCGCATCAAGGTGATGTGGCCGAAGCCCTCCTTGACATCGCCGGCGATCGCCTTCACGCGGTAGCGATATACGTAGACACCCGTCGGCAGAACGGCCCCGTTCACGGTCCCGTCCCAGGCCTGGTCCACCTCGTTCGCCTCGAACAGGGTGGCGCCCCAGCGGTCGTGCACGCGGATCCAGAATTCCTTGACGCCCATGCCCATGGCCTGGAAGGTCTCATTGAACCCGTCGCCGTTGGGGGTGAAGCTGTTGGGGATGTACAGGTGGAACTCCGGGTCCACGAGGAGGGCCCTCGCCGTGCTGTCCCTGCATCCCAAGGTGTCCGCGATCACCAACTGCACCTCGTACAGGCCCGGCTCCGGGTAGATCACCTCGGGGTTCTTGTCCTGGCTCTCGAGGCCGAAGGCACCGAAGTCCCACCACCATTGCGTGGCGCCCAGGGACAGGTCCATGAAATGGATGGGTGCGTTGTTGACCCAATAGGTGCCGTCCACGGCGAAGGAGGCCATCGGTGCGTTCACCCCGAGGCCGCTCTGATCGGTGGCGGTGATCCCGCAAGCATCCGTAACGGTAAGCGTATAGATGGTGTTGCTGTTCGGGTGCGCCGCCAGGGTGTCCGCTGTGCCGCCAGGCTCCCAGAGATAGGTATAGGGCTCGAGGCCGAGCACCGGCAGAGCCCTCAGCACGGCAGTGTCGCCGATGCAGATCACCGTGTCCGGCGTGATGCTCACCCGCACCGTATCGTAGGCCACGGTGACGGTGACCAGGTCCGTGGTGTCCTTGCCGCACAGGTCGGTCACGGTGACCGACCAACTGGCGGTGGTCGGCGGTGCCACCTGCACCGCCGGTGTCGTGCCCAGACCGCCGCTCCATGAGTAGGTGTAGCCCGGGGTCCCGCCTTGGACCACCGCGGTGAGTTGAACGGGTGTTTCCGGACAGAGGACCACCACATCGTTCTGGATCGTCACCATCAGCGGTGGCACGATGGGTACGGTGACCGTCACCTGATCGGTCTGTGTCACCACGCCGCAATCATCGGTGACGGTGAGGGTGTAGGTGGTCGTCTGCGTGGGCGCCACCCAGCCGCTGAGCTGCCCGTCGGCCACACCCTGGTCCCAATCGAGGACGTGGTTGCCGAAGCCTCCCGTGACCGTTGCCGACAGCAGGGTGCTGTCCACGCATTGGATGGTGACGTCGTTGCTCAGGACCACGACGATCTGCGGCGCTTCCTCGATGAGGATCACCATCGACACCGTGTCCCCACCGCACGCGCTCTCGTTGATCACCATGAGCATGATCGACTCCTGGCCTTCGGTGATGGCATCCAGGATGGCGCTGAACTGCACGTTGATCGAATCCTGGCCCGGCTGGAAGATGACCTGGTCGGGAACGTTCGTGAAATCCGCCCCCTCCGTGGCCGTACCCCCGATGAGGATGTCCACCGTGTCCGGGTCCAAGAGCGGACCGCCGCGTACCAGGAAGAGCGAGGCCGTGCCACAGCCTTCGTAGAACAGGCTGTCGATGCCGCCTGAGACCACCTCGCCAACGATCGCCACCTGGTTGCTCTGGAAGCTGCCGGCCTCCAGGAACACGGCGCTGTCCCACACCTGGTCGTTCGCATCACCCACCACGATCTTGATGTGATAGGTCTCCCCGCAGATCACCTGCGCCAACGCCTGCATCACCACGGTGAGCCCGTCGTACTGCACATAGAACGGGTTGCTGTTGAAGGGTGCGTTCGTCCCGTTCCCGTTCACCACGTAGTACTGCGGATTCACCACATCATTCACCGTGTTGATGGTCACCGGGTCCGTGGTGCCCGGAATGAGGGCGATGTTGATGGCGTTGTTGCTGAACGGTCCGGTGATGCCCGGACCGCTCAGGAAAAAGCCGAACGCATCGTTGATGCTGTTGACGAACTCGAGATACTCCTCCGAGGCGAACACGAAGTTGAACTTCAGGGAATCACCCGTGGGCACGAAATCGAACTCGAGGACCGCACAGTCGTTCACGTCCTGGATGGAGGGTTGGCTCTGCTGCGCGAGCAGCAGCAGGTCGGGGTCCTGGACGCTGGTGCCCGTCACGGGCACCGAGGAACTCCCCGAGTCGTTCGGCCCGGTCGCATTGGAAATGCCCCCGGTGGCCAGGATCACCCCGGCCGGTATGCCCACGTTGGCGTTCGCACTGTTGAACTCTCCGGCCTGAATGGACACCGTGTTGCCCGGAAGACCATTGAAGGTGATGTTGCTCGCCGTGACCCCGCCGCCCAACAGGACGTTCTGCACCAGTTGGGCCGGGGTCTGCGTGTTGTTCAGCACCAACTGGGCCTTCACCGGGCCCAGCGCCATCAGGATCACCAGCAGGAGGACACCACGCATGAAGCCGCAAGGTACGCCCATCCGCCATGCCGCGTGCCGCTCGGCGACGGCCGGTCTTCGTGGGTAAACTTGTGCGCCCATGCCGCGCTTCGCTGATGTCATCCTGCCTGCGGCCGTTCCGGGTGTGTTCACGTACGCCTTGACGGATGAGCTTGGACCGGTGTTGCCCGGCATGCGCATCGTGGTGCCCTTCGGGGCGGGACGGAAGCTGTACGGTGGCCTGGTGACGCGGGTGCACGAGGTCCGACCCGAGGGACGGAACGTTCGTCCGGCACTCAGTGTGCTCGACGCTTCGCCGCTGCTGGAGCCGGTCCATCTGCAGCTGTGGCAGCGTGTGGCCGATCACTACCTGTGCTCCCTGGGCGAGGTGATGCTCGCCGCATTGCCCGGCCCGATGGTGCTGACCAGCGAAACGCGCGTGACGGCCACGGCGCTGACGGCCGACCATTCGGCACGGACACCGCGCGCGGCCCTGCTGCTCGATGCCCTCGAACAACGACCCGCGATCACCTTGGGCGAGGCGGGCGAACTGCTTCAAGTGAAGGATCCCCTCCGCGCGATGAAGCAATTGCTCGATGAAGGGGCCGTGGCCCTGGAGGAGGAGCTGCGATCGAAGCCCGTGGAACGTCTGGTGCGCCACGTCGCGCTCACCGCCGAAGCCGCCGATGAGGCCGCGCTGCACGGCTGGTTCGACCGGCTTGCCAGAGCTCCCCGGCAATTGGCGCTGCTCATGAAGGGCATCGAGTTCGGTCGTTGGTTGGACAACGGGGGCGGGCCGGTGGCCGAAGCGCGCCTGTTGAAGGCCGCCGGCGCGGAACGCAGGCACGTGGATGAACTGGTGCGCAAAGGCCTGTTCACCGTCACCGAACGGCCGGCCGACCGGCCGCCGCCCCGGCCTGGCAGCGGGTCCCCCACCCTATCGCCCGCACAGACCGCCTGCCTGCAAGGGATCGACGATGCCTTGAAGGACCACCGGTGCTGCCTGCTCCAAGGCGTCACCGGCTCGGGAAAGACCGAGGTGTACGCCCATCTCATCGAGCGCGCCGTGGACCAGGGCGGCCAGGTGCTGTATCTGCTGCCGGAGATCGCGCTCACCACCCAGCTCATCGCCCGGCTCCGCACACGCTTCGGCGATCGCGTCAGCGTGTTCCACAGCCGGCTCAGTGCCCGCCAGCGTGCCGATCTATGGAGCGGCATCCACCGCGACCCCGCTGCGCATCCCATCGTGGTGGGCGCCCGCTCGGCGCTCTTCCTGCCCTTCCAGCACCTGCGGCTGATCATCGTGGACGAGGAGCACGACCCCTCCTACAAACAACAGGACCCTTCGCCGCGGTACAATGCCCGGGACATGGCCCTGGTGCTCGGCGAACTGATGGCGGCCCCGGTGGTGCTCGGATCCGCCACGCCCTCCATGGAGACGATGTACAACGCGCGGCAGGGCAAGTACGGCCACGCCAGGCTGCTCGAACGCTTCGGCGACAGCGTGCTGCCCACCGTGGAACTGATCGACCTGCGCGAGGCCTACAAGCGCAAACGCATGCAGGGGCACTTCACACCGGAGCTGCTGGAGGCCGTTCAACGCACGGTGGAGCGGCGCGACCAGGTGATCCTGTTCCAGAACCGGCGTGGCTACGCGCCGGTGTGGCAATGCGAGCAGTGCGCGCACGTGCCGAACTGCGCGCATTGTGATGTGAGCCTCACCTACCACAAACGGAGCCACGAACTGCGCTGTCACTACTGCGGCAGGGGCTATCCGCCGCCCACGGCCTGTCCCTCCTGCGGCAGCCGCCGGCTGAAGATGATCGGCCTCGGCACCGAGCGCATCGAGGAGGAGCTGGCCGTGGCCCTTCCGGACGTCCGGGTGGCGCGGCTCGACCAGGACACCGCCCGCGGCAAGCACGCGCTGGAGCGGCTCATGCACGACTTCGCCGAAGGGCGCATCGATGTGCTCGTCGGCACCCAGATGGTGACCAAGGGGCTCGACATGGAACGCGTGAACACCGTGGGCATCCTCAGCGCCGACCGGCTGCTGCGCTTCCCCGACTTCCGCGCCCACGAACGCGCCTTCCAGCTGATGGGCCAGGTGGCGGGCCGCAGCGGCCGGCGCGGTGTGCAGGGCCGCGTGCTCATCCAGGCCTTCGACGTCGCCCACCCTGTGCTCGGGCACGTGCTCACCCACGATGTCGACGGGTTCTATGCCCGCGAACTGGACCACCGCCAGGCCCACGGCTATCCGCCCTTCTCACGTCTGGTGCGCTTCACCCTGAAGCACCGCTCCGAGGAACGGGTGGAACAGGCCGCACGCACCCTGGTGAACCTGCTTCGGCCCGAGCTGGGCGAGCGCGTGCTGGGGCCGGAGACGCCCGCCGTGGCGTGGGTGCGCGATCAGCACATCCGCAACGTGCTGGTGAAGCTGGCGCGCGGTGTCTACCACCGCGAAAAGGAGGTGGTGCGGACTGCGCTGGACCGCCTGCCGGACGAGCTGCCCGAAGGCCGCGTGCGACTGATCGTCGATGTGGACCCCGGTTGAACGCGGGGCTCAGGGCACGCGCAGGAACCGGTGCGCCGAGCGCCTTCGACCGTCGGCGACCGTGAGCACATAAAGACCTGTCGGAAGACCGGAAACATCCAAGGACCCCGGACCGTCCATGGCGCCGGAGACGACCACCGTTCCGCGCTGGTCATGCACCGTCCAACGGACGGCCCCGCCGAGCGGATGCACCAGGTGCAGCGGCCCCGTGGTCGCGGTCGGCATCACCTGCCAGTCGCGTTCCGCCAGTTCCGGCACATCGTTCCAGGTGCATTCGGCCTGCAGGTCCATCAGCCAGGCGCGCACAGCGAGCAGCGCGGGGAACGCACAGGCCCCATGATCGAGCGCACCCATGTCCACGGCGCTCACCTGCTGCGCGCCCTCGAGCTGAAAGGCCTGCAACGCCACCTGTGTGTTGCCCGGGAACACGTGGTCGTCCGCGTTGCAATAGTGCATGCGCACCGGCGCCTGCGGCACCCAGTCGTAGAGGTCGTTGTCCGCGAGCGCCAGCCGGAAGGGATGCTGGGGGTCGGCGGCGAAGGCCTGAAGCACACTGTCCTGCAGCACCGCGCTGGGCACCGATGGCATCACGGCGTCCACATCACCGCTGCCGTGCGTGCCGTCGAACAGCGGTGGCAGCAGGCTGTCCCACGGTGCCTTGAACACCTCGGAAGGAGTGTTGAAGAGCCCGGGATACACGGAACCATAGCCCAGCACCACATAAGGCAGGTAGTAGGGCGCGGGATAGGGCACGGTATCCACCATCACCTGGGCCTGCACACCGCTCACATCGTAGGGCCCCGAGCACGGCGCGCTGGCGGTGACGGTGAACTCCGTGGCGAACTGCTGTTCGATGGCGCGATGGGTGGCCATGCACGCGTGCCCGCCCTGGCTGTATCCCGCAAGGAAGAGCTGCCCATTGAGCAGGACACCCTGCGCCGTGCACCACTCCCGAACGGCCCGCAGCAGGTCGATGGAGGCGCTGGCCTCGGTGGCCGCGTGCACATAAGGATGAAGCCCCGGTGAATCGCCCAACCCCAGGTAATCCGGCAGGGCGCTCACGAAGCCGATCCCGCTGAGGTAGTAACCGACGAGAGCCTCCTGGCTGAGCCGCGAGGGCACCGCCTCCTTCTCCAGGATGGTGCCGTGCATGTAGCAGGCGATCGAGTGATAGCAGGTGTCGCCGGTGGGTACCATCATGGCCCCCGAGGCCACGATGGGCTGTCCGTCCGCGTCGGTGGACCAGTACCTCAACCGGTACACCTCGATCCCGTTGATGGCGTTGCCCACGCCGGTGTCGATCAGCTCCTGTTGCGTGAACGTGAGCAGCAACGAATCGCTGATGAGCACCTGGGCGGGAAGCACCACCGGTGCAGCGCACAGGGCCGCACAGGAAGCATGGTGGAGAAGGGAGCGCATGGGCTGAAGGTAGCCCGATGCGATGAACTCAATGCTGCACCGTGAACCGACCGGCGTGCACACGCCCCCCGTACGTGGCCCGATAGTGATGGATGACGGCGGGCCAGGTCCGCACATCGAGCTCCGCCCGTTCCCCACGCACGTTCAGCGCTGGCATGACCGGCCGGCCGGCCTGGTCGAACACGTCCAGCACACCTTCGGCCGTGCCGGCCTCGCGGAACAGCAGTACCACATGCTCCTGCGCGGGCGAGGGGAACGCCAGATGTTCCCGCACCGTCAGCCGCTCGAAGCGGACCTGCTGCGTGGAGGACCAGCCCTGCGCACCCAGCTTCAGGCGGTAGGCGATCGTGCTCAGCTCCTGCGGTGCATCATCCGTCCAATCGTACGCCACCGGCGCGTTCACATCGCCGCACAGCCCGGAGATGCCGCCCACCAGCTGCCAGTCGCCACCGTTCACCGCGCGCTCCACCTCAGTGCCATCGCAGGTGGTGCCCGCCACCATCGTCCACTCCAGCAGCACCTCGTCCTCGCGCACGGTGGCCGTGAAGTCGGAGAGGAACGGGTGCTCCTGGGCCCGCGAGGTGGCGGAGCAGAGCAGCGCGGCAAGGGCGGCGAACGCGTGACGCATGGGGAACTGAACGTTCAGGCCGGTGGAATAGTGCGCCATGGGGCCCAGGTGGGCGTGTCAGGCAGCGGCGCCTCCACCCGCAGCGCTTCCCCGGTGAAGGGGTGCTGCATCGCGATCGACCAGGCGTGCAGGGCGATGGAGCGGTCGCGCTCTCCACGCCGGGCGCCATACTTCACATCGCCCCTGATGGGATGCCCGGCGGCGGCGAGCTGCGCGCGGATCTGGTGGAACGCCCCGCCCTGCGGCCGCACCTCCACCAGCGTGTATCGATCGCCGCGCAGCACGGACCGCAGCATGAGCGATACCGGCACGCCGCGGTCCGAGACCCGGGCCCGGTGCGCCTTCGCATCGTGGAACAAGGTGTGCTCAAGCGTGAGGTCGCCATCCACCGCGCCGGTCACCACGGCCAGGTAGGTCTTCTGCACGGCCCGCTCCCGGAACAGCCGGTTCAGTGCCTGGAGCGCTTCAGGCGTGCGACCGAGGAGCACCACCCCGCTCACGGGGCGGTCGATCCGGTGCGGCAGGCCGATGGCCTCACCCGGATGCATCAGCCGCACGGCGCTCAGCAGATCGGGGGTGCCGGTGGGGTCGGCTTGCACGGGCATGCCGGCGGGCTTGAACACGGCGAGCAGATGGGCATCGCCCCACAGCACGCGCGGTGCGGCCTCAGTACTGCTCGTCGGCACTGGGGAAGTCACGCGAGCGGACGTCGTTCAGGTAGCGGCCCACCGCGCCGGTGATGATGTCGTGCAGGTCGGCGTAGCGGCGGAGGAACCGCGGGTTGAAGGCCTTGTTGATGCCCAGCATGTCGTGGAGCACCAGGACCTGACCGTCCACGCCGCCTCCCGCGCCGATGCCGATCACGGGGATGGACACGCTGCGGGCCACCTCGGCGGCCAGGGCCGCGGGGATCTTCTCCAGCACGATGGCGAAGCAGCCGGCCTGCTCCAGCAGCTTGGCGTCCTCGCGCAGGCGCTGGGCCTCGGCCTCCTCCTTGGCGCGCACCACGTAGGTGCCGAACTTGTAGATGCTCTGCGGGGTGAGGCCGAGGTGACCCATCACCGGGATGCCGGCGGTGAGGATGCGTTCGATGCTGCCGATGACCTCGCGGCCGCCCTCGAGCTTCACGGCATGGGCGCCGCTCTCCTTCATGATGCGGATGGCGCTGTTGAGGGCGCCCTTGCTGTTGCCCTGGTAGGTGCCGAAGGGCAGGTCCACCACGATGAGGGCCCTGTGGCAGCCGCGCACCACGCTGCTGGCGTGGTAGATCATCTGGTCCAGGGTGATGGGCAGGGTGGTCTCGTGCCCGGCCATCACGTTGCTGGCGCTGTCGCCCACGAGGATCACATCGATGCCGGCCGCATCGACCAGGCTGGCCAGGCTGTAGTCATAGGCGGTGAGCATGGCGATGGGCCGGCCCTGGGCCTTCATCTCCAGCAGCACGTGGGTCGTCACACGGCGGGCGTCCTTCGGTTCGCTCATGGCCTGGGCCCCACCTGGTGGCGGAGGGCTCCAAAGCTAGCGCCGGTGCGCCGAAGCGCGGGTCGGAGCGCCCGCTCCCCGTTCATCACGCCCCGGCTGAAGGGCGCCGTCTATCTTTGGCGCCCTTCCACGCCCATGGCCCGCCGCACCATCGCCCTTCTGATCCTGCCCGCCGTGTTCGCTGCCTGCAGCACCGAACTGGAGGTGAGCGCCCCGTACAAGGACATCACCGTGGTGTACGGTGTCCTGTCCACCCGGGCCACCGACGGGGTGAGCGATGAGACGCGGCACTACGTGAAGATCAACAAGGCCTTCCTCGGCGAGGGCGATGCCTTGGTGTACGCGCAGATCCCCGACAGCACGGAGTACGACGATCCCGATTTCCAGGTGGCCCCGCGCGTGGTGGACCTGGACAACAGCACGGAGTACCTGCTCAACGACTCGATGATGCCACGGGAGCCGGGCGTGTTCAACTCCCCCCTGCACAAGGTCTACTACTTCGACGCCACGCTCAACCCCGACCACAGCTATGCCGTGCGCATGAAGGTGCGGGGCAATGACGTCAGCGCCGAGACCCCGATCGTGAACCCGCCGGCCTATCAGTCCGGCTTCCTGCAGACCAACAGCAACAGCAAGTTGAATCTGATGCTGGGCAACCAGTACAACACGGTGGACATGGACTTCCGCAGCGGGCGTGATGCGCGGCGCTACGACGTCAGCTACCGCGTACGCTACGCCGAGGACCGGTCCGGGGTGCTCACCGAGGAGTCGTACACCGTCTTCCTGGGCTCGGTGCGTACGAACGGGCTCAATGGAGGCGAAGAGCTGCAGGTGGCCATCAGCGGCGAATCCTTCTACCAGAACATGGCCAACGTGATGGAGAACGACCCGTCCATCACGCGGCGGATCTATCGGGGCCTGGACATCCTGTTCGCCGCCGCCAGCGATGAGTTCGCCACCTACCTCACCCTGGCCCAGCCGGTGAGCGGCATCGTCGAGGAGCGCCCCGAATACACGAACATCACGAACGGCTACGGGTTGTTCGCCGGTCGCCACTTCCAAACGGCCGTCGGCGTGAAGCTGGGTGACGCCTCCCTGGTGCAGCTGGTGGAAGGTCAGTACACCGCTGCGTTCAACTTCTGCATCGAGGGCAACGGCCCGCCCTTGGGCTGCGACTGACGATCTGTCCTTCTGTCAGGTCCAGTTCGGCCGGTGCGGGGGCACCCGGCACCACCTTGTCAGCTTTCCAGGTCCTTGCGGCCATGGCATGCGCATTGACAAGCGGGCCCGAACGAACCAACGACCATGAGCAAGATCATCGGCATCGATCTGGGCACCACCAACAGCTGTGTGGCGGTGATGGAGGGCAACGAACCCGTCGTGATCGCCAACAGCGAGGGCAAGCGCACCACCCCCAGTGTGGTGGCCTTCGTGGAGGGCGGCGAACGCAAGGTGGGCGACCCGGCCAAGCGCCAGGCGATCACCAACCCGCGCAACACCATCTTCTCCATCAAGCGCTTCATGGGCAACTCGTACGACGAGAGCTCCAAGGAAGCCTCGCGTGTGCCCTACACCGTGGAACGCGGCCCGAACAACACACCCCGTGTGCAGATCGGCGACCGCCAGTACACCCCGCAGGAGATCAGTGCGATGGTCCTGCAGAAGATGAAGAAGACCGCCGAGGATTACCTGGGCACCACGGTGACCGAAGCGGTGATCACCGTGCCGGCCTACTTCAACGACGCCCAGCGCCAGGCCACCAAGGAGGCGGGCGAGATCGCGGGCCTCAAGGTGCGCCGCATCATCAACGAACCGACGGCCGCAGCGCTCGCGTACGGCCTTGACAAGAAGCACAAGGACCAGAAGATCGTGGTGTTCGACTGCGGCGGTGGCACGCACGATGTGAGCGTGCTGGAGCTGGGCGACGGCGTGTTCGAGGTGAAGAGCACCGACGGTGACACCCACCTGGGGGGGGACGACTTCGACCAGGTGATCATCGACTGGCTGGCCGAGGAGTTCAAGGGCCAGTTCAACATCGACCTGCGCAAGGACCCCATGGCCCTGCAGCGTTTGAAGGAGGCCGCTGAGAAGGCCAAGATCGAGCTCAGCTCCACCACGAGCAGCGAGATCAACCTGCCCTACATCATGCCGGTGGACGGCATCCCGCAGCACCTGGTGCGCAGCCTCACCCGCGCCAAGTTCGAGCAGCTCGCCGACAGCCTCATCAAGCGCACCATCGCCCCGTGCGAGAGCGCGCTGAAGAACGCCGGCCTCAAGACCAGTGACATCGACGAGGTGATCCTGGTCGGCGGCAGCACCCGCATTCCGGCCATCCAGGACGCCGTGAAGAAGTTCTTCGGCAAGGAGCCCAGCAAGGGCGTGAACCCCGATGAGGTGGTGGCCGTGGGCGCCGCCATCCAGGGCGGCGTGCTCGCCGGCGATGTGAAGGACGTGCTGCTGCTGGACGTCACCCCGCTGAGCCTCGGCATCGAGACCATGGGCGGTGTGATGACGCGCCTGATCGAGTCCAACACGACGATCCCCACCAAGAAGAGCGAGACCTTCAGCACCGCCAGCGACAGCCAGCCCAGCGTGGAGATCCACGTGCTGCAGGGGGAACGGCCCATGGCCAGCGGCAACCGCACGATCGGCCGCTTCCACCTCGACGGCATCCCGCCCGCACCGCGCGGCGTACCGCAGATCGAGGTCACCTTCGACATCGATGCCAACGGGATCCTGCATGTGGGCGCCAAGGACAAGGCCACGGGCAAGGAACAGAGCATCCGCATCGAGGCCAGCAGCGGGCTCAGCAAGGACGAGATCGAGAAGATGAAGAAGGAGGCCGAGGCCAACGCCGATTCCGACAAGGCCGCCCGCGAGCGTGTGGACAAGCTCAACGCCGCCGACAGCCTCATCTTCCAGACCGAGAAGAGCCTGAAGGAGTACGGCGACAAGATCCCGACCGAGAAGAAGCAGCCCATCGAGGAGGCCCTCACCCGCCTGAAGGACGCCCACAAGGCCCAGGACGTGGAGGCGTGCGACAAGCTGGTGGCCGAGCTGAACACCGCCTTCCAGGCCGCGAGCCAGGAGATGTACAACGCCGCCCAGCAGGCCCAGCCCAACGGCAACGCCCAGGGCGGAGCCACCGCCGCCGACGGCAACGCCGAGGTCACGGACGTGGACTTCGAGGAAGTGAAGGACGGCAAGTAGGGGTCGGACAGGTCCGACCCGACGTACCGGACAGCGCATGGAACGAGCCCCGCGATCATCGCGGGGCTCGTCCGTTCCGGCCGTCCAGAGCATCATCCGGACCAGGTGGATCGGCGGGCCTTTCCGCTCAGAGCGCACGGACCAGCGGTCAGGGGTCGAGCAGCCGGAATGGTCGTCCGGCATTTCGTTACTTCGCTTGTGTACCAACCTGCGAAAAAGCCATGCTTCGATCACCGCTCAACACCGCGCGACACGAGCCAGCTGCTCGCACCCTCGCGGCGATCCGCTCCAGGCGTCCCCTCCCTCCCGTGTTCCTGCTTCTCCTGCTCCTGCTCCTGGGAGCGCGCGATGCCAGCGGCCAGACCATCACCACCGGCACCTTGGCCCCGTACAATGGAGGGAACGGTGTGAGCGGCAACGGCGTGATCACCTTCGGAGTGACGAACAGCTCCGGTGCGGATGTTCTGCTCACGGACGTCGATTCCTACTGGCAGACGGCCTCCAATGGGGCGAACACCACCTTGTGGGCCACGACCGTCACCTTGGGTGGACCGTACTTCCCGTTCGTCGCCGCGGATTGGACGGTGGTCGGCACGGGCACGAACCTGTCGGTACCTGCCAACGGCATCCACCCCACGATCACCGGCTTGACGTACTTGATCCCTGACGGGGCCACGGTGCGCTTCATGCTCGAGTCCGACCAGAACATCCGCTACAGCGGCACCGGCGTCATCAGCCCCAACACGTTCACGGTGAGCGGGATCTCGCTTCATTGCGGGGACTTCACACTGCCCGGGGCCACCGGCATCGTGGGCTATGGAGGCGTGTTCACGAACTCGGGGAACAACCCGCGGTACTTCACCGGCACGCTCACCTTCATCCCGGCCACGCCCTGTTCGGGTGCACCCACGGCGGGCAGCATCTCGGGGCCTGCCTTTGTCTGCGCGAACACATCGGCCGACCTGGTGGTGAACGGATCCACCGTGGGGACGGGCATCACGCGTGAGTGGTACAGCAGCACGACATCCGGCGGCCCCTATTCCACCTTCGTGGGATCCGGGGCGACCGTGAACACCGGGGCGATCACGTCCGACACGTACTATGTCTGCATCGTGACCTGCACCAACTCGGGCCTGGACGCCACCACTGCGGAGTTCCACCTGCCGGTGACACCCGGCATCTCGGGCACCTACACCATCAACGACGATGGCAGCGGCGATCTGTTGAACTTCTCCGAAGCGGCGGCCTTGTTGAGCTGTGGGGTGAACGGACCGGTCGTCTTCACGGTGGCGCCTGGCAGCGGTCCGTATGTGGACCGCCTGGTCCTGGGCGCGATCCCGGGTGCGAACGCCACCAACACGATCACCTTCAATGGCGGTGGCGCCACCCTTGCGCACTCACCCACCGTCAGCGCCGACCGCGCCGCGATCCTGCTGGACGGCGCCGACCACGTCACCATCGACGGCCTCACCATCGATGTGTCCGGCGGCACCTACGGATACGGCGTGCACCTGCGGAACCAGGCCGATCACAACACCATCCGGGATTGCAGGATCATCAACCCGGACAACACGGCATCGGCGAACTACGCCGGCATCGTCGCCTCGGCGTCATTCACCAATGCCACCACGGCGGGCGATAACGCGAACCACACCACGATCGAGGACAACCTGCTCCTGGGCTGCGGGGGCACCTACAAGCTGCGCCTCAACGGAGCGTCGGCCACCGCGCGCGCGTCGGGCAACGTGGTGCGCAACAACCAGCTCCTGAACGGATACAACTACCAGCTCTACATGAATTTCCAGGACAGCGGCCTGGTGCAGGGCAACATGATCGGCCGACCCGGGCTGACCAACACCACCACGTTCTACGGCATCTACCTGAACAACAGCGTGGGCATGACGGTGGACGGGAACACCATCCAGAACGTGGGCGGCGCGAGCACGGCGTACCTCTACTACATCGCTGCGTCGGACGCCCCGGTGGGCCAGGAGAACACCTTTCAGAACAACATCGCCTACAGGCTGAACAACACCGCGGCGAACTACGGCTTCTACAACAGCGGCAGCGACCGCGCACGCTACTATCACAACAGCATCCTGATCGACGACCAGAACACCACCACGGGCGCGACCTATGGGATGTACCAGACCACGGCGGCCACCGGGCTGGAATACCGCAACAACATCGTCAAGATCGGCCGCACGGGGACCGGCATCAAGCGCTGCCTGCACTTCGCCACGGCCACCACCGGCTTCACCAGCGACAACAACGTGCTGGTCATGGCCTCCACCGGCGGCGGCACCAATGAGGTGGCCTACCTCTCCACGGGCTATCCCACGCTGGCCGCCTGGCAGGGCACCGGTCGCGATGCGGCCTCGTCGGCCGCCGATCCGCTCTTCGTGAGCAACACGGACCTGACGCCGACCAACGTGGCCATCAACGACATCGGCGATGCGGGCATCGGGACCTTGGTGCCGCTGGACCACAACGGAGGGCCCCGGCCACTGGGCGCCGCACCCGATCCGGGGGCCATCGAGTTCGGTGGACCCACCGGCCTGTCCGGCTCCGGCCTGCGCCCGTTGGACTGGTCCCTCGCTCCCAATCCGGCATCGGACCACTGCGAGCTGCGCACGAGCGACGGGCGCACGGGCGATTGGACCTTGATGGACCGGTCGGGGCGGCTGCTGCTCCACGGTGATGCCGTCGCCGGAGCGATCATCCCGGTGAGCTCCCTGGCCGCAGGCACCTACGTGGTGCTCGTGCGGGAAGGAACGACGGTGACCCGGTTGCCGCTTGTGGTGGCACCACAGGGCGGCCGCTCCGGCCCACGCTGACCGGAGGAACGAGGAAGCCCCGCGATGATCGCGGGGCTTCCTCGTTCCCAAGGCGCCGGTCACGGAGCCACCAGAGCGAAGCGCACAGGGCGGGCATCGACACCCACGGGGACAAGCATGTAGGCCCCGGGGCGAAGGCCGACCGTGGGCAGGTCGTTCCGGCCCGCAACGAAGCGTTCGCGGTGGACCGTACGTCCGCTGCAGTCGATCACAAGCGCCTCCATGGGACCGGCGACCTCGACCACCAGCCGGGTGCCGTCGGCCACGACAACGACCGGGCCTGCATCCCCCGCAATGGGCGTCGTGCTCACGTTCAACACGCAGAACTGCTCGTTGGGCATCGTCTCGATGTACCCGATGGGATCCAGCACCAGTCCCTGAAGACGGGGGTCGGACGGTGGGATCCATTCTGCCTGGAAGATGATCGTGTTCGACCCGAGCACGGTGCCCTGATCCACCGGGATGCCGTTCTCCATGGGCACCACGTAGGACCAGGCCTGGCTGCTGTCCGGCCGCAACTGCACCATCCACCCCTGCCGGCCCGAGGCGGCGAGCACATGGCCATTGGGCAGCTTCTGTCCGCTGCCCTGGCCCGGTGAGTACAGGTCGGGCGGGTTGGCCGTCATATACCGTGCGTCACGGTCCAGCGGACCAAAGGCCGTCCCCGGGACATACGCGTAGTTGCCGTTCACGTCCACCGGCGGGGCGAAGATGTCCACGGCGCTGTGGTCGGGCCCCACGCGATTGTTGAACACCATGATCTTCCCCACATCGGGATCGCTGGCATCCAGGCCCGGACCCACCCAAGTGGCCGCGTGGTTGAAGTAGAGGTCGCGGTCGGCCGGCCCTCCCTGGTCATAGATGCTCGGGTTGCCCCAGCGATACAACAGGTCCCCGCCGCGCCCGGAGTTGCCGCCCACATGGCCGGCGGCCTCCGCGGTGATGGTGCTGTGATCGATCACCCAGACCTCATGGAGGAACGGCACGCTCAGCAGGATCTGATCGAGCGTGGGGTTGTAGTCCACCGAATTGATGTGCAACCAGTCCGGGTTGATGTTCGGCGTGTACACGGCGTTGATATCCACCAGTTCCGGGTGATCGGCGACCACACCGTAATTGGCCGCGTTCGGATTGAAGTCCTGCACCAGATGGTCCCAGACATGCCACTCCCACACGACGTTCACGGAGTCCAGGCCCACCGGTTGCAGCTCCACGATCTTCTCCGGCCAGAGCGTGCTGAAGCCGTAGCCGACCGTATCTCGGCCCGCGTCCCAGGCCTCCTCTTCAGCTCCCACACGATGGCCAGCATGTTCCCGTTGGGCATCAGCTCCACATCGTGGTGCATGCACTCGGTGGCCGAGCTGATGGTGTGGTCCCAGAGCACCGTATTGTCCCACGCCTTGAGCTGCAGGTGCTCGCCATTGCCTCCTGCGGTGAAGAAGGGATTGCCACCCGTATCATCCACATAGGTCCGCAGCAGGGTGCCGTTGTTGCCCAGCCGGATGGAGTTGCCGGGCACCGATGCGGTATCCGGCCAACTGTGCACCAGCTGGCCACAGGCATTGACCAGGAACACCGTGCCCTGCTGGTCGGGGAAGAAGAGGAAGTAGCCGTCCACCATGTCCGGCTCGTAGTGCGTAAGGCCGACCGTGTTCTGCCCAACGGCGTGGTCCAGTGCGGTGGCAAGCGCCGTGGCGATGATGATGGTCCGAAGGAAGGTTCCGGAAGAGGCCATGATCCGAAGGTTCAGTGAGCCAAAGTAGCGCGTACGATCCGGTCGCCGGAAGCAGGAACTTCCGCATGATCGCGAACTCGTCAGCGGCGTCCGCAGGGGATCGCCCCGCAGCGCGCATCATGCCGCATCGGCCATCACCGGGTTGCGGAACGCAACGAGCCCCGCGATCATCGCGGGGCTCGTTGCTGCAGGAGGCCGGTGCTCACCGCACCGCGTGCACCTTGCCGTCCACATACTCCTCGGTGCGCACCGTGCTGCCGTCGGGTCCGCGGTAGGTCCAGGTGCCGATGCGCTGGGTGTCCATGCGCTGGGGGTTGTACCGGG
>JADLBK010000056.1 GCA_020847755.1 Flavobacteriales bacterium | reverse complement strand
GAACAAGAACCGCATAGGGGTGACGGCCTTTGTGCAGTGGTCGTGGGTGGATGACTTCAACAGCGGCACCTACCTGGCCTATCCGGGCACCAGCAGCGAAAGCCGGGGCACCTGGAAGCAGGGCCTGAACTACATCGGCCTGAAAGCGCACTACGCCTTGGGCTTCGGGCCGGGCAAGGTGCCCCGGCATCTACGCGAAGCGGAGTGAACGATGAGCACCGTCCGAAGGACCTCGTGCGGGACGCCCACGGCGGTCCTTCTGGTCTGTTCGCTCGGGGCCACCGCTCAAGAGCCTGTGCGTGAGGCCTGGACCAACAACGCCTTCGGCATCTCGGTCGGGCGGTTCTGGTCCCTGCCCCCCCGAAGTACGCACACCAGCGGCCCGCCGCGCGAGCTGCGGATCGTCGGGCTCACGCAGTGGAACGTCGGCGTCTCCTACGAACGCCACACGCGCAAGCGATGGTCGTACGGGGCCCTGGTGGATGTGACCCAGCCGTTCTTCAAGGTGGAGGCGCAGGTGGATGACCCCGCGCACGGAACCCCACCGGGGTCCACCACGGCCCGGGTGGAAGGCAAGAACCGCTTTCTGCCGGAGTTCTACTATTGGGAGTGCCTGGCCTTCGCGGGGATCCCGGTGCATGTGCGGGAACGCTGGCGCCTGGACGCCACCGTGGAAGCAGGCATCAACCCGCGCTGGAACACGGATATCACCACCATTTTCGGGTATACGGCCTCCACGGACACGGGCACCATCGGCGTCTTCATTGGCGGTCTGGGGGCCGGGCTGGACATCTTTCCGTTGGTGGGCTTCCGGTTGAACGCATCCTACTGTCTGCCCAGCTTGGACCGGTTGATGGTCGCCTTTGAGGGGCGCGCATCCGTCACCCCGTTCTGGGATGGCGGCTACAACATGTACGGCTTCACCTCCAACCGGTCCGAAGGCACCTTCTCCGGGCACCTGGCCTACATCGGTTTCCGCATGGGCTATGCCTTCACCTGGGGTCCGCCGCGCAAGCCGAAGTGGATGCGCCGGCAGGAAGCCGCTGGACGCCCTGGGCCAGGGGAATGACCTGTACCGCTGGCCCGCAAGCGCCTGAGGTCCGTCATCGGCACGGCGAACCGGGGACCCTACCTTGGTGTTCCATCGCTTTCGCACCCATGATGCACCGCCCCCACACCGCCCTGCTCGCCCTGCTGATGGTCCCGTTCGCCGCCATGGCCCAACCGGCCGACAGCACCCGCACGCCCGCGGTCGCCTATGGACAGGCCGCCATCGGCGTCTTCGGCAGCACCTTCACCCCCTTCTCCATCGCGGAGCTGCGCGGCCTCACGGAGGGGTCGCGGATCCTGGGCCAGGACCTCGGCGGCCACCAGGAACAGTTGCTGATGCAGGGCTATGGCTCGGTGAGCATCGCCATGGACCTGGGCATCGTGCTCGGCCGCCGCGTGGTGAACGGCCAGCGCCGCGGCCCCGAGTTGCGCCTGGGCTACACCTTCGTGCCCGGCGTCACCACCAGCACCAGCTGGTCCCGCACCGACCGCGCGGCGTACGACACCCTCACCTCCGTGGTCACCGGCCAGGCCTATGCGGTGGACAGCGTGCGCACCAGCACCATCACCAGCGGGTTCCAGGCGAGCCTGCTGGCCTTCGACGCCAGCCTGCTGTTCCGCACGCGCAACACCAACCGGGTCACCTTCTTCGGGGGCATCGGGGTGCTGGGTGGGGCCGCCTTCAACAGCGAGGTCACCGTGGAGGAGCGCATCGACCGCACCCTGGAGAGCGCCTCCGGCCACGGCGAGCTCGCCTACCAGGAACTCACCGATGAAACGCGCCGCGAGCGCTTCGCGCAGGGCGACGGGGCCTGGTACGGCGGCTACATCCCGCTGGGCATCGACCTGCGGCTGGGCCGCGAACGGGGCTTCTGGCACATGGTGCACCTGTACCACGAACTGCGGCCCATGGTCACCTTCTGGGACGTGCCCGGCGTGGGGGTGCGCAGCGGCGTGGGCATGCAGGGCCTCTTCGGCCTGCGGATCGATACCAGCTACTGAGCCGGCGGTGCGGCCTCGGCGGGGCCTTCGGGTCCCGGGGACGTCCCTGTGGGCACGTCGGTGGCGTGTCGGCGCTGCTGCAGGATGAACAGCGCCATGCCCACGGTGATCGCCGCGTCCGCCAGGTTGAACACCGGACGGAAGAACACGAAGTGCTGACCGCCCCACAGCGGCAGCCAGGCCGGCAGCCGGCCCTCCCACAGCGGGAAATAGAACATGTCCACCACCGCACCGTGCAGCAGCGGCGCGTAGCCGCCGCCCTCGGGCAGCAGCACCGCCTTCTGGAACGGCGTGCTCGCGCTGAACAGCACCCCGTAGAAGGTGCTGTCGATGATGTTGCCCAGCGCGCCGGCCAGGATCAGGGACAGGCTCACCACCAGCCCGGTGGGGGCGCCCTTGCGCACGGCGTTGCGGATGATCAGTGCGATCACCACCACCGCCGCGATGCGGAAGAGCGTCAGCAGCAGCTTGCCGCTGTCGCCGCCGAACTCCAGGCCGAAGGCCATGCCGCGGTTCTCGATGAAGTGCAGGTAGCCCTTGCTCCCCAGGATGGGGATGGCGCTGTCGTAGTAGAAGGTGAGCTTCACCCACACCTTCAGCACCTGGTCCGCCAACAGGACCAGCGCCGTGATCAGCATCGCGCGCTTCACGCCCTCGGGGTTGATGCCCGGGCGATCAGCTGCCCATCTGCTGCTTGGCCTCGATGCTCAGGGTGGCGTGCGGCACCAGGCGCAGGCGCTCCTTGCTGATCAGGCGGCCGGTGACGCGGCAGATGCCGTAGGTCTTGTTGCGGATGCGCAACAGGGCGTCCTCCAGGTGCTTGATGAACTTCTCCTGGCGGGCGGCCAGCTGGGCGGTCTCCTCCCGGCTCAGCGTCTCGCTGCCGTCCTCGATCATTTTGAACGAGGGGCTCGTGTCGTCCGTGCCGTTGTTGTCGGTGTTGGCCAGCGTCTGCTTCAGCAGGTCGTAGTCCTTGCGCGCTTCCTCCAGCTTCTTGAGGATGATCTGCTTGAACTCCTCGAGCTCGTCGTCGCTGTAGCGCTCCTTGTCTGCGGATTCCAATGTGGACACTTGTTTCTTGACGATGGGGGCGGCCTTGGGCATCACGAGGGCTCCGCTGATCCGGACCACGGGTGCGGAGGACCTCTCCTCCTTTTGGGCGGTGGCCTTGGCGGACCTGGATCGGGGCTCAGGTTTGGCGGGTGCCGGCTTGGGGGCCGGAGCCGGGGCCTTGGCCGCCGGTGCGGGCTTGGGTGCGGGCACCGGTTTGGGCGCAGCCGCCGCTTTCGGGGCGGGAGCGGGCTTGGGCGCGGGGGCCGGTTTGCTCACCGCCTTCGGCGTGGGCTTCGCGGCAGGCTTCGGTGCGGCGGGTTTCTTCGTCAGGGCTTTCTTCACGGGTACGGGCTTCTTGGCCACCACCTTCTTGGCTGCCGGCTTCTTCGCGGCCGGTTTGGCGTTCGCCTTCTTGGCCGGCGCGGCCTTCTTCGCAATGGGCTTCACCTTCTTGGGAGGGGCGGCCTTCTTCACCACCTTCTTCACGGCCTTTTTCGCCACGGGCTTGGGGCTCGCCTTCTTCACCGGCTTCTTCGGCGCGGCCTTCTTGGCCGGCTTGGCCGCTTTCTTCACGGGCTTGGCTGCCTTCTTCTTCGGCGCGTTCCGCTTAGCGGCGGACTTGGGGGTGGGTTTCTTGGCCATGGCTACCCTCCGGATTAAGGATCCGCGAATATAGCCCCCCGGGGCTTATGAGGCCACGCGGGACAAGGCGATCCGGCAGGCCACCCCCTCCTCCAGGTCCACCGGGTGCACCACCGCGCCTGCCAGGCCGTCGGGCTCCCCAAGCAGCTGATCCACAGGGGTTAAGGACAAAACCTCGGCGCTGATGTAGGCGCCGTGGCGGGCCACGACCCCGGCGACCGGACCCTCCGGACCCGCCCCGATACGGACCTCGATGCGGTCGGTGACCTCGAAGCCGCTCTCCTTGCGCAGGGCCTGGATCCGGCTCACCAGCTCGCGGGCGATGCCCTCGCTGATCAGCTCCTCCGTCAGCGTGATGTCCAGCGCCACAGTAAGCGCGCCATCGCTGGCCACGCTCAGGCCCGGCACGTTCTCGGCGGTGATCTCCACGTCGTCGCGCAGTAGCTCCACCTCCTGACCTTCCACGCTCAGTTGCATGCGGCCCTTCGCTTCGAGCTCAGCGATCTGCGCCTGGTCGAAGGCGTTCACCGCAGCGGCCACGCTCTTCATCAATTTGCCCATGCGCGCACCCAGCTTCTTGAAGTCGGGCTTGATCTTCTTCGTGAGCTTGCTCTCGCTGGCATCGAGGATCACGAGCTCCTTCACGTTCACCTCGCTCAACACCAGGTCGCGGATGGCCTCGAGGCGCGTGCGCATCGCGGCATCCGTCACCGGCACCAGCATCTTCTGCAGCGGCTGACGCACGCGGTGGCCCTCCTTCTTGCGGATGCTGAGCACCAGCGAGGTGAGCTTCTGGGCGAGCGCGGTGCGCTGCTCGAGCTCGGTGTCGATGGCCCGCTCGTCGGGCGCGGGCCAGTCGCTGAGGTGCACGCTCGTGCCTTTCAGGTCGCGGTACAGACGGTCGCTGAAGAAGGGCGCGATCGGCGCGCTCAGCATCGCCACCACTTCCAGGCAGCGGTGCAGGGTGCTGAACGCGGCGTGCTTGTCTGCGCCGAGCTCGCCCTTCCAGAAGCGACGGCGATTGAGGCGCACGTACCAGTTGCTGAGGTCCTCCACCACGAAGTCCTGGACGGCGCGCGCGGCGATGGTGGGTTCGTAGTCCGCGTAGCTCGCATCGGCGAGCTTGATCACGCTGTTGAGGCGCGAGAGGATCCAACGGTCGCTTTCGGTGAGCGTGGCTTCACCCTTCCCGTCGAAGCCGTCGATATTGGCGTAGAGCGCGAAGAAGTTGTAGGTGTTGAAGAGCGCGCGGAAGAATTTGCGCTGTACCTCGGTGATGCCCTCGGCGTCGAACTTCAGGTTGTCCCAAGGTGAGGCGTTGCTGATCATGTACCAGCGCACGGCATCGGCGCCGTACTGGTCCAAAGTCTTGAACGGGTCCACGGCGTTGCCCAGGCGCTTGCTCATCTTCTGGCCCACCTTGTCGAGCACCAGGCCGTTGCTCACCACGGTCCTGTAGGCCACGGAATCATGCGTGAGCGTGGCGATGGCGTGCAGGGTGTAGAACCAGCCGCGCGTCTGGTCCACGCCTTCGGCGATGAACGCGGCGGGGAACTTCTCCTTGAATGTGGCTTCGTTCTCGAAGGGGTAGTGCCACTGCGCGTAAGGCATGGCGCCGCTGTCGAACCAGACGTCGATGAGGTCGGTCTCGCGGTGCATGGGCTTTCCGCTGGGCGACACGAGCACGATGTGGTCCACGTACGGACG
>JADLBK010000055.1 GCA_020847755.1 Flavobacteriales bacterium | reverse complement strand
TCACCACGGGCCTCATCGCCTTCGCCTTCGTGGTGATGTACTTCGCCATCCACATGCCGGCGGAGCAGGGCTGGTGGACCGGCAGCAGTGCGGCGCAGGGCGTGCCCGACATGCAGGCGGCCTTCGCGGCCATCTTCGGGCAGGGCATGAACATCATCCTCGGCTCGCTCACCGCTTTCGTGGTGGGGCAGCTGGTGGACGCCTTCGTGTTCCGCAGCATCAAGCGCGTGACCGGCGACCGGCGGATCTGGCTGCGCGCCACCGGCAGCACGCTCGTTAGCCAACTGGTGGACAGTGTGGTGGTGACCTACGTGGCGTTCTGGGTCCTCAAGGACATGAGCTTCCCGATGGCCACCGCGCTGGTGCTCACCGCCTACACCTACAAGCTCGTTGTGGCGGTGCTGAGCACACCGCTGGTCTACCTCGTGCACGCCGGGGTCGAGCGTTATCTTGGCGCGGAGCGGGCGGTGGCGATGCGCGCGGCCGCGCTCCGCACGCACGAGGCCCCATGAGCGATTCGGTGATCATCGAGCCGGTGAGCAAGGCGGACGACGCCGGCTTCCACAGGCTGGTGAGCCGAGAGCAGGACCGGCTGCGCCCCTACTTCCCGGTGACGGTGGGCCGCTGCACGGATGTGGGCGCCACGCGGCGCTACCTCAAGGAACTGGTGGCCTCCGCGAAGGAGGGCTCCTACTTCTGTTTCGTGCTTCGCGACTACGAGGGCTCCGACCCCATCGGCGCCATCTTCCTCAAGCAGTTCGACCGCACGGTGGGCCGCTGCGAGGTGGCCTACTTCATCGACGAGGCGCATGGTGGACAGGGCTACGGCACCCTCGGCGTGATGTGGGCGGTGGACCATGCCTTCAGCCGGCTGGGCATGAGCAAGGTGGTCGCCCGCATCGCACCGGACAACACGCCGAGCATCCGGGTGGCCGAGCACTGCGGCTTCCAACGCGAAGGCCTCCTGCGGCGCGAGTTCCGCACCGGAATGGGCGAGCTGGTGGACCTGCTCTATTACGGCAACCTGCGCCCATGACCCGCCGACGACCAACCCGGCGAACTCCGGCCTCGGTGGACCGCTCGGCGAAGCGCGCCGCCCAGAAGGCCGCCGGTGCGTTCGACGGACGCTTCCGCCCACGCGTGGTGCGCAGCCGGAAGACCTACTCACGCAGACCCAAGCACCGCGACCGCGGCACGGGTTCCGAGCCTTAGGGCGCGGAGGTCCACTTCTCCACCCGGCCCGCCACGGGCGGCAGGGCGGCCAGGTAGTCGTAGATGGCCCCCAGGTCCTCCTCGGTCATCGTGGCGTACATCGTCCAGGGCATCACCGTCTGGAAGTCGCCGGGCGCGACCTTGGCAGGCACGTAGGCGGAGTCCGCGTACTGCTTGAAGCGGGCGATGAACATGGCCTTGTCCCACGCACCGATCCCGTCCGTGGGGTGCGGAGTGATGTTCGGCGAGCGCAGCACCGAACCGTCCGGGAAGGCGAAGGTGAAGCCCCCGGCAAAGGGCTGGCCCACCCGCTCTCCCTTCACCGTGTTGGTGTGGCACTCGATGCAGGCGGCCGCGTTGGTGACGTACTCGCCGTACCGGTCATCGGTGGGCGCCGGCCGGTCCATCGGCTGTGCGGGCTGCGGCACCGTGCGCATGATCAGGTTCACCGGGAAGTCGATGGTGCTCTCGGGCCAGGGCGGCGTGCTCACCGGATCGATGGACCGCAGGTAGGCGATGATGCTGTGCACGTCCTCGGTGGCCAGCCGGTTGTAGTTCGGGTAGGGCATCACCGGGAAGAAGGGATGGCCGTCCTTGCTGATCCCGCTGGTGATGGCGCGGTACAGCTCACCGTCCGTCCAGTCCTTGAGGGCGAAGGGGGTGATGTTGCGGGCGAAGAACTCGCCGGGGAACTGCATGGTGCGGTCGAACTTGTCACCGCCGGCACCCAGGGTGCCCGGCTTGGGCGGACCGGCGAAGAGGCTCCAATCGCGCTGGGCGTGGCAGTCCATGCACACGCAGACGCTGTTGGCCAGGTAGCGCCCCCGATCAATGCGCTCCGGTGTCAGCTCCACCTTCAGGTCCGTGGGCGCGTCCACATCGGGCAGTGCCTTGGTGATGTACAGAAGGCCTGCGCCGACGACCACGGCCAGGAGCACGAGCAATG
The DNA here is from genome assembly GCA_020847755.1 of Flavobacteriales bacterium. Lineage (GTDB taxonomy): Bacteria > Bacteroidota > Bacteroidia > Flavobacteriales_F > PHOS-HE28 > PHOS-HE28. The sequence continues at coordinate 4,046 of JADLBK010000055.1, read as the reverse complement.
CACCGAGGACCTTGATGAACCGTTTCATGGGTGTTCTGGTTTGGGGGAACGAATGTGGGAAAAGCGGATCCGTGCCGCAACCCGATGGCCGCTCCCGTTCATCGGACCTGCATCGCCGCCTACCTTCGGTGCGCATGTCGAAGAACATCTCCTCCCTCTCCGGCCGCGATGGCCGGGAACTGGATGACGCCCTCTGGGACCGGTTGCAGCAGGCCGCCGACCGCACGGGCACACCGTCCACCGATGCCCTCACGGCCATCGCGGACGACTACCTGATCGGCGAGGCGGTCACTTATGGCACCAGCACCTTCTACGACTTCCTGAAGCCGGAGAACAAGGGCATCAAGGCCTATGTGTGCAACGGCAGCGCCTGCCTTGTGGCGGGCACGCAGGACAAGGTGCACCATGCGCTGCAGCGGCACTTCAAGCCGGAGGAGATCGGGCACATGTGCTGCCTGGGGCGCTGCCATGAGAACAGCGCCTTCCACATCGGTGGTCGCAACTACAGCGGTGCCAGCATCGACCAGCTGGACACCCTGGTGCAGGAGGTGCGTGACGGTGCACCGGTGCAGGTGCCCGCCCATGGAGCACACCATGTGGGGACCACCATGGAGCGGCCGATCCTGACGGCACCGATGCCGCCGCTCGCAACCTTCTACGCGCTGTGGGAGCGTGTGCTGAAGAGCGACCCGGCCGATGTGCTGAAGGAGATCCAGACCGCCGTGATCCGCGGCCGGGGCGGCGCGGGCTTCCCCATGGGGTTCAAGCTGGAAGCCTGCCGCAATGCCGAGGACAACACGGGCAACGGCACCCCGCGCAAGTACATCGTGTGCAACGCGGACGAGGGCGACCCCGCCGCCTTCAGCGACCGCTACCTGTTGGAGCAGCGCCCGCACCTTGTGCTGCTGGGCATGATGATCGCCGGCCACTGCGTGGGCGCCGACACCGGCGTGCTGTACATCCGGGCCGAGTATCCCGAAGCCATCGCGGCGGTGAAGGCCGCGGTGCACGACCTGGAGGCGAACGGATGGATCGGAACGGACATCAAGGGCAGCGGGCGCAGCTGGCGCTTCAAGGTGATCAAGGCCGCAGGCGCCTATGTGTGCGGAGAGGAGACCGCCCTGCTCAACAGCATCGAGGGCAAGCGCGGTGAGGTGCGTACGCGCCCCCCCTACCCGGCCCAGCAGGGCCTCTTCAACCGGCCCACGGTGGTGAACAACGTGGAGACGCTCGCCTGCGTGCCCTGGGTGGTGGAGCATGGCGGTGCGGCCTTCGCACGGCTCGGCACCGAAAAGAGCAACGGCAGCAAGCTCGTGTGCCTCGACAGCGGCTTCAACCGTCCGGGCTTGTATGAAGTGGAGTGCGGCACCCCGCTGTCCCGTGTGGTGGACGAACTGGGCCAGGGCTTCGCACGCCCCACGAAGGCGTTGCACATCGGCGGACCGTTGGGCGGCATCGTGCCGCTGGAGAAGATCGATGCGCTCTCGATCGACTTCGAGAGCTTCCAGAAGGAGGGCTTCCTGCTCGGGCATGCGAGCGTGCTGAGCATCCCGGCCGGCTTCCCAATGCTCGACTACCTGGAGCACCTCTTCGCCTTCACGGCAATGGAGAGCTGCGGCAAGTGCTTCCCCTGCCGCATCGGTTCCACCCGGGGCAAGGAGCTCATCCAAGGCGTACGCGACGGACGCCGGATCGATCGTGCGCTCTTCAATGACCTCATCGAGACGATGGAGATCGGATCGCTGTGCGCGCTCGGTGGTGGACTTCCGCTCGGGGTGCGCAACGCGCTCCAGTACTTCGCCGACGAGCTGCGCCCCGCCTTCACCTGATCGAGGGACACACTGCGCACGGCTCCACGCGGCGCGCCTCCCCTCATGCAGGACGCGCCGCGATGCGGCGCGCCGGAAATGGCGAAGGGCCCGGAGACCGGGCCCTTCGAGCGTTCGGAGCCGGGCTCCTTACTTCTTCTTCGCGGCCTTCTTGGTGGCCTTCTTCGCTGCCTTCTTCGGAGCGGCCTTCTTGGTCGCCTTCTTCGCGGCCTTCTTCGTGGCCTTCTTAGCTGCCTTCTTTGCCATGACGGTTAAGGGTTTGAGACAAACGTATCACCTCGAACGGGTTCGTGCATCAAAAGGTTGCAAGGATGTACCAACCAAATGATGTTGATAACGGTGAACGTCGTTCATCGATCAGCACATCGCATCGCGGTCATGCATGCGTGCGCTCCTTCGATGCGATCGCACGCACACCTTGGTGCACGCGGCGTACAGCGCATCGCGCTCAAGCGCGTCGACGATCGCATGCTTCGGATGGAACATGCCGCACACGTGTTCATCGCTCATGCACGACATCGTTCGAGCACGACGCACAGGCCTGCGCCCGAGATCGATCATGCATCACCGCGGCATCTTCACGCTCATGCGTGCATCATGTCGAGGACCGGCACGGCATCGTCCATGCGTCATGGACCATGCGCTTCACCGGGATGCACGATGCGCTTCCCCCGACCGCCATGCAGCTCCGCCACCCTGTCGCACGTGCACGTCCAGGTCTTGCGACGGAGCGGTCACTCCGCCACCTCGTTGCCGTCGGGATCGATGCGGAACTCCCGGCCATGGAGCACCACCCGCGCCGTGCCGTGGTGGAAGACCCCGGCCTGTTCGAACCGGATCGCGATCACCTCGTGCGCGTGTTCATCCAGGAAGCCGAAGCGCCCATCCGTGCCCACACGGATGCGCCTCACATCGGGATCGTAGTACCCGACCTCCTCGTGGATGATCGGTGTGATCTCCTTCCCGTCCAGGTCCACGAAGCCGCTGCGGTAGATGCCGTCGTCGATGCGCGTGACCTGCCAGCACCACGGGCTCTGCGGGCTCACCTGGTCGTAGGGCAGCTCGGCCACCGTCGAACCCTGCGTGTCGATGATCCGGTAGCTGCCGTCCTGCATCACCAGTGCCCGGTCGTGGTGGAAGCTCTCCGCGAAGTCGAAGTCGGTGTCGAAGAGGGCAGCGCCGACGCTGTCGATGTAGGACCAACGGTCGTTCTCCATCACCAGCGCGCGACCGCACCGGTAGGGTTCGGCGTAGGCATAGGCCCTGGTCGCGGCGAGGTGGTCGGCGCTCACCGGCCCATGAGACAGGTCCACGAACTGGAACACACGACCGTTCTGCACCAGGGCGGTGGGCCCGGTGATGTCGGCGATCAAGAAGCTTGTGCGCGGGGGGATGATCTCCGTCCCCTTCGCATCGATCACGCCTTCGGCATGGGTCTCCCCCTCGCCCCGGACCACCTTCTCGAAACCTGCTGCGTTGGGAGGGTCCACCAGGACGTAGGTCATGCGACTGATGCTGGAAGGTCCCGCCAAGGTCTGTCCACGGGATGCATCGGGCACCATGCAGGCCGATAGTGTCATCAGTCCGATCATCAGCAACGCCCCGTGTTGTTCCATGGGCTCGGAAGCGGTTTCACGAGCGCGAACCTAGGTCACCGCCTTCCTATCTTCGTGCGTTACGCTTCCAAGCCATGAACACGCCCCAGGCCAAGCACTCCGGCTCCCCCGCCCCCGCCGCCAAGACGCAGTCCGCCCCCGCCTCCTCCAACAAGGCGGCCACGGAGGTGGATGTCGCCTACATCGACGGCAAGGCCTATCCTATTCGTAAGGGTGAGACCATGCTCGACTTCATGCGTCGCCACATCGGTCCGAATCCTGTTCCCACGCTCTGCGACGCGCCCAACCTGGAGCCCTTCGGAAGCTGCCGCGTGTGCTCGGTGGAGGTCGCGCTACAAGAAGATGGTCCTTCCAAGGTGATGGCCAGCTGCCACACGCCCGTGGGCAAGGGCATGTACATCACCACCAACAGCCAGCGCATGGAGCGGCTGCGCAAGAACATCGTGGAACTGGTGCTCACCGATTACGACACCGAGCGGCTGAAGAAAGAGGACCACGGCAAGAACGAACTCTACAACGTCGTCCAGCAGATCGGCTTCGACATCGACAGCGTGCGCTACCCGAAAGGCAAGAACCACCTGGACACGCCGATGGACACGAG
>JADLBK010000054.1 GCA_020847755.1 Flavobacteriales bacterium | reverse complement strand
CCGAAAACATCCTGGTATTTGGGTGGCTGCGGGCTTTTGGGCACCACTTTGATGATCTCGCCGGTCTCCTTGTTGAAGAGCCCCGGCGCGTGCCACACGGTGGCGTTGCCGGCCTCGGCGGGGGCGTAGCCCTTGCCCTTCACGGTGATGGTGTGCAGGATCTTGGGGCCGGGGATGTCCTTCAGGTCGCGCAACACCTTCACGAGGCGCTCCACATCGTGGCCGTCCACCGGGCCGAAGTAGCGGAAGTTGAGGCTCTCGAACAGGTTGCTCTGCTTGAGCAGGGCGCTCTTCACGGCGTTCTCCACCTTCTGCACGATGGCCTGGGCGTTGGGCCCGAACTTGCTGATGCGGCCCAGCAGGTTCCACACCTCGTCCTTCACCTTGTTGTAGGTGTGGCTGGTGGCGATGTCGGTGAGGTATTCCTTGAGGGCACCGACGTTGGGGTCGATGCTCATGCAGTTGTCGTTGAGCACCACCAGCATGTCGGTGCCCGCGCCGCCGGCGTGGTTGAGGGCCTCGAAGGCCTGTCCGGCGGTCATGGCGCCATCGCCGATCACGGCCACCACCTGGCGGTCGGCCTCCCCCTTCAACTTGCTGGCCACGGCCATGCCCAGGGCACCGCCGATGGAGGTGCTGCTGTGGCCCACCCCGAAGGTGTCGTACGGGCTTTCGCTGCGCTTGGGGAAGCCGCTGAGGCCCTTGTATACGCGGTTGGTGTGGAACACCTTGCGCCGGCCGGTGAGGATCTTGTGCCCGTAGGCCTGGTGCCCCACGTCCCACACCAGCTGGTCGTAGGGCGTGTTGAAGACGTAGTGCAGGGCCACGGTGAGCTCCACCACGCCCAGGCTGGCGCCGAAATGGCCGCCCTTGACGCTCACCACATCGATGATGAAGCGGCGCAGCTCATCGCAGACCTGCTCCAGCTGGGGCTCGGACAGGGTGCGCAGGTCGGCCGGGAGCTCGATGCGCTCGAGCAGGGGGTAGGTGCCGGGGGGCTGTTCCACGCGGTGGGGGGGCGATGGGAAAGCAACAAATGTAGCGGAAGGGCTGTTCGCGGGCCGGACCATGAACGGCGCGGTGTGGGCGATCGGTATGCACAGGGGTGGTGATGCGTGGGAGCGCACCATACATTAGCGCCCGCTCGACGGAACCCTCCGGCGCCCCACGGATGTCGAACCCCCAGGATTACCTGCCCATCGCGCTGCAGACGCTGATCGCCGTCGGCTTCGTGGTCACCACCCTGCTGCTCACCGGCAAGATCGGCCCCAAGCGTTCGGGGAGGCAGAAGGAGGAGAACTTCGAGTGCGGCATCGAGCAGTACGGCAACGCGCGCAGTCCGTTCTCCGTGAAGTACTTCCTGATCGCCATCCTCTTCGTGCTGTTCGATGTGGAGATCATCTTCCTCTATCCCTGGGCGGTGAACTTCAAGGAGCTGGGGATCGTTGGCTTTGTGGAGATGGTCCTCTTCATCTTCTTTGTGGTGGCCGGCCTCTTCTACGTGATCCGCAAGGGAGCCCTGGAGTGGGACCGATGAACCGACAGCCATGAAGCAGGACGCCCTCACCCCCCGCCCCGCCCTCGGCAAGCCCACGATCGTGCCCTCCCCCGAAGGCCATTCGGGTCCGGGGTTCATGACCGTCTCATTGGAGAAAGCCGTGGGCCTGGCGCGCAAGAACAGCCTGTGGCCGCTGCCCTTCGCCACCAGTTGCTGCGGCATCGAGTTCATGGCCACCATGGGCGCCAACTACGACCTGGCGCGCTTCGGCATGGAACGCCTGAGCTTCAGCCCGCGGCAGAGCGACCTGCTGATGGTGATGGGCACCATCGCCAAGAAGATGGCCCCGATCCTGCGCGACGTGTACACGCAGATGGCCGAGCCCAAGTGGGTGCTGAGCGTGGGCGCCTGCGCCAGCAGCGGCGGCATCTTCGATACGTACAGTGTGCTGCAGGGCATCGACCGGGTGATCCCCGTGGACGTGTACGTGCCGGGCTGCCCCCCGCGCCCCGAACAGATCATCGACGGCATCCTCAAGGTCCAGGAGCTGGTGGGCCAGGAGGGCATGCGCCGCCGCTACAGCAAGGAGTACGAGGAGCTGTTGAAGAAGTACAAGATCGATTGAGCGTGCCCGCCTTCACGATACAGGCCGAACGGGATCAGCTGGTGGTGGACCGGCTGCGGGCCGCCTTCCCCGACGGGGTGGTGGCCGATGAGCAGTTCCACGACATGCGCTGCATCACCGTGCGCAAGGACGTGCTGCATCCCGCGCTGCGGCTGCTGCGCGACGAGCTGGACTTCAACTTCCTCACCACCCTGTGCGGCATGCACCATCCCGGGGGCGAAGGGGCCGAGGAGCGTCTGGGCCTGGTGGTGCACCTCAACAGCTTCCGCAACCGGCACCGCATCCGCCTGAAGGCGTACACGGCGATGAAGGACCCGGTGTTCCCCACCTTCACCGACCTGTGGCCCACCACCAACTGGATGGAACGCGAGGCCTGGGACTTTTTCGGCATCTCCTTCACGGGCCACCCCAACCTGAAGCGGATCCTCAACATGGAGGACTTCCCGGCCTTCCCCCTGCGCAAGGACTATCCGCTGGAGGATCCCACGCGCGAGGACAAGGACAACAGCATGTTCGGCCGATGAGCACCCCGATGCGTCCCGACCACTGGCAGCACGACCTGGTGAAGGCCGGCGAGCACAAGGAGCTCAACGTGCTGAACCTGGGCCCCACCCACCCGGCCACGCACGGCATCTTCCAGAACGTGCTGACGATGGACGGCGAGTACATCCAGAGCGCCGAACAGACCATCGGGTACATCCACCGGGCCTTCGAGAAGCTGGCCGAACGGCGGCCCTTCTACCAGATCCCCACGATCACCGACCGGCTCAACTACTGCAGCTCGCCCATCAACAACATGGGCTGGCACATGACGGTGGAGAAGCTCCTGGGGATCCAGACCCCCGAGCGGGTGGACTACCTGCGCATCATCGCCATGGAGCTGGCGCGGATCGCCGACCACATCATCTGCAACGCGGTGATCGGCGTGGACACCGGGGCGCTGACGGGCTTCACGTACATCTTCCAGGACCGCGAGCTGATCTACGACATCTACGAGGAGATCTGCGGGGCGAGGCTCACCACCAACATGGGCCGCATCGGCGGCTTCGAGCGCGACTTCAGCGAAGCGGTCTGGCGCAAGATCCGGCACTTCCTGGATCACTTCCCCAAGAAGCTCAAGGAGTTCGAGAGCCTGCTGGTGCGCAACCGCATTTTCATGGACCGCACCATCGGCTGCGGCGCCTTCCCGCTGGACCGTGCGCTGGCGTACGGCTTCACGGGTCCCAACCTGAGGGCCTGCGGGCTGGACCACGACGTGCGGGTGATGGACCCGTACTGCAGCTACGAGAAGTTCGACTTCACCATCCCCATCGGCACCGGCGGCGACACCTACGACCGCTTCATGGTGCGGCAGCGCGAGATGTGGGAGAGCCTCTCCATCATCCGCCAGGCCGTGGAGAAGTGCGACCGCCTGGCCGACAAGACCACCTACAAGGCCGACGTGCCCGAGTGGGTGCTGCCGCCCAAGGAGGAGGTGTACAACGACATGGAGGCGCTCATCTACCACTTCAAGATCGTGATGGGCGAGAGCGCGGTGCCGGTGGGCGAGGTGTACCACTGCGTGGAGGGCGGCAACGGCGAACTGGGCTTCTATCTGGTGAGCGACGGCGGGCGCACCCCCTTCCGCCTTCATTTCCGCCGCCCCTGCTTCATCTACTACCAGGCCTTCCCCGAGATGGTGAAGGGCGCCATGCTGAGCGACGCGATCCTCACCATGAGCAGCATGAACGTGATCGCGGGAGAACTGGACGCGTGATGGGAGCCACACTGAAAGCCGTCACCACCACCGAAGGCGTGGCCCCCTTCGCCTTCAGCGAGCAGGCGCTGGCCGAGTGCCGCGCCATCATGGCCCGCTATCCGGAAGGCCGCTCCAAGAGCGCGCTGATCCCCATCCTGCACATCGCCCAGGCCGGCAACGACGGCTGGCTGAGCGTGCCCGCGATGGACGCGGTGGCCGCCCTGATGGGCCTGCAGCCCATCGAGGTGTACGAGGTGGCCAGCTTCTACAGCATGTTCAACCTGCGCCCGGTGGGCCGGCACGTGCTGGAGATCTGCCGCACCACCCCGTGCATGCTGCGCGGCGGCGATGCGCTCATCGCCCATGCGGAGAAGCGGCTCGGCATCCACGTGGGGGAGACCACCAGGGACGGGCTCTTCACCCTGAAGGCCGTGGAATGCCTGGGCAGCTGCGGCACCGCGCCCATGCTGCAGTGCGGCGCGAAGTACCACGAGGACCTCACCCCGGAGGCGTTCGACGCGCTGATCGAGCAGCTGCGCTCGACCGCCCTCCGCAGCAACTACACCGACCGCTGACCATGGGCCGCAAGCTCCTGCTCGAACACGAGAACGTCCCGGGGATCGCGGGGTTGGAGGTGTACCGCGCCAAAGGCGGTTACCGCAGCGTGGAGAAGGCCCTGCGCACCATGAGCCCCGAGGCCGTGGTGGAGGAGGTGAAGAAGAGCGGCCTGCGCGGTCGCGGCGGTGCGGGCTTCCCCACCGGCATGAAGTGGAGCTTCCTGGCCAAGCCGCCCGGCGTGCCCCGCTACCTGGTGGTGAACGCCGATGAGAGCGAGCCCGGCACCTTCAAGGACCGCTACCTCATGGAGCGGATCCCGCACCTCCTGATCGAGGGCATGATCACCTCCAGCTTCGCGCTCGGGGCGAACCTCGCCTTCATCTACATCCGGGGCGAGTACTTCCACGTGAGCCGCATCCTGGAGCGGGCCATCGATGAGGCGCGCGCCGCCGGCTGGCTCGGCAGGAACATCCTGGGCACGGGCTACGACCTGGAGATCCACGTGCAGGTGGGCGCCGGCGCCTACATCTGCGGCGAGGAGACGGCGCTGCTGGAGAGCCTCGAGGGCAAGCGCGGCAACCCGCGGATCAAGCCGCCCTTCCCGGCGGTGAAGGGCCTGTACGAGTGCCCCACGGTGGTGAACAACGTGGAGACCATCGCGGCGGTGGTGCCCATCGTGAACGACGGCGGCGAGGAATACGCCAAGATCGGCGTGGGCCGCAGCACCGGCACCAAGCTCATCAGCGCGGGCGGCAACATCCGGCGGCCCGGGGTGTACGAGATCGAGCTGGGGGTGAGCTGCGACGAGTTCATCAACAGCGACCAGTGGTGCGGCGGGGTGGACGGCCGGGCCTTCAAGGCGGTGGTGCCGGGCGGCAGCAGCGTGCCCATCGTGCCCTACGAGCTCTTCCTGCGCACGGCCGCCGGCGAGCCACGCCTGATGACCTACGAGAGCCTGAGCGACGGGGGCTTCGCCACCGGCACCATGCTGGGCTCCGGCGGGTTCTACGCCTACAACGACGCCCAGTGCATCGTGCGCAGCACTTGGAACCATACGCGCTTCTACCGCCACGAGAGCTGCGGCCAGTGCAGCCCCTGCCGCGAGGGCACCGGGTGGATGGAGAAGGTGCTGCACCGGCTCGAGCACGGCGAGGGCCGCCTGGAGGACATCGATCTTCTATGGGACATCCAGCGGCGTATCGAGGGCAACACCATCTGCCCGCTGGGCGATGCCGCCGCCTGGCCCGTGGCCAGCGCCATCCGCCACTTCCGCGATGAGTTCGAGTTCCACGTGCGCCACCCCCGGAAGGTGAAGGACCCGCGGCACTTCGAGAAGGAACCGTTCGTGCGCACGCCCAAGCCCGCAGCCGTCTAAGCCATGCCGAAGGTCACCATCGACAACATCGAGATCGAGGTCCCCGAGGGCACCACGATCCTGCAGGCCGCCCGCATGATCGGCGAGCGCGACAAAGCGCACCGCCATGTGGTGCCGCCCACGATGTGCTATTACAGCAAGCTGAAGACCAGCGGCGGCTACTGCCGCACCTGCATCGTGAAGGTGACCAAGGGCAGCGAGAAGGACCCACGCCCGATGCCCAAGCCGGTGGCCAGCTGCCGCACGGCCGTGATGGACGGCATGGTGGTGGAGAACACCACCAACCCCGACCTGCTCGACGCGCGCAAGGGCGTCACCGAGTTCCTGCTGATCAACCACCCGCTGGACTGCCCCATCTGCGACCAGGCGGGCGAGTGCCACCTGCAGGACCTGGGCTATGAGCATGGGCTGAGCAAGAGCCGCTACGTGTTCGAGCGCCGCACCTTCGAGCCCATCGACATCGGCGACACCATCAAGCTGCACATGAACCGCTGCATCCTGTGCTACCGGTGCGTGAAGGTGGCCGAGCAGCTCACCGACGGGCGGGTGCACGGGGTGATCAACCGCGGCGATGTGGCCGAGATCAGCACCTACATCCAGGAGGCGGTGGACAACGACTTCAGCGGCAACATGATCGATGTGTGCCCGGTGGGCGCCCTCACGGACCGCACCTTCCGCTTCGCGAGCCGGGTGTGGTTCACCAAGCCGATGGACGCGCATCGCGACTGCCCCACGTGCAGCGGTCGCGCGGTGCTGTGGATGAAGGGGGATGAGGTGCTGCGCGTGACAGGCCGCAAGGACCAGTGGGGCGAGGTGGAGGAGTTCATCTGCAACGGCTGCCGCTTCGACCACAAGGACGTGAAGCACTGGACCGTGGAGGGCCCGCGCACCGTGGACCGCCACAGCGTGATCAGCGCCAACCACTACGAGCTGGCGCAGAAGCAGAAGCTCCTCACCAAGGCCGCCCCGGACAGCACGCCCGTGGGCCGCCCCAACGAACTCCCCGGCCGATGATCCCCACCGTGATCTTCCTGGTGGCGCTGCTGCTGGTCACCCTCGGGGTGGCCGCCTACGCCACCTATGCCGAGCGCAAGGTGGCGGCCTTCATGCAGGACCGCATCGGTCCGGACCGGGCGGGCCCCTTCGGGCTGCTGCAACCCATCGCCGACGGGGTGAAGATGATCATGAAGGAGGACTTCATGCCGGCCTCGGCCAACCGCTGGCTCTTCTTCCTGGGCCCGGCCATCGCCATGACCACCGCGCTGCTCACCGGGGTGGTGATCCCCTGGGGCGGCACCCTCGACCTGGGCGGCACCGCCTTCAGGCTGCAGGTGGCCGACCCGGACATCGGCATCCTCTACGTGTTCGCCATGGTGAGCATCGGGGTGTACGGCATCATGCTCGGCGGCTGGGCCAGCAACAACAAGTACGCCCTGTACGGCGCCATCCGCGCCGCCAGCCAGATGGTGAGCTACGAACTGGCCATGGGCATGAGCATCGTGGCCCTGGTGATCCTCACCGGCAGCCTGAGCCTGAACGACATCGTCGAACAGCAACGGGCCGGGCTGTGGAACATCGTGTACCAGCCGCTGGGCTTCCTGCTGTTCGTGATCTGCGCCTTCGCCGAGTGCAACCGCGCGCCCTTCGACCTGCCGGAGTGCGAAACGGAGCTCGTGGGCGGCTACCACACGGAATACAGCTCCATGAAGCTGGGCTTCTACCTCTTCGCCGAGTACGTCAACATGTTCATCAGCAGCGCGGTGATCAGCACGCTGTACTTCGGCGGCTACGATGTGCCCTTCCTGGACGGGCTGGGGCTGCCGCAGAACGTGACGGTGGTGCTGGGCACGGTGGCGCTCTTCCTGAAGATCACCTTCTTCATCTTCCTGTTCATGTGGGTGCGGTGGACGCTGCCGCGCTTCCGCTACGACCAGCTGATGGACCTGGGCTGGAAGAGCCTCATCCCGCTGGCGATCCTCAACGTACTGCTCACCGGCGTGGGCTATTACCTGAAGAACGGCATCTGAGCCATGGCGACCCCGATCACCCAGCCGCTGACCAAGCGCTCCCAGGTGGTGAGCGAGAAGCGGATGACGCTGATGGAGCGCATCTACCTGCCGGCCATCATCAAGGGCATGGGCATCACGCTCAAGCACTTCTTCCGGCTGCGGAAGGCCACGGTGAAGTACCCCGAGCAGCTGCGTCCGATGAGCCCGGTGTACCGCGGCATGCACGTGCTGAAGCGCGACGAGCAGGGCCGTGAGCGGTGCACGGCCTGCGGCCTGTGCGCGGTGGCCTGCCCGGCGGAGGCCATCACCATGGTGGCCGCCGAGCGCAGGAAGGGTGAGGAGAAGCTCTACCGCGAGGAGAAATACGCCGCGGTGTACGAGATCAACATGCTGCGCTGCATCTTCTGCGGCGACTGCGAGGACGCCTGCCCCAAGGAGGCCATCTTCCTCACCGACCGCCTGGTGCCCACGGACTACACGCGCGGCACCTTCGTCTACGGCAAGCAATGGCTGGTGGAGCCGCTGGACCCCGCCCTGCGCGTGGATGTGAGCAAGCGGCAGCCCAAGGCGGTGGCCGAATTCAAGAAAGACCGCAACTTCGCGCACAATCGCTGAGGCCCACGCCGGCATGCTCACCCTCTTCTACCTCTTCGCGGCGATCTCGGTGCTGTGCGCCCTGGTGGTGGTGGCCGCGCGCGATCCGGTCAACAGCGTCATCGCCCTCATCGTCTGCTTCCTGAGCATCGCCGGCCACTACATCCTGCTGAACGCCCAGTTCCTGGCGGTGGTGCACATCATCGTGTACACCGGCGCCATCATGGTGCTGTTCCTCTTCGTCATCATGCTGCTCAACCTGAACAAGGCCACCGAACCGCAGAGATCCCTGGCCACGCGTGTGGCGGCCGTGGTGGCGGGCGGGCTGGTGCTGCTCACCCTGCTGGCGGCCGTGCGCCACGGCATCAGCGTGGAGCCCGCGCGCGACTTCGACATCGGCACGGGCCTGGTGCGCAGCGTGGGCCGCAGCCTGTTCAACGAGTTCCTCCTGCCCTTCGAGGTGAGCAGCGTGCTGTTCCTGAGCGCCATGGTGGGCGCCGTGATGCTGGGGCGGAGGGAGAAGAATCCGCAGGCCGCATGAACGAGGTGGTGAGCGCGATCCGGCTGGTGCCGCTGGAGCACTATGTGATGCTCAGCTTCGCGCTGTTCAGCATCGGGCTGGCGGGCATGCTGTTCCGGCGCAACACCATCATCATCCTGATGTGCCTGGAGCTGATGTTCAACAGCGTGAACCTGCTGCTGACGGCCTTCAGCGCGCACCACAGCGATCCGGGCGGACAGGTGTTCGTCTTCTTCATCATGCTGGTGGCGGCGGCGGAGGTCACCGTGGGCCTGGCCATCCTGGTGATGATGAAGCGGAACGTGGACAGCGTGGACATCGACCAACTCAACCGCCTGCGATGGTGAGCGCGCAGCTGCTGGCCCCCCTGGTGCCCGCCCTGCCGCTGGCCGGCGCGGTGATCATCGCCGCCCTGCGCCGCCGCCTCAGCGGGCATGCCGCAGGCCTGCTGGCCACCGCCCTCATCGGGGGCGCCTTCCTGTGCAGCGTGCTGCTGTTCCTGGGCTTCGATCCCGCGGGCGGGGCGCAGGTGGCGCACCTCTTCGACTGGATCCGGGTGGCCGACATGCGCATCGGCCTGGCCTTCCAGGTGGACGCGCTGAGCCTGACGATGATGCTGATCGTGACGGGGGTGGGCACGCTCATCCACCTGTACAGCATCGGCTACATGCACGACGACCCCCGGCAGAGCACCTTCTTCGCCCTGCTGAACCTGTTCACCTTCGCCATGCTGCTGCTGGTGATGGGCGCCAACTACGCGGTAACCTTCATCGGCTGGGAGGGCGTGGGCCTGTGCAGCTACCTGTTGATCGGCTTCTGGTACACCAACCCGGCCTACAACTACGCGGCGCGCAAGGCCTTCGTGATGAACCGCATCGGGGACGTGGGCTTCGTGCTGGGCCTGGCCCTGGTGTTCCAGGTGTTCGGCACACTGGACTACACCACGGTGATGGAGCGTGCGGACACCTTCGCCACGGGCGCCCCGGCCCTCACGGCGATCACCCTGCTGCTCTTCGTGGGCGCCATCGGCAAGAGCGCGCAGCTGCCGCTGTTCACCTGGCTGCCGGACGCGATGGCGGGCCCCACACCGGTGAGCGCGCTGATCCATGCGGCCACCATGGTCACCGCCGGCATCTTCCTGCTGGTGCGCAGCAGCGCGCTGTTCGTGCTGGCGCCCCTCACGCAGGACGTGGTGCTCTACACCGGCCTGGTGACCGCCCTGTGTGCCGCCACCATCGGGGTGTTCCAGAACGACATCAAGAAGGTGCTCGCCTACTCCACGGTGAGCCAGCTGGGCTACATGTTCGTGGCACTGGGCCTGGGGGCGTTCAGCGCGGGCCTCTTCCACGTCACCACGCACGCCTTCTTCAAGGCGCTGCTCTTCCTGGGCGCGGGCAGCGTGATCCACGCGCTGGGCGGAGAGCAGGACATCCGGCGCATGGGCGGGCTGCGCAGCGCCACGCCGTCCACCTACCGCACCTTCCTGGTGGGCACGCTGGCCATCGCCGGCATCTTCCCCCTCAGCGGCTTCTTCAGCAAGGACGCCATCCTCGCCCACGCCTACCAGTACGGTCCGTGGATCTACGCCCTGCTGGTGGCCGGTGCGGTGCTCACCACCTATTACATGTTCCGCCTGCTCTTCCTGGTGTTCTTCGGCAGCTACCGCGGCCAGGCCCACCCACACGAGAGCCCCGCGGTGATGACCGCGCCCCTGTGGGTGCTGGCCGTGCTGAGCGTGGTGGGCGGCGCGCTGAACCTGCCGCACCTGTTCGGCGGGCACGAGCCCATGAAGCACTTCCTGGCCACCGCCGCATCGGGCGTGGGCCTGGAGCACCTGCACCTGAGCGCCCTGCTGGAGTGGTCGCTCATGGGCTTCAGCACGGCGCTGGTGCTGCTCACCATCTGGATCGCCTACGGCCGCTTCGCGAAGCAGGCCACGCTGGACCCCGAGGCCGATGCCCTGCCCGTGCCGCAGCGCTGGGCCGCGCGCAAGTGGTACCTGGATGAACTGTACGAGCGCCTCTTCGAGAAGCCCTACGGCTGGCTGAGCACCAACCTCTCCGCCCTGCTGGAGCAGCGCGTGATGCAGCCGCTGATGGTGGGCGTGGGCGGCACCGCCGAGCGCATCGGTGAACTGCTGCGCCGCGTGCAGACCGGCAACCTGAGCACCTACCTGTTCGCCATGGTGGCGGGCCTCCTCCTCTTCCTGTTCCTCACCCTCAACGGCCTGTGATGCTGCTCGCCGCGCTGCTGCTGCTCCCCTTCGCCACCGCCACCCTGCTGCTGGTGGCGCGCCCCGAGGCGCAGGCGCGCATGCTGGCGATGGCCAGCACCCTGGTGACCGCCGTGGTGGTGCTGCTCCTGTGGGCCGGATACCCCGGTACCGCCGTCACCGTGGTGGACCGGGACTGGGCGCCGGCGATCGGCCTGCGGCTGGTGCTGGGCTACGACGGCATCGCGCTGCTGATGCTGGTGCTCACGGGCCTGATCTTCCCCTTCATCATTGGTGCGGGCTTCAAGCAACAGCTGGACCGTCCCGCCACGGTGAACGCGCTGCTGCTGTACGCACAGAGCTTCCTGTTCGGCGTGTTCGCCGCGCAGAACGCCTTCCTGTTCTACATCTTCTATGAGCTGGCGCTGGTGCCCGTGTTCTTCCTGCTGCTCTTCTGGGGCGGCGAGCACCGGCGCACCATCACCGTGCGCTTCTTCCTGTACACGCTGCTGGGCGGCCTCAGCCTGCTGTTCGGCCTGGCCTGGTGCGTGCTGCAGACGCCCGCCCCGTACAGCGCCGACTTCACGGCGTTGCACGCCCTGCGCCTTGGCACCGATGTGCAGTTGTGGCTCTTCTGGGCGCTCTTCCTGGCCTTCGCCATCAAGCTGCCGATCTTCCCCTTCCACAGCTGGCAGCCGGACACCTACACCATGGCGCCGCTGCAGGGCACCATGGTGCTGGGCGGGGTGATGCTGAAGATGGGCCTGTACGGGATCCTGCGTTTCGTGATGCCGATCGTCCCCGAGGGCGTGCTGTTCTGGCGCGACCTGGTGATCTGGCTCAGCATCGGCGGCGCGTTGTACGCCGGGGCCATCGCCTTCCGCCAGCGCGAGTTCAAGCGGCTGGTGGCCTGGAGCTCGCTGAGCCACGTGGGCCTGCTGTGCGCCGGCCTGTTCGCGTGGAACAGCTACGGGGTGAGCGGGGCGCTCTACCAGGCCCTGGCCCACGCGGTGCTGCTGGTGGGCCTGCTCTACATCGTGGGCGCCGTCACCGCCCGCACCGGCACCGGCGACCTGGGGGCCATGGGCGGCCTGAAGCTGCGCACCCCGCGCCTGGCCGCGCTCTTCATGCTGGTGCTGGTGAACGCCGTGGCCCTGCCGCTCACCCAGAGCTTCGTGGGCGAATGGCTGATGTTCAACGGGCTGTGGCAGCACAACGGCTGGATGGCCTTCGCGGCCGCCTGCACCATCGTGCTGGGCGCCATCTACATGCTGTGGGCCTATCAGCGGGTGATGCTCGGTCCCGACAGCGGCCGGCCTGCGGTGGCCGACGCCGACCGCGATGACCACCTCTACCTGGTGCCCCTCATTGCCATCAGCCTGGTGCTGGGCGTGTACCCCGGCCCCGTGCTGGACCTGCTGGAGGCCCCCGTGCAACAGATGCTCAACACCCTCACCGCCCTGAACTGAGATGAGCGCGTTGATCCTGACCTCGGTGCTGGGCGTGCTGCTGCTCTACCTCGGCGTGTTCGGCAACAAGCGGCTGCTGGCCCCTGTGGCCGTGCTGGGCCTGCTGGGCGCCATCGGCGTATCGGCCACCGGCTGGTGGATGGACGTGCCCCTGTTCGCCCATATGGTGCGGTTCGACGGCGCCGCCACGGCCTTCAACATGGGCATGACCGGCCTCACCATCCTGCTCTTCCTCTTCGGTGTGGACTACTACGCCCGCATGGAGCGCGACGTGGCCGAGCACTACGCCCTGATGGTCTTCTCCCTCACGGGCGCCTTCCTGCTCACCAGCTACACGAACCTGCTCGTCCTCTTCCTGGGCCTCGAGGTGCTCAGCATCCCGCTGTACATCCTGGCGGGCGGCCGGAAGAACAGTTACCGAAGCGGCGAAGCGAGCTTCAAGTACTTCCTGCTCGGCTCCTTCGCCACGGCCCTCTTCCTGATGGGCATCGCGCTGGTGTACGGCGTCACCGCCAGCTTCGACCTGGGCCGCATCCAGGAGGTGGCCGAGGCGCAGGGTGCGGCACCGTCGCCCCTCTTCCTGCTGGGCCTCTTCTTCATCGCCATCGGCCTGTCGTTCAAGGTGGCGGCCGTGCCCTTCCACTTCTGGAGCCCCGACGTGTACGAAGGCGCCCCCACGCTGGTCACCGCCTTCATGGCCACGGTGGTGAAGATGGCCGCCTTCGCGGGCTTCCTCCGCCTGGTGCAGTTCACCGCCCTGCCGCCCACGCTCGCCACCGCCCTGCTGGTGATGACGGTGCTGACCCTCTTCGTCGGCAACATCGTGGCGCTGCGGCAGACCAACTTCAAGCGCCTGATGGCATACAGCAGCGTGGCCCACACCGGCTTCCTGCTGTTGGTGGTGCTGGGCAACACGGCCGCCAGCACGAGCACCCTCTTCTACTACACCTTCACCTACGGCCTGGCCACGGTGGGCCTCTTCGTGGTGATGACCCTGGTGAAGCGTGCCGCCAACGGCAGTGAGGAGGTGCGGAGCTTCCGCGGCCTCTATCAGGCCCGGCCCTGGCTGGCGATCACCGCGCTGCTGCTGCTGCTGAGCCTGGCGGGCATCCCCCTCACCGCCGGCTTCGTGGCCAAGTACCAGGTGTTCCTGCTGGCGCTGCAGGCCGGCTTCCTCAAGACCACCGTCCTCGCGGTCGCCATGGCCCTGGTGGGCATCGCCTACTACATCGTGGTGGTGCGCGAGGCCTTCACGGCGGACGAGCAGCCGCTGGAGGTGCAGGTGACCCCGCTCAACGGCCTGGTGGTGCTGCTCTGCGGCATCGCCGTGGTGGCGCTGGGGGT
>JADLBK010000053.1 GCA_020847755.1 Flavobacteriales bacterium | reverse complement strand
GGTTACCTTGGTAGGTCGCAAGCTCGTCGGCCTCCAGCCCCCCGCCTCCAGCAGGACTCCGCGTTCACTGGGGATGGGGTTCATGGCAGGCATGGCAGGTCGAATATAGTCGACATCGTGCTACTTGGTGCTGCTGGTTGAAAACTTCATGTGGGCTTCACGCGGTGGGGCAATTGCGTTCCCGTCCGCTCAGGGGATACTGCCACGGCGCCCGGCGCACCACCCACCACGCCTCGCAGGGACGCTGCGGAGGTGATCGATACGTGAACCGGTCATTTCCAACCCGTCATCGCGACGCTCCCGAAGGGGCGGAAGCGATCTCTTCGGCTCGCCGAAGCTTCAGCGAAGGCGGCCCATCATTGGGACAGATCCCATCCACCACGGGGAGACTGCCGCGGCGCCCTGCGAACAACCCACCACACAAGCGCCTCGCAGGGACGGCGTGAAGGTGCTTGGTGAATGTATCGCTCATTCCGAGCTCAAGCTCATCATGGAGCGTGCCCCTGCTCCCGCCCCCTCAGCGGCCTCTGCGTGAAGGGCGCTCCTTACCCGCCTCCTGCTCCTGCTCCTGCTCCTGCTCCTGCTCCCGCTCCCGCCCCTGCTCCTGCTCCTGCTCCTGCCCCTGCCCCTGCTCCTGCTCCCGCCCCTGCCCCTGGTCCCGCTCCCGCCACTTGCTCCCCCACCCCCGCCACCTGCTCACCGGGGCTCACCCACCCCCTCTCCCGGGGCTTGCTTTGGCCCACCAACGACACGGAACCCCCAACGCCCGAAGCCATGAACGCCCCCGCCACCCTCCGACAGCTCGCCCTCGCCGCCAGCCTGTGCGCCGCGGCCGCCGCCCACGCCGAGGAGACCCGCATGCTCCGCATCGACGGCAAGGTGCTGAGCAGCGAGGCCCTCACCGGCGCCACGCTTACCGTGCTCCAGGACGGGGCGGCCTTCACCCGCATGGAGCAGGGTCTCGCCCAGTTCCAGTTGGACCTGCCGCTGGGCCACGAGTACCGCCTGAGCTTCGAGCGGCCGGGCACCATCGCCAAGGAACTGGTGTTCGACACGCGCCTGCCGGGCGATGTGCACCCCCGCAAGGACTTCCTCTTCCACTTCCAGGTGAGCCTGCTGGCCCAGCCGGCCGAGGGTCCGATGCGCTACGACGGTCCCGTGGGCCTCATCGCCTTCAACAGCAAGGAGGGCGACTTCGGCTACGAGCACCTGCGGACGGCCCGCTTGATGCCGGCGGAGAGCCCGGCGGCGGCCCCGGCCAAGCGGGTGCGTCGCGAGGCCGCCCCCTTCGTGGACCCCACCATGGAGCTGGCCGCCTGGGTGGAGACCCAACGCGCCGAGGCCAAGCAGTGAACCCCATGAGACCCGGTTGCCGTATGACGCCCCGAAGCCACTCCACCCCGCCCATGCACCCCATCCTGGAGACCCTCAAGCGCCGCCTCGCCCGCACCGGTCCGGGATGGCCGTGGAGCCGCTCCACCAAGGACGTCCCTGCCTCGATCCCGCCGTTCAGCGTGATCCGCAAGGCGCTCGACGACCTGGACCGGGATGACCGGCACCCCAGCCCGCTATCAGGGCCCTTGCAGGTGCGCGGCCAGGTGGAAGGCATCAACGATCATCCCTGTGCGGTGAGCATCGTGCTCAACGAGCGTCTGGCCCAGGTGATCGACACCGACGACGAAGGCCGGTTCGCCCTGCAGTTGCCCGATGACGTGGCCATCCGTTTGGTGCTGGTGCAGCCAGGCCATCTGCCGCGCATGATCGAGATCCGCCCCTGGGAGGGCCGTCCGGTGAACGACCACGGCAAACCGATGCCGATCCCCCTGCACGTGATGCTGACGCCACGCGATGGTGCCAGCGCAAAGCCCATGGCCGAGCGGATCACCTTGCTGGACCGCCATGGCCGGCTGCTGGTGGAATGGGACCGGGCCCGCGGCGTGCGGGAAAGCGGCCCCCACCCGGCTCCCCTGCTCCGCCGCGCGGTCTGACCGGGCCGAAGCGCGTTCCCTCCGAGGGCCACCGATCCGTCGGTCACAGCCCAGCCTTCCGCCGCAGGCCACCGGCCGCCAGCCGCCAGCCTCAGGCCACCGGCTTCATACCGCCTGCCACCGGCCGCCCGCTTCAGGCCACCCGCCGCCGGCTTCAAGCCTCCTGCCTCAGGCCAACTGCTTCACGCCGCCTGCTTCGCACCTCCCATCCCCCTCAGCGGACCCTGCAGCTCTGCGTGATGGGCATTCCTCCCCTGCCACCGGCCGCCCGCTTTCCTCCTCCCGCCTCAGGCCACCGGCCGCAGCGCCCCAGCCCCTGCTTTGTCTGCCGAAGCCTTTGGCGAAGGCATGGCTCCTGCTCCCCTCAGCGTCCTCTGCGCCTCTGCGTGAGGCTCTCTGCTGCTCCTTCCCGCCACTTGCTCCCTGACGCCCGCCACCTGCTCGGCCGGGCTCACGCTCCCCCTGGTCCTGGGGCTTGCTTTGGGTCACCAACGAACCCCACCCCCGCCATGAACCGCCCCGCCACCCTCCGCAGCCTGCTGCTCCTTGTGAGCTTCCTCACCCTGGCCCAGGGCAGCTTCGCCGCCGCGCCACGCAAGGCCACCAAGGGCAAGGCCGCCCGCACCGAGCGCCGCATGGTGGCCCCCTTCGTGGACCCCACGATGGACCTCGCCGCCTGGACCGAGCAGCAGCGTGCCGAGCAGGCCGCCGCCCAGACCACCGCCACTGTGGCCGTGGCCCGCTGAAGCCACCTTCGGCATCCGAACGAAAGGCCCCGTCCCGGGGCTTTTTCGGTTCCATGGCGCGCCGGACGGCAGGTGCTACCTTGCCCTCCTCAATCGATCGAACATGAGCACCCTTACGGCCGTCATCGTGGACGATGAACAGCACTGTCGTGATGCCCTGAGCGGCCTGCTGCAACGCAAGCATCCGGAGATCGAGCTGCTGGGCATGGCCACCAATGTGCCCGAGGGCATCGAGCTGCTGAGCAAGGTGAAGCCGAACGTGCTCTTTCTGGACCTCGAGATGGGCAAGCAGACGGGCTTCGACCTGCTGCAGGCGATCGGGCCCGACCGGCCGCACGTGATCTTCACCACCGCGCACGAAGGCTACGCGGTGAAGGCCATCCGCTTCAGCGCGCTGGACTCCCTGTTGAAGCCGGTGGACGCCGAGGAGCTGGCCACGGCCATTGGCAAGGTGCGGCAGGAGGAGCGCACACCGCAGAGCCCCGACCAGTTCATGGCCCTGCTGAAGAACCTCACCCGTCCTGCCGGGGCCGACAAGCGGATCGCGCTTCCCGTGGCCGACGGGTTGGAGATGGTGGACGTGGACGACATCATGTACTGCGAAAGCGACAGCAACTACACGGTGGTGCACCAGAAGGACAAGAAGCGCCTGGTGATCAGCCGCACGCTGAAGGAGTTCGAGGACATGTTGGACCCCACGCAGTTCGTGCGCGTTCACCACAGCTACCTCATCAACGTGAAGCACGTGAAGAAGTACATCCGCGGCGAGGGTGGCGAGGTGATCATGACCGACGGCACGAACGTGGCGGTGAGCCGGCGCAAGAAGCAGGAGCTGATGGACAGCCTGGCGAAGCTCTAGCGCCGGCCACTGTGTGTTCCGAACACGAAGGGGCGCCCGAGGGCGCCCCTTGCTCGTTCAGAGGTGGATGGGTCAACCGGCCAGCAGGCGCTTCACCAGCGCGGCGATGGCGGCGCCATCGGCCCTGCCCGCCAGCTGTTTGTTCGCCTCGCCCATCACACGACCCATGTCCTTCATGCCATTGGCACCGGTGGAGGCGATCACGGCCCTCACGGCGGCCTCGAGCTCCGCATCGCTGAGGCGTGCGGGCAGGTAGGCCTCGATCACCCGGGCCTGAGCCTCCTCCTCGCCGGCCAGGTCGGTGCGACCCTGCTGGTGGAAGATGGCCGCCGCCTCGGCGCGCTGCTTGTGGAGCTTCTGCAGGATGCGCAGCCCGGCCTCGTCGCTGATGCCGGCGATGCCTCCGCCTTCCTTGGTCAGCTCCAGCAGGATCGCGCTCTTGATCGCCCGCAGGGCGTTCAGCCGGTCCTTGTCACGGGCCAGCATCGCGGCCTTGATGTCCGCATCGACGCGCTGTTGGAAGTCCATGGGCGTTCGCGTCAGTCGACGTTGTCGTGCAGGAACGGGTTGTTGCGTTTGAGCTCCACGCGGCGCTCCCCGTTCTCGTCCTGGTCCTCCGTCAGGGTGTAGCGGCTCACATGGCTGTCCGTGCTGCGGGGCCCTTCGCTGAGGGCGATGCGCTTGCGGACATAGGCGGGCTCGCGCTCCATGTCGTTGATCCCGTTCGGCGAGCGGAGGCGCATGGTCATCTCCCGCATCCGCATGAGCCGCTCTTCCACGCGGGCCTGGTGCTCGGCCGGGTCCAGACGGGCCTGAGCGGGCTCGTTGACCGTGGTCGCCGCGGTGGGCGGGTCCGTGGTGCTCATCGGCGTCGCTGGTGCTTCATACAGGTCAAAGCGCACCTTGCCTTCGGCCGGCGGGGTCACCTCCAGTTCCACGGTGCGCTCGTTCGCCGGGGTCACCGGCCGGGGCAGCTCGTTCGCCACCGGATCATGGTGCGGGGTGGCGGGCTTCAGATAAGGTTCAAGGGGGGCGCTGACGGGCGGTTCATTGGCTTTGGTCTCGCGCAGCGCTGCAGGCGGGGCCTGCGGGGCGGCGGCCACGGGGCTGCTGATGGGCTGGGTGATCATCGTGGGCACGTCGGCATCCAACGGGATCACTTTGCGTGCCTCGGGCACATGTCCCACGGCGCCGGTCTCCGGGTTCACCTGGAAGCCCGTGGCGATGACGGTCACGCGCAGGCGGTCGCCCAGGCTCTCCTCGCGGCAGTATCCCCAGATCACATCGGCGCTGCTGCCGGCCGCGTCCTGGATGTGATCGGTGATCTCGCTGATCTCATCCATCAACACCTCACGCTCACCGTGGCTGATGTTCAGCAGGACGAACTTGGCGCCCTTGATGTCGTTGTCGTTGAGGAGCGGTGAGGCCAGGGCCTCCTGGGCGGCGCGCAGGGCACGGTCCTCCCCTTCGGCCTCGGCCATGCCCATGATGGCCGCTCCGCTGTTGGACATCACGGTCTTCACGTCCTCGAAATCGACGTTCACCTTGCCGGTCATGGTGATGATCTCGGCGATGCCTCGGGCGGCGGTGGTGAGCACGTTGTCGGCATGGCCGAACGCGTTGTCGAGGCTCAGGTTGCCGAAGAGGTCGCGGAGGCGGTCGTTGTTGATCACGAGCAGGGTGTCGACGGAACGGCGGAGATCGTCGATGCCGCTCACGGCCTGAAGCTTTCGCTTGCGGCCCTCCCATTGGAAGGGCATGGTGACGATGCCCACGGTGAGGATGCCCAGTTCGCGGGCGATGCTGGCGATCACCGGTGCGGCGCCGGTGCCGGTGCCACCGCCCATGCCGGCGGTGATGAAGACCATCTTGGTGCGCGCGCTCAGCAGCTGGCGCAGCTCGTCGAGGTTCTCCTGGGCGGCGTCCTTGCCGCGCTCGGGGATGGAGCCCGCGCCGAGGCCATCGGTGAGGGCGGGACCGAGCTGCACCTTCACGGGCACCGGGCTGATGTCCAGCGCCTGCTTGTCGGTGTTGCAGATGATGAAGTCGACGCCCTTGATGCCCTGGGCGTACATGTGGTTCACGGCGTTGCTGCCGCCGCCCCCCACGCCGATCACCTTGATGATCGAGGAGAGCTCACGGGGAAGATCGAATTTCATGTCGTTCGGGATTGGAGAGTGGAACTGCGGTGGCGGGGATGCGGTCTAGATGTCGTCGTCGCTGAGGATCTCGGAGGCGCCCTTGATCACCTTGTCGAAGAAGCTGCCCACACGACTGCCCTGGCTGTGGCCCTTCACCTTGGGGGCGTGCGCGGGCTGGCCGCCCTGCTTGGCGCGCTGACGGTGCAGGAAGTCGAAGCCCTTCATCACCAGGCCCACGCCGGTGGCGAACAGCGGGCTGGTCACCTGTTCGACATTGCTCTTGGCGAGGTGCTCGTTGGGATAGCCGATGCGGGCGGTCATGCCGGTGATGTATTCCACCAGCTGGCGCAGGTGCTTGAGCTGGGCACCGCCACCAGTGAGGACCACGCCGGCGATGAGCTGCTTCTCAAGCCCGCTGTTCTTGATCTCGAAGTGCACGTGCTCGAGGATCTCCTCCATGCGGCTCTGGATCACCTCGGCGAGCATGCGAAGGCTGATCTCCTTGGGGTCCCGGCCACGCAGGCCGGGGATGCAGACCACCTCGTTGTCCTTGTTCTCCGCGGCGAGGGCGCTGCCGAACTTCACCTTCAGCAGCTCGGCCTGTTCGCGCATCACGCCGCAGCCCTGGCGGATGTCCTCGGTGATCACGTTCCCACCGAAGGGGATCACGGCGGTGTGGCGGATGATGCCGTCGTAGAAGATGGCGAGGTCGGTGGTGCCGCCGCCGATGTCGACGAGGACCACGCCCGCCTCCTTCTCCTCGGCGCTGAGCACGGCGTCGGCGCTGGCGAGGGGCTCCAGGATGAGCTCCGTGACGTCGAGCCCGGCGCGGTGCACGCACTTGTTGATGTTGCGCGCGGCGGTGACCTGGCCGCTGATGATGTGGAAGTTGGCCTCCAGGCGCACGCCGCTCATGCCGATCGGGTCGCGGATGCCCTGCTCGCCGTCCACGATGTACTCCTGGGGCAGCACATGGATGATCTCCTCCCCGGGCGGCATCACCAGCTTGTACATGTCATCGATCAGCAGGTCGATGTCCAGCTGGCGGATCTCCTCCTCCAAGCTCTGGCGGGTGATCATGCCGCGGTGGTGCATGCTGCGGATGTGCTGGCCGGCGATGCCCACGTTCACCGTGCCGATCTCCACATTGGCGTTGCCCTCGGCCTCCTTCACGGCGGCCATGATCGAGTCCACCGTCTTCTGGATGTTGGCCACCATGCCGCGGCTCACCCCTTCGGAGCGGCTGCGGCCCATGCCGAGGATCTCGATCTTCCCCTGTTCGTTCTTGCGCCCGACGATGCAGGCGATCTTGGTGGTGCCGATGTCCAATCCGGCCACGATCTCTTGTTGGTCCATGTGTACAGCGTGTTAGGGCGTTGTGCGTTGGGTGCAGACGACCTGGCCGTCGAAGCGCAGGTCGATGATGGCATGGCGGCGCCAGTCGGTCTGGTCGATCCCCTGGCGGTAGAAGAGGCGGAGCTTGGCGAAGCGCTGTTCGAGGCGGTCCGCACCACCGATGCGGATGCGCTGACCACCCACCCGGGGCACCAGCTCGAACTCGCCTTCGGGGGTGACGACGATCTGGTCGATGAGCGCCGCCCAGAACGGATCCTCGCGGAGGTGGGTGGCGATGCGGTGCACCTCGGGCAGCCGCGAGGCGGTGATGAGGCTGTCGGTGGTGCGCAGGTCGATCACCCGCTCGGAGGCCCCGTCCAGATGCACCGCACCGAGCGCCACCGGCACCCGTGCGGTGTGCTGCGTGCTCAGCGGCATGGTGTGGCCCTCCGCATCGAGGTAGTAGCCGCGGCCATCCCGGTCGAGCACACGAACGATCGGCGTACGCTGTTCCACGCGGACGTGCAGGATGCCGTCCAGGGTGTGATAGGCCTCCGCAGCGCTCACCCACGGCACGGCCCGCAACCGGTCCTCGATCGCCTCAAGGTCCATCTCGGCCACGGGCACGCCCACGACCTCCTCGCCCATGCGGAGCACCTGCTCGCGCACCTGCTGCGGGGTGATGAACCGCGCATCGTCCACTTCGCGCACATCGATCGCGAGGTCCTGCACCGGCCGGCGGTCGGCGGTGCGCTCCACGAAGCCCAGGGCCACCACGACCAAGGCGGCGGTGGCCGTGAGCAGCACGGGACGGACGAGGGCGCGCGGGGCGTTCATGCGGCAACGGGGTGTTGGAGGATGGTGGCGATGCGGGGCACGAGCCGGTCGATATCGCCGGCGCCCAGGGTCATCAGCAGCTCGGGACGCTCGGCGGCCAGGCGTTCGAGGAGCTCTTCAGGGCCCACGAGGTGCTTGTCGGCCATGGCTATGCGATCAAGAAGCCAGCCCGAGGTGATCCCGGGAATGGGCTCCTCGCGCGCCGGGTAGATGTCCAGCAGGAACAGCCGATCGGCACCGGCCAGGCTGCGCGCGAAGCCATCGGCGAGGTCGCGCGTGCGGGTGAAGAGGTGCGGCTGGAAGACGACGGTGAGCCGACGCCCCGGATGGAGTTCGCGCGCCGAGCGGATCGCCGCGTCCAGCTCGGCGGGATGGTGGGCGTAGTCGTCGATGAAGATGGTGGCCGGTCCACCGAGGATGGACTGGAACCGGCGCTCCACACCGCGGAACGAGGCGAGGGCGGAACGCAACGCCTCCGGCGTCACACCGGCACGCAGCGCCATGACGGCCGCTGCGGTGGCGTTCTCCACATTGTGGCGTCCGGCCATGCCCAGGCGCAGTCCGCGGAGCGTGACGCCTTCGGCGACCAGGTCGAACCGGTAAGCGCCCTCGTGCACCTCCACCTGCTCCGCGCGCGGGATCCCCTGACCACCGATGGCATAGGTCTCGGCCTTCAGGGCGGGGAGCGCGGCCTTCACGCGTTCATGCACGAGCAACGCCCCGGAGCAGAGGCCCGCGAAGGCGGTGTAGGCCTCGAGCATCGCCTCCGCCGTACCATAGATGTCGAGGTGGTCGGGATCGGCCGCGGTGATGATGGCATCGGTGGGGGTGAGCTGCAGGAAGCTGCGGTCGTATTCATCGGCTTCGACCACGTTCGCCACGGCGCCTTCATCCAGCAGCACGTTGGTGTTGTAGTTGGCGCTGATGCCCCCGAGGAAGGCGTTCACGGGCACCCCTCCGCTGTGCAGCAGGTGCGTCAGCAGGGTGCTCACGGTGGTCTTGCCATGTGTGCCGGCCACGGCATAGGTCCTGCGGTCGCGGGTGATGAGGCCGAGCAGTTCGCTGCGCTTCACGATGCGGGCGCCGGCGGCGGTCCACCAGGCCAGCAAGGGGCTGGAGGGGGGCACGGCGGGGGTGCGCACCACCAGCACCTCGGCCGGCCGCTCGCGAAGGGCGTCGGGGATCGAGGCGGGGTCCTCGTCGAAGTGGATGGCCATGCCTTCTTCGGCCAGGGTTTCGGTGAGCGCCGACGGTGTGCGGTCGTAGCCCCCGACGACGGCGCCGGCGCGTCGGAAATAGCGGGCCAGGCCGCTCATGCCGATGCCGCCGATGCCGACGAAGTAGAGGCGTTGGACCGCGGTGCTCATGGGCGCGTGGTGGTGTTGGCGAGCGCGATCACTTCATCGGCGATGGTCCCGGCGGCGTCGGGTCGGCCGAAGGCGGCGATGGCCGCGCGCATGCGTTCGCGGGCCGGGGCATCGTTCAGCAGGCGCAGCACGGTGGGCCCGAGCTCCTCCCGTGTATCGTTGTCGCGCACGAGCAGCGCGGCACCGCGGTCGGTGAGCGCGCGGGCGTTGGCGGTCTGATGGTCCTCCGCCGCAGTGGGCAGCGGCACCAGCACGGCGGGCAGCTTCACCAGGCAGAGCTCGCTGATGCTGATGGCCCCGGCACGCGCCACCACCAGATCGGCGCATGCGTAGGCCAGGTCCATGCGATCGATGAAGGCGCTCACCCAGCACCGATCGAACGCGATGTCCGCCACCGCCTTGCGGGCCTGTTCGAGGAAGGGTGTGCCGGTCTGCCAGATCACCTGCACGCCGGCCCCCTTCCAGCCCGCCAGGGCCGCGGCCACGCCCAGGTTCACACCGCGCGCACCAAGGCTCCCGCCGGTCACCAGCACGATCGGTGCATCGCCGAGGAGGCCGAAATGAGCGAGCGCTTCGGCGCGCTTGCCCTCCAGCTGCACGGTGGCGCTGCGCACCGGATTGCCGGTGAGGCGCAGCCGGTCCTTGGGGAAGTACTTCTCCATGCCCGGGTAGGCCACGCAGATGCGGTGGGCGCGCCGACCGAGGTGGATGTTGGTCTTTCCGGCATGGCTGTTCTGCTCCTGGATGAGCGTGGGCACCCCCATGCGCTGAGCCACGGCGATCAGCGGGCCGCTGGCGTAGCCGCCCACGCCCACCGCCACATCGGGGCGGAAGGAGCGGACCAGACGCCGGGCCTTGAGGAAGCTGCGCAGCAGCATCCAGGGCAGGCCCAGATTGGCCAGCACCGCCCCGCGTTGGAAACCTCGGATGGGAAGGCCCTCGATACGAAAGCCGGCCGCAGGCACCTTGGTCATCTCCATGCGGCCCTCCGCGCCCACGAAGAGCACCTCGGCATCGGGCAGCCGTTCCCGCACGGCGCTCGCGATGGCGATCGCCGGGAAGATGTGCCCACCGGTGCCTCCTCCGCTGATCATCAGCCTAAGCGGCCGCCGGAGCGGTGCGGGGTTGGGGTTCGACATGGTCGTTCGCGGGTTCGTCGTACACGCTGCGGCTCACGCTCAGCACGATGCCGATCATGAGGCTGGTGAACCAGATGGAGGTGCCGCCCATGCTCACCAGGGGCAACGGCTGACCGGTGACGGGCACCAGGTTGACGGCCACGGCCATGTTCACCAGGGCCTGCAGCACCAGGCTGAGGCTGAGGCCCAGCGCGGTGAGCGCGCCGAAGGGCTTGGGGCACAGCCGCGCGATCCTCACCGCGCGCCCCATCAGGATGAGGTAGAGCAGCAACAGACCGAGGCCTCCAAGCAGGCTGCCGTACTCCTCGATGATGAACGCATAGATCATGTCCGAGTACGGGTGCGGCAGGAAGTTGCGCGAGGTGCCGCTGCCGGGCCCGTTGGGCAGCAGTCCGCCGCTGGCGATGGCGATCTTGGCGTGCTCCACCTGGTAGTTGGCATCGCTGTCGGCCGAACCGTGGTTCTCCAAGCGCGCACGCCAGGTCTCCACGCGCGGCAGCAGCCCGAGGTCGGCGGCCTCGTTCACCGCCACCAGAAGGACGAAGGCGCCGGCGGCCAGACCGATGGAGGCCATGATCCACTTCAGGGGCACACCGCCGAGGAAGGCCACCGTCATGCACACCGCGAAGAGCAGGAATGCGGTGCTGAAGTTGGCGGGCAGGATGGTGCCGCACACCGCACCGATCGGCAGCATGAGCTTGAGCACCACGTCCCGGAAGGTCCAGGGGGCGTCCTTCTGCTTGGCGATGGCGCGCGCCACGAACACGACGAGCACCACCTTGGCCAGGTCGCTGGTCTGGAAGCTCTGGCCGATGATGGGTATGCGCAGCCACCGGCTGGCATCGTTCAGGTTGGTGCCCAGCACGAGGGTGAGGACGAGGAGGCCGATGGTGACACCGAGCAACAGCTGCGAAAGGCGCCCGTAGACCCCGAAACGAAGCCGGTGCGCACCGAACATGATCGCGCCGCCGCTGGCGAGCATCAGGCCGTGCTTCATCAGGAAGTGCAGGGTGCTTCCCCCCTCCTGCTTGAACGCCAGGGAGGCGATCGAGCTGTACACGGCCAGCAGGCTGACCACGCCCAGCAGCAGCGCCACCATCCAGATGGTGCGGTCGCCGCGCAGGTGTTCGTGGAAGAGGCGGTTCATGGGCGT
Source organism: Flavobacteriales bacterium (assembly GCA_020847755.1). Classification (GTDB taxonomy): domain Bacteria; phylum Bacteroidota; class Bacteroidia; order Flavobacteriales_F; family PHOS-HE28; genus PHOS-HE28. The sequence goes on along the minus strand of JADLBK010000053.1, from coordinate 8,929 downwards.
TGGATCAGAGCTCGCGCACGGTGCGTTTGAAGGCGTGTCCGCGTTCCTCGTAGTTGGCGAACCCGCCGCCGCTGGGGCAGGCCGGACTGAAGAGCACCACCTCGCCGGTGGACGCCAGTTCGTGCGCCAGGAAGACCGCCGTGCGCAGGTCGCCCGCATGGAAGGCCTGGCCGATGGCCTCGCGGATGCCGTCGGGCACTTCGCCTGTCGCGGGGGTGCAAAGGATCAGCGCGCGCACACGCTCGCGCAGGAAGTCGAGCACGGCCCCGTCACCCAGGCCCTCCGGCAGATCGTCCGTGATCCACAGCACGGGTTTCTCGATGGAGGCAAGGGATTGCAACGCGGCGTCGAGGAATGTGGCGCGCGAATCGTTGATGTACTCCACGCCGCGCATGGTGCCGACGAATTCCATGCGATGGGGTGCGCTCCGCAGTTCACCAAGGGCGCGCGCACGGGCCTCCACCAGACCGGCACGGGCCTGGCGGACGTTCAACAGGTGCAGGGTGTCCTTGTCCATGGGATCGATGGTTCAGGGGGTCAAAGGGCCTTGACGGCGGTCTTGAACCGACGGCCGCGTTCCTCGTAGTTCTCGAACAGGTCGAAGCTGGCGCAGGCGGGGCTGAGCAGCACGGCATCACCCGGTTCGCTCAGACCATAGGCGGTGCGCACGGCGGCCTCGGCGCTATCGGTGTCGGTGATCGTCGGCACCGTGCCTGCGAAGGCGGCATGCACCTTGGCGTTGTCCTTCCCGAGGCACACGATGGCCTTCACGCGCTGTTTCACCAGCGGCACCAGCGTGCTGTAGTCGTTGCCCTTGTCCACACCGCCGGCGATCCAGATCACGGGACGGTCCATGCTCTCCAAGGCGTACCACGCGCTGTTCACGTTGGTGGCCTTCGAATCGTTGATGAAGATGACCCCGTTCACGTTGGCGACGCGCTCCAGGCGGTGCTCCACGTTCTGGAAGTCGCTCAGGCTCTCGCGCAGGGACTCGCTGCGCACGTCGAGGATGCGCGCGGCGATGCCTGCCGCAAGCGAGTTGTACACGTTGTGCCTGCCCTGCAGGGCGAGTTCGAGGATGGACATGCGGAACGGGTTTTGGTCGGAGTGGATGTGGATATGCTTGTCGTCGAGCCATCCGCCCCGGGCGAGGGGGCGTTCGATGGAGAAGGGCCAGCGTTGCGCGCGCACCGGGTGCAGGTCGAGCCCGCGGACCACCTCGGGGTCGTCGGCGCTGTGGATGAAATGGTCCCGGTCGGTCATGTTCATCGCGATGCGGAACTTGCTCGCGACGTAGTTCTCCATCCGGTACGCGTAGCGGTCCAGATGGTCCGGGGTGATGTTGAGCAGGACGGCGATGTGCGGTCGCAGGGTGCGGATGCCGTCGAGCTGGAAGCTGCTCAGCTCGAGGACGTACAGGGCATGTTCACGTTCGGCGACGAGGCCGGCGAAACTGCGCCCGACGTTGCCGCCGAGCCCGGCGTCCAGTCCGGCCTTCGTGAGGATGTGATGCGTGAGGAGCGTGGTGGTGGTCTTGCCGTTGCTCCCGGTGATGGCCACGATGGGCGCCGTGGTGTGGCGGGCCGCCAGTTCCACCTCGCTGATGACCGGGATGCCGCGGTCGCGCGCGGCGGCCACGAGCGCCGCGGTGTCGGGGATGCCCGGGCTCTTCACCACCTCGTCGGCGGCGAGCACGCGCGTGGCGGAGTGACCGCCCTCCTCGAAGGGGATGTCGTTCGCCTCGAGCACCTCGCGGTAGCGCGACTTGATCGGCCCTCCATCACTGACGAACACGGCCAGCCCGAGTTTGCGGGCGAGCAGCGCCGCGCCCACCCCGCTCTCCTGCGCACCGAGCACCACCAATGAGCTCATCGCAGCTTGAGGGTGACGATGCTCAACACGGCGAGCATGATGCCGACGATCCAGAACCGGCTCACGATCTTGCTTTCGTGGATGCCCTTCTTCTGGAAGTGATGGTGCAGGGGCGACATCAGGAAGATCCGACGGCCCTCACCGTACTTCCGCTTGGTGTACTTGAACCAGGAGACCTGCATCACCACGCTCAGGTTCTCCACCAGGAAGACCCCGCACAGCACGGGGATCAGCAGTTCCTTGCGCACCAGGATGGCCAGCGTGGCGATGATGCCTCCGAGCGCGAGGCTGCCGGTGTCGCCCATGAAGACCTGTGCCGGATAGGCATTGTACCACAGGAATCCGATGCAGGCCCCGAGCATCGCGCCGATGTACACGGCCAGTTCCCCACTGTCGGGGATGTACATGATGTCGAGGTATTCCGAGAAGATGATGTTGCCGCTCACGTAGGCGAGCACGCCCAGGGCCAGCACCATGATGGCCGAGGTGCCGGTGGCGAGCCCGTCGAGACCGTCGGTGATGTTGGCCCCATTGCTCACCGCGGTGATGATGAAGATGACCACCAGGATGTACAGCACCCAGGTGTAGCGGCGCGCCTCGCGGCCGAAGAGCCCGAGCACCGAGGAGTAGTTGAACTCGTTCCCCTTCACGAAGGGGATGGTGGTGTTGGGGCTCTTGCGGTCCAGCAGGTGATGCACGGTGCCATCCTCCTCCACGAACGTGCTGAGCGCTGCGGGGTCGAGCTGCTCGGCGAGCACGGGCGGCACCTCCACCTTGGTGCGGATGGACGGATGGAAGTAGACGACCGCACCGACGATGATGCCGATGCCGACCTGGCCGACGATCTTGAACCGGCCCGCCAGCCCCCGCTTGTCCTTCTTGAAGACCTTGATGAAGTCATCGATGAAGCCGATGACACCGAGCCACACGGTGACGGCAAGCATCAACAGGATGTAGATGTTGTCCAGGCGTGCGAAGAGCAGCGTGGGGATCAGGATGGCCGACAGGATGATGAGGCCGCCCATGGTCGGTGTGCCCTGTTTGCCCATCTGTCCCTCGAGGCCCAGATCACGCACGGTCTCACCCACCTGCATGCGGCGCAGCAGGCGGATGATCCCCTTGCCGAACCACAGGCTGATGAGCAGCGACACGAACACCGCCAGGCCGGCGCGGAAGGAGATGTAGTTGAAGGCCCCGCTGCCGGGGAGGGCGGAACCGATGGCCTTGAACAGATGGTACAGCATGATCAGCGGTGCATCAGTTCAAGGGTCTCCTTCAGCACGGCGGCATCATCGAAGGGGTGGCGCACCCCCGCGATCTCCTGGTAGGTCTCGTGACCCTTGCCCGCCACGAGCACCGCATCCCCGGGCGCGGCCATGCTCACGGCCTGGCGGATGGCCTCGCGACGGTCGGCGTTCACGAACACACGGTCGGCATCCCCTGCGGTGACACCGGCGCGCATTTCGGCGAGGATCGCCATCGGGTCCTCACTGCGCGGATTGTCGCTGGTGAGCACCACCCGGTCGCTGAGCTCGGCGGCGATGCGCGCCATCACCGGCCGCTTGGAGCGGTCGCGGTCGCCGCCGCAGCCCACCACGGTGATGACCCGCTGGTCGGCGCTGCACACGCCGCGCATGGTCTCCAGCACGTTCCTGAGCGCATCCGGGGTGTGGGCGTAGTCCACCACACCCAGCACACCGCCCGGGCCGCGCACCGCCTGGAAACGCCCGCGCGGCGGCTCCAGGTCGCTCAGCGCGGTCAGCACGTCCATGGGGGCCAGACCCAGGTGCACGGCCACGGCATACACCGCAAGCAGGTTGCTCGCGTTGAAGGCGCCGACCAGGCGCGTGTACACGTCGTGCCCGTCGATGTTGAGATGGAGCCCGGTGAGCTGGTTCTCCACGATGCGCGCGCGATGATCCGCCATGCCGTGCACCGCGTAGCTGCGTTTGCGCGCCGAGGTGTTCTGCACCATCACCGCGCTGTTGGGGTCGTCGGCGTTCACGAGCGCGAGGGCGTCGGCACCGAGCTGGTCGAAGAAGCGTTTCTTGGCCTCGATGTAGGCGGCGAACGTGCCGTGGTAGTCCAGGTGGTCGTGCGTGATGTTGGTGAACACGCCCACATCGAAATGGAGGCCCGTGATGCGCTCCTGCACCACCCCGTGGCTGCTCACCTCCATGAAGCAGTGCGTCACCTTCTCCTCCACCATTTCGCGCAGCAGGGCGTTCAGGCGCACCGCATCGGGCGTGGTGTGCGTGGCCGCGATGGTGCGCTGGCCGATGCGGACCTCGACGGTGCTGATGAGCCCGCACTTGTGGCCGAGCGCCCGGAACAGGCGGAAAAGGAGGGTGGCGGTGCTCGTCTTGCCGTTGGTGCCGGTGATGCCCACCAGGGTCAGCTCACGCGAGGGATGGTCGTGGAAGTTTGCGGCCGCCACAGCGAGCGCGTGGGTGCTGTCGGCCACCCGCACGTAGGTCACGCCTTCCTTGAGCCGCTCCGGCATGCGCTCGCACACGATGGCCGTGGCGCCCTGCTCCACCGCCTCATCGATGTGGTCGTGCCCATCGACCCTGGTGCCCTTCAGGGCGAAGAAGGCGCTGAAGGGGACCACCTCCCGACTGTCGGCACAGAGCTTCTCGATGGCCGCGTTGGTGCTGCCCACCACCTGTTCCAGGCGCGCCCGATAGAGGATGTCCTTCAGCAGCTTCATGTGGTCAGCTCGAGCATGATGGTGGTTCCCGGGGTGAAGCGATGGCCGGGGGTGAGCGACTGCCTGCGCACCATGCCCGCACCGGTCACCTGCACGCGAAGACCACGGTTCTCCAGGAGGTAGAGCGCATCGCGCAGGCCCATGCCCTGGACGTTGGGCACCACATGCTGCGCATCACCGGGCAGGCCGCGCGGCCGAAGCACCACGCTGGTGTCCGCGGCCTGGGACACGACCCATTCGCCCTCACCCTCCTGCTGGACGGGCACACCCAGACCGGCAAGGGCCGTGCGCAGATCGCCGGCATGGCCACCGAAGGTCACCGGCGTGCGTTCCTGGGGAGGTGCCAAGCCGGCCAGCCCCGTCTGCATCTCCAGGCGATTGCTGTGGATCTTGTCGGCGATCTCCTTGAAGATGGGTCCGGCCACCACGTTGCCGTAGTAGCCGCTCATGCTGGGGGAGCTCACCACCACGATGCAGCTGTAGCGCGGCGCATCGGCGGGGAAGTAGCCGGCGAAGGAGGCCTGATAGCTCACGCCCGCGCTCTTGTAGCCCGAGCGTTCCTTGGCGATCTGGGCCGTGCCGGTCTTGCCGGCGATGCGGAAATGCGCGGCCTTCAGGTTGGTGGCGGTGCCCGTGTCCACCACACCCTCCAACATGCGGCGCACCTGCTCCAGGGTGGAGGGCGAGCAGATCCGCTCGTTCAGCGCCACCGGGTCGAAACGCTGCAGCTCCTTGCCCGCGCGCGTCACATGCGACACGAACTGCGGCTGCATCAGCCGGCCGTTGTTGGCGATCGCGTTGTAGAAGGCGAGCACCTGCAAGGGGGTGAGGCTCACCTCATATCCGATGCTCATCCACGGAAGGCTCACCCCGCTCCAGCCCTTGTCGCCCGGATCGCGCATCACCGGCAGGCCCTCTCCGGGGATCCGCACGCCGAGCGGGCGATCGAGGCCCAGCCGACGAAGACCGGCCACGAACCGCTTCGGGTCGTTGCGATAGGCCGTGTTCACGACCTGCGACACGGCGGTGTTGCTGCTCACCTCCAGCGCACGGTGCACGGTGATGCGGCCATAGCCCCCCTCGTGCGAGTCCTTCATGATGCGGTCGTGGAAGCGCACCTGACCGTTGCGCGTGTCCACCGTGTCGGTGGCCTTCACCACACCGTCCTCCAATGCCACCATCAGGCTGGCCGTCTTGAAGGTCGAGCCCGGTTCGGTGGTGAGGCCCACCGCGTAATTGAGGTCCTCGACGTAGCTGCTGTCGCCCTGGAGCGTGAGGTTGCTGATCGCCTTGATGTAGCCGGTGGCCACCTCCATCACCACCACGCACCCGTGGTGGGCGCCGTGCTTGCGCAACTGGGCCTCCAGGGCCGCATCGGCCACGTCCTGCAGGTTGATGTCGATGGTGGTGTGCACGTCGCTGCCGGGCACGGGGTCCTGCCCGTTGCCATCGTCGATCGGCATCCAGATGCCCCCGGTGAGGCGGCGTTCGAGGCGGCGGCCGGTGACCCCGCGCAGCCAGGTGTCGAAGCCGCCTTCGATGCCGATGGCGCTGCTGTCCTTCAGCACATAACCGACCGAGCGTGCCGCCAACCGACCGAAGGGGCGCACGCGGACGGTGCGCTTCTCCAGGATCAGGCCGCTGGCGTAGCGGCCACGGCGGTAGAGGGGCATGTCCTTCACCACCTGCAGCTGCTCGTGGTCCACCTTGCGCTTCACCAGGTGATAGCGGTCTCGGCGCGCACGGGCGGCGAGCAGGTCACGGCGGTATTCGGCGGCGGTGCGATCGCCGAAGAGGTCGCTCAGCGCCTGGCACAGCTCGTCGATCTCGGCCCGCAACAGCTCGTCGCTGAGGCCGTCGGCCATCATGTCCATGCGCACCTCGTACTCCGGCACGCTCGTGCTCAACAGGCGGCCGTCCTCGCTGTAGATGTGCCCTCGGTCGGGCTGTACGGTGCGGTAGGCGGTGGCCACGTGCTCGGCGCGGGCCGTCCACCGTTCGCCCTCCACCAGTTGAATGGTGAACAGCTGCACGGCGATGGCGAGCGCGAACAGCAGCAGGGCGCCATACACGAGCATGGTGCGGAGGCGGAAGGTGCGTTGGGGGTCCATGGTCATCGCACGGCCTCGGCCTGTTCGGGTTCAACGGTGAGCTTTCGGGGGGGCACACGGCTCTCACGCAGCCCGAGGCCGGAGATGTCCTCGGCCACCTGGCTCTGCTGCTCGGTGCGGTCCAGGTGACTGCGCACCGTGATGTACTCGCTGCGCAGCTCCTTCAGGTCGGCGTCGGTGCGCTGCAGATCGCGCACTGTGCGCTCGGTCCAGTATCCGTACCCGATGTACACCAGCATGAGGCCGGCGATGAACAGCAGGAAGGGCATGTTGCCCAGCACCTGTTCCCGGGTGAGGAAGGATCCGTTCAGCACACCGGCGAGCATGCCGGGCCGCTTGGTGCGCGGCGGCGCGGCGGCGCCTGCGGCTGCGGGTTCCTCTGGGGTGCGGGGGCGGTTGCCTTTCACGTTCGTTCTGCGATCCTGAGCCTGGCGCTGCGCGCCCGGGGGTTGGTGTTGATCTCTTCGTCGTCCGGTCTGATCGCCTTCGTGTTCAATGGCCTGAAGGGTCGGAGGCTGTTGCCATAGAGGTCCTTCCGCTCCACTCCGCCCAGGTCGCCCGCGCGCATCCAGTTCTTCACCAGCCGGTCCTCCAGGCTGTGGTAGCTGATCACCACCAGGCGGCCACCGGGCCGGATGATCCGCGCGCTCTCCGTGAGCAGGCGTTCCAGGGAGCCGAGCTCATCGTTCACAGCGATGCGCAGGGCCTGGAAGACCTGGGCCAGGAAGCCGTTGGCATCGTGGCGCGGCGTCACCGGTCGGAGCACCTCCAGCAGCTGCTGCGTGGTGGCGATGCGCCGGGCGGCCGTGGCGTTGAGGATGCAGCGGGCCACACGATGAGGTGCATCCACCTCACCGTAGGTGCGCAGGATCCTCGTGAGCCCCGCCTCGTCCGCCGCGTTCACCAGGTCGGCCGCGGTGCGCCGCGCACGGCGGTCCATGCGCATGTCCAGCGGACCCTCATGGCGGAAGCTGAAGCCACGCGCCGCGGTGTCGAACTGGTGGCTGCTCACGCCCAGGTCCGCCAGCAGGCCATCGACCGGAAGGCGGCCGAGGAACCGCAGGTGGTTGCGCACCCAGCGGAAGTCGGAGCGCACCAGCGTGAACCGGGGGTCCTGCAGGGCCCTCGCCCAGGCATCCGCATCACGATCGAAGGCGATGAGCGCCCCATCAGGACCAAGGCGTTCGAGGATCGCACGGCTGTGACCGCCGCCGCCGAAGGTGACGTCCACATAGACGCCATCGGGGCGGATGTTCAGGCCATTGACACAAGGTTGGGAAAGAACGGGAGCGTGGTAATCACTGGCCATTGGCGTTGCCTAGGCTGCCCATCACCTCTTCGGCGAGGGCGGTGAGGTCCACGGCCTCGCGCTGCATCCGGGCATGGCCTTCCCTGCTCCAGAGCTCCACCCGGTCGAGCAGTCCCATCAGCTTCAGGTCCTTGCCGATGCCGGCATGGTCCATCAGCGGCTTGGGCAGCAGGATGCGGTCGCTGCCATCGAGCTCCACCCGTGTGGCCCCGTTCGTGAAGCGCCGGATGAACTCCCGGTTCTTCTCCACGAAGGGGTTCAGGCGGGCCATCATGGCCTGCGTCCGCTCCCACTCGCTCATGGGGTACAGCACCAGGCACGGCTTGAACACATCGCGGGCGATCACAAAGCCTTTGGTGGCCACCTCGGCGAGCTGTCGCTTCAGCCCGCTCGGCAGCACCAGACGCCCTTTGGCGTCCAGCCGCAGATCGTATTCACCCAAGAGGTTCAGCATGCGGATGCGCGTGCGAGACGGCAGCGAAAGTAGAGGTTTTGCCCCACTCTGCTCCACTCACTCCCACTTCTTACCCTTCTGTCGATAACTTGTCAACGGCGAAGCTCGGGATTTGTTGCCAAACCCTGCATCAGCATTAGAAAAAGTGGCCCTCCGCGAGGTGGGAGAAAGTGGGAGTAATTAACAGGATCGGATCCGTGGCGTTCGGGCCGGCCCACCCCCGACCGATGGCCCGACGAAGCTCCCCTCAGGCCATCGTGGGCCTGCACACCCTGAGTCCTGCTTGCTCACACAGCCCTGTGGATAGCGCGCTGCCGGACCGGACCCCGACGGGAGGGCTTCACTAGAGCGCATCTCAAAATGACTTTTGGAAGCGAGCGGCAGGTATTTCGGGGCCAGCCCAGGCGCGAGACCCGAGCATGGCCGGTAGCTCTGTGAGGGGCGAGCAACGCCGGAAGGCCCCGAAAGGCCGC
>JADLBK010000052.1 GCA_020847755.1 Flavobacteriales bacterium | reverse complement strand
CTCGTTGATCGGGAACTTGATGCGGCCGTTGCCGTTGCTCATCACCTTGCTCATCAGCGCGGTGTACTCGGTGCTGATGTCCTTGTCGTCGAAGCTCACCAGCTGCGCGAAGCCCATCACGCGGGCGTAGAAGTCCACCCAGTGGTTCATCTCGCCCCAGCCCACGTTGCCCACCATGTGGTCGATGAACTTCAGGCCCACCGGCTCGGGGTTGTAATGGCTCTTCCAAGCGCGGTAGCCGGGCAGGAAGGGTCCCTTGTATTCGTTGCGCTCCACGAAGATGTGCACCGTCTCCCCGTAGGTGTGGATGCCGCTGCGCACCACGTAGCCGTGCTCATCCTCCTCGCGCACGGGCTCCATGAAGCTCTTCGCGCCGCGCTTGGTGGTCTCCTCCCAGGCCTTCTTCGCATCGGGCACCCACAGGGCGATCACCTTCACGCCGTCGCCGTGCTTGCGGATGTGGTCGTTGATCGGGCTGTCGGGGCCCATCGGCGTGGTCAGCACCAGGCGGATCTTGTCCTGCTGCAGCACGTAGCTGGTGCGGTCCTTCACGCCCGTTTCCAGACCGGCGTAGGCCACGCTCTGGAAGCCCCAGGCGCTCTTGTAGTAGTGGGCGCTCTGCTTGGCGTTGCCCACGTACAGTTCCACATAGTCCGTGCCCAGCAGGGGCAGGAAGTCCTGTGCATCGGCCATGATCTTCTCCAGGCCGTAGTCGACGTCTTTCAATCCGGTTGACATATGAGTAGGAGGTAGGTTCCTCGCGCAGTTCAGTGCCTCAAAGTTCGGACATTTTGCGGGGCTGTGGATGATGGAGGTCAGGCATGCCCTGAGCTTGTCGAAGGGGCGTGCCCCGGGCTTGGGCGGCCGGGCCGCATGCGAACTGGAGGAGCGCTCAATTCACTCGGACGAACCTCTCCTCAGCAACTCGAACAGCGGTTCGTTCAGGTAGAAGTTCGTGCGCCCCACTTTCACCTTCTGCAACAGTCCCATGCCCACCAGCACGTTCAGGTAGCGTGTGGCGGTAAGGCGCGTCACCTCCATGTCGCGCATCATGAGGTCGATCTTGGTGTACGGGTGGCGGAAGAGGTTGTTGAGCAGGTCCTGGCTGTAGAGGCGTGGTTGTTCCGAGCGGATGCGTTGCTTGTACTGCTGCATCAGCGCGCGGATCTCCTTCACCAGGGTGATGGTCTGCTGCGCAGTGCGTGCGATCGCCTCGAGCATGTAGAGCACCCACGGCTCCCAGTTGCCATCGGCACGTACCGCCTGCAACAAGCGGTAGTACTCCGACTTGTGCCGGATGATGAAGCGGCTCATGTACAGGATCGGCAAGTCGAGCAGGCCGCAGCGCACGAGGTAGAGGATGTTGAGGATGCGGCCCGTACGTCCGTTGCCGTCGTAGAACGGGTGGATGCTCTCGAACTGGTGGTGCGCGATGGCCATCTTGACCAGTGGATCCGCGTCCATCAATTCGTCCTTGTTCAGGAAGGCTTCCAGGTTGTTCATCAGGTCCACGATCGTGGCGTGGTCCTGTGGCGGGGTGTACACGACCTCGCCCGTGCGGTCGTTCTTCAGCACCGTGCCGGGCAGCTTCCTTAGCCCAGCTCCGTTCGCCTCCAGGGTGGCTTGCACCCGGAGCATGGTGTTGAGCCCGATGCCACTGGCGGTGCGCACCTCATCGAAGCCGAGCTTCAAGGCCTGAGCGTAACGATGCACCTCCTTCGCGGCGGGTGTGGTGAAGGTCTTGGCCAGGAAGTCGCTGCGATAGACCTCATCGTCCGTGGTGATGATGTTCTCGATGGCCGAGCTGTCCTTGGCTTCCTGGAGGGAGAGGGTGTCCACGAGGATCCGCTCATTGGGGATGGTGGCAGCAACTCCCTTCAGCTCAGCCAAATAGCGATGGGCTTCGGCCAGCCGTTTCAGCACGGCCGTGGTCTCCACCGGTTGCGTGGGCGGCAGGGGGGCCATGGTATAGGAAGGGGTGGCCATCCATACAGGTGAGCGCAAATGTGTATAGAAAATGCGACATTCCTATACATGTTACGGCGACATGTATAGAACGGTTAAAAAGCCCGGATGCGTGACGGGGCAAAGACCTTCAAGGGGGGGTGATGGAAGGCAATAGGGCGTGCCCCGGCCCAGGGCGGCCGGGTCGGGCTGTTCGCTGTAGCCGCCTTGCGCTGTGCGGCACCGCATCGGGCTGCGGTGGCTTCCTTCGGTCGCCTCCTCGCTCCGTGCGGTGCGCGCCCATCGCTGCGGTGGGCTGCCGCTGCCATCCCTCACACAACTGCCGTTCGCCGCACATGGACCCTTAAGGCGCGATCACCGGCACCCCATACGCTGCGAAATGCGGATCGGCCGTGATCAGGTGCATGCCCTCATGCTGCGCCTGTGCGATGAGCATGCGGTCAAAAGGATCGCGGTGGTGGAGGGGCAGGGAAGAAGCAGCCAGGAAATGCTCTTCCCGCAGCGGAAGGATCAAGAACCCGGCTTCGTGGATCAAGCGGTAAGTGGTCGTCAGATCACGATCCAGGGTCAGTTTCCCGATCGAGGTCTTGATCGCGATCTCCCAAAAGGTCACATGGCTGATGCAGAAGTCCTCATTGGCCGTTTCAATGCGCTCGCGTACTTCGCGGGACAGGCGCTTATCCAACGACTGGAACCAGAGCAGCACATGCGTGTCCAGCAACACGCTCATTCCATGTACTCCTTGAAGTCGTCCAGCGGCGCATCGAAATCGTCCGCCATGTGGATCTGGCCTTTCATCAGCCCGGACACACGCTTTTTCTTGGGCGGCTCAGGCCGCTGCTTGCGCGCTAGCAGGAACTCGATGTAGTCGAGCACCTGCTTCCTTAGGTCCTCCGGCAGGGAGTTCAGCTT
>JADLBK010000051.1 GCA_020847755.1 Flavobacteriales bacterium | reverse complement strand
TGCACCAGCGTCCATTCGTGCGCTTCCGCAGTGCTCAGCGTGCGCCCTTCGCTCACCGCCTCCCAGATGGCCAGCGGCGCGATCCCGCTGGGCTTGAACACGCTGAAGGGGATGTCCGAGCGCCGGGCGGCCATGGCGATGGTGCGCAGGATCTCGTCGGTGGTGTGGTTCAGCGAGGCGTCGTCCTCCTGGCCCTCCACGCTGTAGTCCAGGATGGTGCCCAGGCCGCCATCGCCGAGCTTCTGCGCCGTCACCAGGCTCTCGTCGATGGTCTCACCCCCGCAGAAGTGCTTGAAGATGGTGGCCTTGATGAGGCCCTTGATCGGCAGGTGCAGCCGCATCGCCAGCTGGCTGAGCGCGCGCCCGGTGGCGTTCGTCCACGGCACCCAGATGATGCGGAAGAGCCAGTAGGCCCGCAGCAGCCCGCGGTCCGTGTACTGCCGGAAGGCGATGCGCGTGTTGGTGAGGTCGGGCAGGGTGCCGGGCCGGGCGGCCCGTGGAGGGTCGGACAGGGTGTTCCCCATGGCGCGCTGGCCGGAGTTCCGTTCCTTTGAAAAGGCGCCCCGGAGCGGGTGCGAAAGTAGGATGACACGCCCGCACCCGGACACCCGTTCCGTCATGGCCGCCGGCCGCCCCGTGGTGCTGGGTGCCGGGTCCCTGGCCGCGCTGGACCGCTGGCTGACCACCGAGGCCCGAGGCGCGCAGCGCGTGGTGGTGGGCGACGAGAACACATTACGCCATGGCCTGCCCGAACTGCTGGCCCTGGTGCCCGGCCTGCGCGAGGCGCCCAGCATCGCCGTGCCGCCGGGGGAGGGCAGCAAGGGCATCGGTACCTGCCATGCCCTTTGGAACCACCTGGCCGGCCTCGGCGTCGAACGCGGTGCCGTGCTGGTGGCCCTGGGCGGCGGGGTGGTCACCGACCTGGCCGGCTTCGTGGGCGCCACCTTCAAGCGCGGCCTGCGCGTGGTGAACGTGCCCACCAGCCTGATGGGCATGGTGGACGCCGCCATCGGCGGAAAGACCGCCATCGACCTGGACGGCGTGAAGAACCTGGTGGGCCTGGTGCGGCAGCCCGAGGGCGTCTACGTCCACCCGCCCTTCCTGCGCACGCTGGGTAAGCGCGAGCTGCTGAACGGGGTGGCCGAGATGCTCAAGCACGGCCTGGTGGCCGACGCCGACCACTGGCACGCCGTGGTGGCCGCGCCCTGGCACGACCTGCAGGCCCTGGCCCCGCTGGTGGAGCGCAGCGCGGCCCTCAAGTGCGCCGTGGTGAGCACCGACCCCGAGGAGCACGGCCCGCGCCGCCTGCTCAACGTCGGCCACACCATCGGCCACGCGGTGGAGGCCTTCAGCGGGGAGGGGCCCCAGCGCGGCCTGCTGCACGGGGAGGCCGTGGTGGTGGGCATGGTGTGCGCCGCCTGGCTCAGCTGGCGCCTCGACCTGCTGGACCGCACCAGCTACGATGCCATCGTCGCCGTGCTGCTGGAGCGCTACCGCCCCTTCTCCCTGAACGTCACCGACCACCATCGCATCCTGGAGCTGATGGCCCACGACAAGAAGAACCGCGACGGCGGCTTCCGCTTCACGCTGCTGGAGGCCATCGGCCGCGGGCGTGTGGACGTGCCCGTGGATGCCGCGATGGTGGCCGACGCGCTGGACCACTACCGTCTGCTCGTGCACGATGCCGACCCTCACCGTCGCAGCGCCTGAGTGCCGCATCGCCGCCACCGTTCGGCTGCCGCGCAGCAAGAGCGCGGCCAACCGCGCGCTGGTGGCGGCCGCCCTGGCCGGTGACCTGGCCGCCGTGCCCGAGCCCGGGGATGCCGACGACACACGCCTGCTCCACGGCCTGCTGCACGAACGCCCGGCCGTGATGTCCTGTGGCCTCGGTGGCACCACCTTGCGCTTCGCCCTCGCCTGGGCCGCCGTGCAGCAAGGAGAGGAGCGCCTGGTGACCGGCGACCGCGCGCTGCTGGAGCGTCCGCACGCACCGCTGGTGAAGGCCCTGGCCGCCCTCGGCGCCCACGTGAACGGGCTGCCCAACGGCTTCCACGTCGTGGGCCGTCGGTTGCGCGGTGGCACCGTCACCTTCGATTCGCCGGCGAGCAGCCAGTACCTCAGTGCGCTGATGCTTGTGGGCCCGTTGATGGAGGACGGGCTGTGCATCCGGTGGCAGGGCACCCAGCTGAGCCGTCCGTATGTGGAGATGACGGCGCGGGTGATGCGTCACTTCGGCGCGGTGGTGGAGGTGGGCGGCACGCACATCCGCGTGATGCCGGGCGGATATGGCCCGAAGCCCTTCGCCGTGCCGCGTGACTGGAGCGCTGCGGCCTTCTGGTTCCAGGTGGTGGCGCTGGCCCGCGATGCCGAGGTGCTGCTCGAAGGCCTGGTCGACGATGGCCTGCAGGGCGATGCCGCGGCGGTGCTGCTCTGGCAGGACCACGTGAACACCACCGTCACCCCGGCGGGGCTGCTGCTGCGCTCGCGGCGCTGGACCGATGGGCCCGAGCCGGTGGTCGACCTCACCGCCACGCCCGACCTCTTCCAGCCGCTGGCGTTGACGCACGCAGGGCTGGGCTCGGCGATCACGATCACCGGGCTGCACAACCTGCACCTGAAGGAGAGCGATCGTGTGGCCGCTGTGGAAGCGGCGCTGCAGGTGCTGGAAAGGCCCGCGCAACGGGTCGGCGCGGACGGTCTACGGATCGAACGATCGGTGAAGCTGCGTTCGCCCGGCGCCCACGTGTTCGATCCCCGCGGTGATCATCGCATGGCGATGGCCCTGGCCCCGCTGGCGTTGGTGGCCGGACCGGTGCGCATCCAGGATCCCGAGGTGGTGCACAAGAGCTATCCCGGTTTCTGGGACGACCTGCGCGCGGCGGGCTTCCGGGTGGTGGGGTGAGCGAACTACCTTGGCCTGCCCTTCCCGCATGAACAAGCTGATCCTCGCCGCCGCCGCCCTGTGGGCCGTTGTGCTGGCCCTTCCGCGTCCCGAAGCCCGCCCGACGGACGGTCCCATGAGCCTGGGCAACCCCGGAGCCCCGCACAGCCTGCGCGCCTGGCAGCTGGAGCGTCTGCGCGATCCCGCCACAGGCCTGCTGCCGCCCGACATCCGCCGCCGCGAGCTCGCCTTCGCCGCCACCCTGCCCCAACGCACGCACAAGAGCCTCAGCTGGACCTTCCTGGGCCCGCGCGATCGTGGTGGCCGCACGCGCGCCCTCGCCGTCGACATCACCGACACCAGCATCTGGCTCGCCGGCAGCGTCACCGGTGGCCTGTGGCGCAGCACGGACGCCGGCCTCAGCTGGACCCGCACCAGCCCCCTGGACGCCATGACCGGGGTGAGCAGCCTGGTGCAGGACACCCGCGCCGGCCATGAGCAGACCTGGTACTTCGGCACCGGCGAGAACTACGGGGTGATGAGCCATGCCAGCTTCAGCAGCCTGCTGGCCGGAGACGGCATCTTCAAGAGCACCGACGGTGGCCAGAACTGGACCCACCTGCCGAGCACCATCGCCGGTGACCACGAGGTGGAGAACCGGACAGGCAGCTTCAAGCAGGTGAACCAGATCGTGATCGATCCCACCCGCAACGACAGCGACGTGGTGCTCGCCGCGGTGTACAACGGCATCTTCCGCAGCAACGATGGTGGAGCGAGCTGGCATGCCGTGCTCGGGCTCGACAGCACCAACAGCAACACCTCGCTCTACACCGACATCCGGGTGAGCCCCACCGGCGTCTTCTACGCCTACCTCGGCAACAACAGCCCGTCCGAAGGCATGTGGCGCAGCACCGACGGTCTGGCGTGGACCAACATCACCCCGGGCACCATGAACGGCAACAAGGAGCGCTGGGTGATGGCGCTGGACCCGCAGGATGAGAACGTGGTGTACTGGTTCGGCGAAACGCCCAACGCCGGTGTGCAGGGGCATGGCCTGTGGAAGTACACCTACCTGAGCGGCACCGGCGCCGGTGCGGGCGGCCAATGGGAGAACCGCACCTTCAATCTGCCCAACGGCAATTGCACCGGCTACTTCACGTTCAATTTCGCCCCCATCAACACCCAGAGCGGCTACGACATGTGCATCGCCGTGCATCCCACGCAGCCCGAAGTGCTGTACATCGGGGGCACCAACATCTATCGCAGCACCGATGCGTTCGCCTCGCCGAACAACACCGACTGGGTGGGCGGCTACCGCTGCAACACCGTCGACCCGAAGGACTACGTGTACCCCGGACACCATCCGGACCAGCACTGGATGACCTTCATGCCGGGCAACCCCGGCACCCTGCTCAGCGGCAGCGACGGCGGCGTGAGCGTCTGCTTCGATGCGCTGGCCGACAGCCTCGTGTGGCACACGCGCAACGACGGATACATCAGCAGCCAGTTCTACACCGTGCACATCGAGGAGGGCGCCGCCACCAGCCCCTTCATCCTCGGCGGCACGCAGGACAACGGCTGCTGGCTGGCCATCAGCACCGATCCGGCCGAGAACTTCCGCTATGTGCACATCGACGACGGGGCCTTCTGCGCGATCCCGGAGGGCCGCCCGTTCATGCTCACCAGCAGCCAGCAGGGGCGCATCTACAAGAAGCAGATCACCGATCAGGGCGAGATCCTGGCCTATGAGCGCATCGATCCCGTGGGAGGCACCGCCAACTACAACTTCATCAATCCCTTCATCCTCGACCCTGCGGACAACGACCGCCTCTACATGATCAACGGCTCCAAGCTGTGGCGCAATACCGGACTGGCCGCCATCCCCTACACCGACGAGTGGTACGACAAGGACACGATGAACTGGGAGGACCTTCCCGTGAGCTCGGTCGCCGGCCTGCGCATCGCCAGCCTCGACATCAGCCTCGATGCCCCGAACACGCTGTTCTACGGCACCACGGCCGGGCGCGTCTTCCGCCTGGACAGCCTGGACGCCACGCCCGTGCGCACCGACATCACCCCGGCCGGCGGGGTGTGGAACGGCAGGTACGTGAGCTGTGTGGCGCCGAACGACTTCGACGGCGATGAATGGCTCGCCACGCTGAGCAACTACAACACCCGCAGCGTGTGGCACAGCACCGACGGGGGGCAGACCTGGACCAGCGTGAGCGGCAACCTGGAGGAGAACCCCGATGGCTCCGGAAGCGGGCCCGCCGTGTTCTGGGCGATGATCTACCCCACCTGGAACGGCACCGACGACCGCTACTTCGTGGGCACCAGTACCGGCCTGTACAGCACCACCCAGCTGGACGGGGACAACACCGTGTGGGAGCAGGAGGGCCCCTCGACCATCGGCAACGTACCGGTGAACATGGTGACCGCCCGCGGCAGCGACGGCCGCATCGTGGCCGGCACCCACGGCAACGGCGTCTACACCGCCAGCCTGCCCGCCGCGCCCGTGCAGGTGCCTGCCGTGGAGGGGCCCGGGCTCAGTGAACCGTTCCCCAACCCGGCCGAGGACCAGGTGGCGCTGCAGCTCCATCTGCCCGGTACCGACCGCGTTCACATCACGGTGTTCGACCTGAAAGGCGAACGGGTGTTCCAGCGCGACCTCGGTGCGCTGAGCCCCGGCAACCATACCTGGCGATGGGACCTGCGCAATGGCCGTGGTGCCCGGGTGGGCGCAGGGACCTATCTGGTGCAGGTGCGCACGGCCTCCGGCGCGGCACCGGTCCGGCGGGTGGTGGTGCGTTGAGTGAGGGATGGGCCGCAAGGAATGCGGGGATGGCCGCCAAGGCGCAGGGGCGCAAGGAATGTGAATGCCACACCATGGCCGCGGTGACTAGCTTCGGTGCATGTCAGAGAACGAGATCAGCAGGGTAGTGGTGGATGCGGCCTTGACGGTGCATAAAGCGCTGGGTCCTGGCCTGCTCGAGAACATCTATGAGCATTGCATGGCCGCGGAGCTCAGGCACCGTGGCGTGTCGTTCGTGCAGCAGCGCGCCTTGCCGGTGCACTATCGCGGAGAACGACTCGACCTAGGTTACAGACTTGACCTCATCGTCGAGGACAAGGTGGTGGTCGAAGTGAAAGCTTGCGATGGGCTTAACGATGTCCACTTGGCCCAAGTGCTCACCTACCTGAAGCTCACTGGGGCTCGACTAGGCCTATTGGTGAACTTCAATGAGGCGTTGTTGAAAAGGGGCATCCGTCGCGTCGTTCATCAGCTTGCCGAGGACGCGGCTCATCCGTGAGGCCTCCTGTTCTTTGCGCCTTCGCGCCTTTGCGGTTTATTCGCAGCTAACAACCCGACCATGCCCTTTCCCTCCGACCTCGAGATCGCGCAGAACGCGCAGCTGAAGCCCATCGCCCAGATCGCCCAGAAGCTGGGCATCGATCCCGAGGTGATCGAACCCTACGGACGCACCAAGGCCAAGCTGCCGCTCACGCTCATCGACGAACAGAAGCTCGCCAAGAGCAAGCTCATCCTGGTCACCGCCCTGAGCCCCACACCGGCCGGCGAGGGCAAGACCACCACCAGCATCGGCCTGCACGAGGGCCTGAGCAAGCTGGGGAAGAAGAGCGTGGTGGTGCTGCGCGAACCCAGCCTCGGACCCGTGTTCGGCATGAAGGGCGGCGCGGCCGGCGGTGGCTACGCCCAGGTGGTGCCCATGGAGGACATCAACCTGCACTTCACCGGTGACTTCGCGGCCATCGAGAAGGCCAACAACCTGCTCGCCGCGCTCATCGACAACAACCTGCAGAACCGCAAGCGCTCGCTCAACATCGATCCGCGCACCATCGCCTGGAAGCGCGTGATGGACATGAACGACCGTGCGTTGCGCGACATCACCATCGGCCTCGGCGGCACCGGCAACGGCATCCCACGTCAGGACGGCTTCAACATCACCCCGGCCAGCGAGGTCATGGCCATCCTCTGCCTCGCCACCAGCTTCGAGGACCTCAAGAAGCGCCTCGGCGACATCTACGTGGGCCAGCGCTGGGACCGCACGCCCGTGTACGCCCGCGACCTCAAGGCCGAGGCCGCCATGGCCATCCTGCTGAAGGATGCCATCAAGCCCAACCTGGTGCAGACCCTCGAGGGCAACCCCGCGATCCTGCACGGCGGCCCCTTCGCCAACATCGCACAGGGCGTGAACAGCGTGCTCGCCACGAAGATGGGCCTGAGCCTCGGCGACTACGTGGTGACGGAGGCCGGCTTCGGTGCGGACCTCGGCGCGGAGAAGTTCTTCGACATCAAGTGCCGCGCGGCGGGCCTGAAGCCCAGCGCCGCCGTGATCGTGGCCACGGTGCGTGCGCTGCGCTACCACGGCGGCGTGGACGTGAAGGAGGTGAACACCGCCGCGCCCGACAAGCTCAA
The DNA here is from genome assembly GCA_020847755.1 of Flavobacteriales bacterium. Lineage (GTDB taxonomy): Bacteria > Bacteroidota > Bacteroidia > Flavobacteriales_F > PHOS-HE28 > PHOS-HE28. Next base: position 1,957 of record JADLBK010000051.1, on the reverse strand, counting down.
GGCCGGCCTCGCCAACCTCGGCCGCCACATCGAGAACGTCGCCAAGTTCGGCGTGAAGGCCGTGGTGGCCATCAACCACTTCCCCACGGACACGCCCGAGGAGATCGACATGATCAAGGCGTACTGCACCGAGCGCGGGGCCGAAGCGGTGCTCGCGCAGGGCTTCGCCAAGGGCGGCGATGGCATGACCGACCTCGCCAGCGCCGTGCTGCGCGTGATCGAGGAGGGGAAGAGCGATTTCAAGCCGCTCTACGACCTCAACCTGTCCATCAAGCAGAAGATCGAGACCATCGCCAAGGAGATCTATCGCGCCGACGGCGTGGACTACAGCGGCGATGCCGAGACCGCATTGCGCCGCATCGACAAGCTCGGTCTCAACCGCGTGCCCATCTGCATGGCCAAGACGCAGTACAGCTTCAGCGACAACAAGGAGCTGCGCGCCGCGCCCACCGGCTTCCGCATCACCGTGCGCGACATTGAGATCAGCGCCGGCGCCGGCTTCGTGGTGCCCATCTGCGGCGAGATCATGCGCATGCCCGGCCTGCCCGAGGTGCCAGCCGCCGAAGGCATGGACATCGATGCCAATGGGTTGATCAGCGGGTTGAGCTGAGCGTCGCACAGGCATCCGGCCTTTGCCGGCTTCGTGGTGCCCATCCCGCTGGCGCGGGACAGGTCCTGCGGCGAGATCATGCGCATGCCCGGCCTGCCTGAAGTACCCGCCGCCGAAGGCATGGACATCGATGCCAACGGCGTGATCAGCGGGTTGAGCTCGGAGGGCAAAGCACAGCGCGCCTCGGAAAACCTCAGTTGCCCTCAAGCCAGTTCTGAGCAGGCAGCCGGACGAACTTCCGTGCACAGCATACGTATGCCCGTACGTATATTTGGGGTATGAAGACCAAGCTCACGCTCAGCGTGGACCGTGATACCCTTGCCAAGGCCAGACGGAGACTGAGCCGCCGCAAGCGTACCCTCAGCGCGGAAGTGGATGATCTACTGAAGCGGATCGCTGCCGAGACGGAACCGGAGCGAAAGGGCTGGATCGAACAATTCGGGGACCTGGTGATCCCCCTCGATATGGAATTGGCCGAACGTGACACGCCGGTCGGGCGCCAACTGCGCAGCACAGGGGCCTACCGCCGGGCCAGGACCGCCCAACGCAAGAAGAAGGCGTGAAGCGGTTGGTGATCGATACCAACGTGGTACTGGATGCGCTGCTGCCCGATGGCGAACGGCCGCATGGCGATCGGAGCAGTGCGCTGCTGATCCTGGAGGCCGTGGCCCGTCGCAACGTTGTGGGCCTGCTTTCGCCGGTGGTGTTCAGCGAACTTGTGCATGTGACCAAGCCGCGCCGCGCCGATAGGGCTGCAGCGGCCAAGGCGCTTGAGTTCTTGTTGGACATCTGTGAGTGGACGCCGATCACGGCCGATACGTACCGCAACGCGCTGGACAGTTCCTTCAAGGATGTGAACGATGCCGCCATTTTCTTTGCGGCCAGCCGCCCCACCACCGTTGTCACCCGCAATACCAAGGACTTTCGGGACCACGTGAACGTGGAGGTGCTCACCGCCGCCGAGTTCGTGCGTAAGCACTTGAAGTGAGCAGGGGCGACACCGTGCGCGATAGCGAGATCAGCGCCGGCGCGGGCTTCCTGGTGCACATCCCGCTGGCGCGGGACAGGTCATGCGGCGAGATCGGCCTGCCCGGGATCCCTGCCGCCGAAGGCATGGACATTGATGCCAACGGCGTGATCAGCGGGTTGAGCTGTTCGTCGTAGTGACGTCCTGCCGGTGCTCCCGATCGTTGCAGCGCTCACTGCTTCTGGTGCAGGAGCGGCCGCGTTGCGCCGCTCCGAACCCCCAGCCCCACCACCACCGGCAGCAGCCACGCATCGCGTGCCAGGTAACGCGCATCCACCACGCTGAGGCTGGCGCAGGCCCACGCCCCGATCAGCACCACC
>JADLBK010000050.1 GCA_020847755.1 Flavobacteriales bacterium | reverse complement strand
GGGTGGACCAGGCCACGCAGGTGCTGCCCACCTTCCCCCGCACCATCCTGAACCGGGTGGACAGCCCGGACCTGCCCTTCACCTGGAGCCTGAACCCGTACCAGGGCTGCGAGCACGGCTGCAGCTACTGCTATGCGCGGCCCACCCACGAGTACTGGGGCTACAGCGCGGGCCTCGACTTCGAACGCGTGATCCTCGTGAAGCGTGTGGCGGCCGCGCTGCTCGAAAAGGCCTTGCGCGCCCCGTCCTGGCGCGGCGAGCCGATCATGCTCTCCGGGGCCACCGACCCCTACCAACCGGTGGAACGCCGGGAGCGGCTGACGCGGGCCTGCCTGGAGCTGTGCCTGCGCTTCGGCCAGCCCGTGAGCGTGATCACGAAGAACGCGCTGGTGACGCGTGACGTCGACCTGCTGGCCGAGCTGGCCCGGGACCGCCGCGCCGCGGTGGCCATCAGCCTCACCACGCTGAACGAGGACCTGCGCCGGGTGCTGGAGCCCCGCACGAGCACCGCGGCGAACCGCCTGAAGGCCATGGAGCTGCTCGCGGCGGCCGGCGTTCCGGTGTTCGCCATGATCGCCCCGGTGATCCCCGCGCTCAATGAGCCCGAGATCCCTGCGCTGCTGCGCGCCGCCCGGGAGGCCGGAGCGGTGGGCGCGGGCTACACCGTGCTGCGCACCAACGGTCCGGTGGAACCCCTCTTCCGCGCCTGGCTGCAGCACCACTTCCCCGATCGCGCCGCCAAGGTGATCGCGCAGACCAGCGCACTGCACGGCGGCCGCATGAGCGATGGCCGCTCCGGCGTCCGCATGCGGGGCGAGGGGGCCTTCGCGCTGCAGATCAACCGCCTCTTCACGGTCATGCGGCGGCGCATCTTCGGACAGAGCGCCTTCCCCGCGCTGGACAGCAGTGGCTTCAACCGCCCGCCGCAGGGGCAGCTGGAGCTGTTCACGACAGGGCAAGGGTGAGCAGTGGCGTGTACCGCAGGCCTTCGGCCGTGCGACGGCTTTCGTACAGCGCCAACCGGTCCACCACCAGCTAACCGGGCAAGGGGCGGGCGGTGACCGCCGAAGGGTGTGGGACCGCAGCGCGGGCCAGGGTCACATGCGGCCAGAACGGTTCGCGATCGTCGGGTGTGAGACCGAGCGCGTGCGACAACCGGTGATGCAGGTCGCGGTGGGCCGGGTGCGGCGCAAAGCGCGACCAGATCATGCGGGGGCGGTCCTCCGGCATTGTGCAGAGGAAGGCGTCGTGGAGTGCATACGGAAGGCTCGTTGCGCAAACAGCCTGAAGCACGGCGTGGATCGTGTCGAGCTCGTCCGCTGCCCGCTCACCGATGAAGCGCACGGTAAGGTGCCAGCCGTCCGGGTCGGTGGGGGCCCAGCTTGTGAGGTCCTGTGCGGCGAGCGCGTCGCACAGTCGGGTCGACCACACGGCCGGCAGAGGAGCGGCGATGAACAGGCGCATCGGTCAGCGCAGGATGGGGAAGCCGGTGCCTTGCTCTGGTGGTTCAGACCGAACGGTCACCCGGGTCACCCGGGCGAGCGGCGGACCGCTGCGGCACCAGGCCACGAAGCGGTCCACCGCATCGGGCGGTCCTTCGGCCGCGGCCTCCACACCACCGTCCGGCAGGTTGCGCACCCAGCCGGTGAGGCCCAGGCGAAGCGCCTCCTCGGCGGCATGCTTGCGGTACCACACGCCCTGAACGGTGCCTTCGATGTGCAGGCGGAGCCGGATGGTGGGGGGCATGGGGCAAAGGTCGCTTGACAGGTGGTGGGGAGTCGTGGTAGATTCGTCGACATTTTCGATCTGTTGGTCGAAGCATATCGCGCAAGCCACCTCACCATGAAGCACACCATCCACCGCCTGTTGCTCGCCTGTTCCATCGGTTCCACCGCGTTCGGGGCGTGGGCACAATCGGTGCCCTCGGGTTTCGCTGACGTGCTGGTGATGGGCGGCTGGAACGCACCGCAGGGCGCGGTGTGGGATGCCAACGACCGCATGTACGTATGGGAGAAGGCCGGCAAGGTGTGGATCGTGGAGAACGGCGTACGGCTGCCCAACCCGTTGATCGACATCAGTCCCGAGGTGGGCGACTGGCGCGACCACGGATGTCTGGGCTTCGCGCTGGACCCGAACTTCCTGACGAACGGCTACATCTACCTGCTCTACGCGGTGGACCGGCACCACTTGATGAACTTCGGCACAGGCAGCTACAACGCGAACACCAACGAGTATTTCAGCGCGACCATCATGCGCCTGACGCGCTATACCGCGGTGGGTCCCACCTTCAACACGGTGAACACCGGCAGCCGCCTGGTGCTGCTGGGGGAGAGCCCCTCCACGGGTGTGCCGTTGCTGCATGAATCGCACAGCACGGGTACCATCATGTTCGGCACGGACGGCACCTTGCTCGTGAGCCTGGGCGATGGCGCGAGCTACTCGAGCACCGATGTCGGCAGCGCTTCGGAGACGTACTGGCAGCAGGCGCTCACGGATGGCATCATCCGGCCGGCCGAGAACGTGGGCGCGTTCCGCTCCCAGATGGTGAACAGCTTCAACGGGAAGATCCTGCGCCTGGACCCGGCCACGGGGAACGGCCTGCCGTCGAACCCGTTCTGGAATGCGGCCCAGCCGAGGTCGCCGCAGAGCCGCACCTGGGCCCTTGGTCTTCGCAACCCCTACCGCTGCACGCTGCGGCCGGGCTCGGGGAGCACCGATCCGGCGGCCGGCGATCCGGGCACCATCTACATCGGCGATGTGCAGTGGAACACATGGGAGGACATGAACGTGTGCTACGAGGGCGGCATGAACTTCGGCTGGCCCTTGTTCGAGGGAATGACCCCCTTGAACAGCTACATGAACACGCTGACGTACAACATGGACGTGCCCAACCCGCTGTACGACGGCATCAATTGCACGCTCCCTTACCTCCGCTTTCAGGACCTGTGCAAGCAGGACACGCCGATCCACCTCAACGGCCATCCCAACCCGTGCAACAGCGGGGTGCAGATCCCCAACACCATCCACAAGTTCTACCATGCCCGTCCGGCGATCGACTGGCGGCACGGACAGAACTGGGCGCGCACGGCCACCTTCAACGGCAGCACGGCCACGGCCACCGACCTGAACGACCCGAACTCACCGGTACCGGGCCCCATGTTCGGCGGATACGCCTCCATCGGCGGCACGTGGATCAGCGGAACAGGTTGGCCCGCCGGCTACCAGAACGTGTACTTCCACGCCGACTACCCCGGAGCCTGGATCAAACGCTTCGTGTTCAATGGGCAGGACCAGCCGTTGAGCGCCCACGATTTCGGGGCCTCGCTCGGTGCGGTCGTGTGGGTGGGCGAGGGGCCGGAAGGATGCCTCTACTACTCGAACTACGCGACGAACGAGATCCGCAGGATCTGCTACACGCTGGCGGTGAACCTGCCGCCCGTCGCGGTGGCCTCCCAGAACGTGCAGTACGGCCCCGGGCCGCTCAACGTTCAGTTCACCGGCAGCGCGTCCTATGATCCCGAATCCGGCCCGCTGACCCACCTGTGGAACTTCGGCAATGGCCAGACCAGCACGGCGGTGAACCCGAGCCATGTGTTCACCGCACCGCCCAACACCCCCACGAGCTACACGGTGACGCTCACGGTGACGGACAACAACGGACAGTCGAACCAGACCTCGTTGTTGGTGAGCGTGAACAATACGCCCCCTGCGGTGAACATCACCAGCTTCGCTGATGGCGGCACCTACCCGGTGGGCGTGGACACCACCTACTTGTTGGAAGCGGCCGTGAACGACCTTGAGCACGGACAGGCGCAGCTCACCTATGCCTGGCGTACCACATTGCACCACAACACGCATACGCACCCCGAACCCATCGATGCCGCCCCGGTGACCAGCACGGTGATCAGCGGTGTGGGATGTGACGGAGAGACCTACAGCTACCAGATCACATTGACGGTGACCGACGCCGGCGGACTGAGCACCACGGACACGCATTGGTTGTACCCGCGCTGCAATGCGATCGCCCCGACGGCGGTGATCGGGACGAACGTCACGGTCGGCGCAGGTCCGCTCAACGTCCAGTTCAACGGGGAGGCCTCGCACGATCCCGGGACCATCGTGAGCTACTTCTGGGATTTCGGCGATGGCACCACGTCCACGCAGATGAACCCGGCGAAGACCTTCACGGACACGGGCGACCGGACGGTGACCTTGACAGTGACCGACGATGATGGGTTGACGGGCCAGGCCACGGTGGTGATCACGGTGATCACGCTGGACCCGCCGCAGTGCATCGGTGCCTCAGGAAGCGTTTTGCGCCAGTATTGGAGCGGGATCTCGGGATCAACGGTCTCCACGCTCGTGTCCAGCCCCAATTATCCGGACAACCCCACGAGCACCAGCTTCCCCACGAGCTTCCAGGCCAACTCCGTGGCGTATGGCAACAACTACGGCACCCGTATGCGCGGCTACATCCTGGCGCCGACGACGGGCACCTATGTGTTCACTGCGGTCTCCGACGATGAGTCCATCGTGTACCTGAGCCCGAACGCCGACCCGCGCTACAAGCAGCAGATCTGTTCGGTGCCGGGCTGGACCAACGAAGCGGAGTTCACCAAATATCCGCAGCAGACGAGCGCGGGCATCACCCTGCAGGCCGGCATTTACTACTACGTCGAGATGCTGCATAAGGAAGGATCGGGCGGTGACCATCTTGCCCTCTACTGGCAGACCCCGACGAACACCACCCGCACGATCATTCCGGGCAGCGTGCTGTCGCGCTGGCAGGACTGCCCGCCGAGCGTGAACCTGCGCGCGGTCCTGCAGGGTGCGTTCGATGCCCAGGCCAATCTGATGCGTGATGCGCTCCGCAGCAACGGCCTGATCCCCGGCACCGAACCCTTCACCGCGCTCGGGTTCACGCATACGGGCGGCGGTGGCGGCGAAACGGTGGGTGCCGGCGTGCTGGCCATCACCGGGGCGAACGCCGTGGTGGACTGGGTGCTCGTGGAGCTGCGCAACAAGAACAATCCGGCCCAGGTGGTGGCCACCCGCAGTGCGCTGCTGCAGCGCGAGGGCGACATCGTGGGCACGAACGGGCGTCCCCGTCTGCTCTTCAACGTGGCCACGGACAACTACTATGTGGCGGTGCGGCACCGCAACCACCTCGGGGTGATGACGGCGACCAGCACCTTACTGAACAAGGACCAGAAGCTCGTGGACCTGTCCCTGGGGACCACGGCGGTGCATGGAACGAATGCGCGCGCCGTGCTGTCGAACGGTAAACGGGCCCTGTGGTCCGGGAACGTGTTGCGTGACACCCAGTTGAAGTACGCCGGATCCGCCAACGACCGTGACCCCATCCTGGTGCGGATCGGGGGGGCGGTTCCCACGGCCACCACCAGCGGATACTGGAGCGAGGACGTGAACCTCGACGGCGTGGTGAAGTACGCCGGATCGTCCAACGACCGTGACCCCATCCTGTTCAACATCGGAGGCACGCTGCCCACGGCGGTGCGGCTGGAGCAGTTGCCCTGACTCAGCGACCGCGCTCCGAGCGGCGCTCTCCCAAGGCCATGAGGTAGGCTTCGAGCCGCTGGCCCCGTTGTTCGGACAGGACACGATCGAGCACACTTCTGGTCCGGTGGTCGAGGATGCGACGCACGGAACGGTCGCCGGTGCGATCGGTGTAACGTTTTCCGGTGGTGGACATGGCTTCGTCGGTTGATGCGAAGGTGCTCGTCCGCACGGGCCTGTTCCTATACCACGATCGGGGGAGCAGGTGCCCGAACGATGAACCGCGGATCGTGAACGATCGCCGGTCAGAGGCCCTGGCCGTTCTTCCGCAGTGCCAGCAGCTGTAGTCCCGAGGCGTCGAAGGTGCGGCCCACGGCCCAGATGCCGGAGGCGTCCTCGCGGATGCGCGAGAGGCGTTCCTCCTGGCCGATATCGTAACGGCGCTCCCAGACCGACGCACCAAGTGCCGTCAGGCGGAGCAACATCGCGTCGGTGGAATGGTCCAGGCCCACTTCGCCGGCCACAAGCAGATCGCCATTGGCGGCTTCAGTGAGCCCGAACGCCGAGCGGGCATCCAAGGTGTCGCCGACGGCCCTCGTCCAAAGCGTGTCGCCGTCGCTTTCCAGCGCCATCAACCACACCTGGTCCTTGCGACGTCCCAGTTGGTCGGTGATGCCGTAGCTGCGTGTGGTGCCCGCCATCACATAGGTGCCGTTGGAGCGTCGGATCAACGCGTGCCCGACGTCGTTCGCCACGCCGCCCCAGCTCGAGGACCAGGACACGCTTCCGTTCGCATCCACACCGATGAAGAGGACATCGCTCTCCCCGCTGAAGTTCATCTGCCGGCCGGTCACCATCGCGCCGTTGGCATCCCCGGCCACGGCCCAACCCTCTTCGTCGAGCGGCCCGCCCTCCACGGTCGTCCACAGCAGCACCCCGGTGGTGCTGACGCTCCCGAGCAGTACATCGTGCGAGCCGCTGGTGTTGTCGATGCCCGTGATGTGCAGCCCACTGGCGCCCGCTTCCGCCGCGGCCAGCACCTGCTGGTCGTGCGGAAGGGCCTGGGTCACGATCCATTGCACCGCGTTCTGCGCGTTGATCCTCACCACCAGCAGGTCGTGATCGTCACTCCCGGGGGGAATGTGGCTTCCCACCAGGTAGCCACCGCCTCCGGTAGCAGGTACGAAGGCCTGGCCGAATGTGCGTCCGGCCAGCGGTACGGTCGTGGACCCGGTGACCTGTCCCGTGCCGGTCAAGGTCACCAGGGCGGCGGTCCGTTCCTGATCGCCGGACAATGCCGAAACAGCAGCCACCACGCCCGACCCTTGTGGGACGGGACCGAGACCGATGGTGCCGGCCGCTCCCCACCGGGTCTCGAACGACTGTGCTGGAAAGGGCGCTGTTACCAGGAGGCAGAGGAACGATGCGGGGATGGCGGTGGAACGCATGCCCGAAAGTAGCACCGGTGGCCGCGGTTAGTTTTGGCGCATGGACCGCTCAGGGAACGTTTCCGCCTTCACGGGCACCGCCTTCGTGCTGGCCATGCCTGCCGCGATCGCGGTGTGGCGCACGGATCAGGTGGCTCTGCACGCCGCGGTGAACCGATGGCACGCGCCATGGAGCGACGCGGTGATGAGCGTGCTCACCCACCTGGCGGACGGTTTGGTCCCCGCCGCGATCGCCGTGGTGCTGCTCTTCGTGGGGACCTGGCGGAGCTTCTTCCTGCTCGGCCTGAGCACCGGGCTGAGCGCGGTGGTGGCGCAGGTGCTCAAGCGGCAGGTCTTCGGGGACCACGACCGTCCGGTGATGTTCGCACACGACATGCCCCTGCTCCATCTGGTCGACGGCGTTACGATGAACCACCACTTCAGTTTTCCATCGGGCCATGCCACGTGCGCCTTTGCCATGTGCCTGTCGTTCGCGGTGATGGACAGGGGGGCGGGCCGCGCTGCTGCCTGGGCGCTGGTGGCTGCGGTGCTGGCGTTCACGCGTGTATACCTCTCGCAGCACTTCACCGAGGATGTGCTGGCCGGAGCTGCCTTGGGGGTGGCCACGGGTGTACTGATGTGGTTCATCCTGTACCGTTCATCATGGTCCCGTGCAGCCTGGCTCGGACGACGACCCTGGCCCACGGGGCACACCGCATGAGGGTGTCTACACCGGTCTCACAAGATGAAAGAGCTGCTCGGTACTGGCCGGGTCCAGGCTGGTGACGGCTTCGGCCCAGGTGCGCACAAGACGTTCACCGAGCAGGGTCTGTGCATGTTCCTCCACCTGCCGGTAGAGCAGGGCCTTCGTCATGCCACTGAGGTGGACCAGGGGCGTGTCGATGATCGAGTCACCCTGGAGCTCGATCTCCGTATGCGCTTCGACCGTAAGGAAGAGGGCCAGTTTCGCGTTGTGGAGCGAGCGTGCCAGTTCGACCGCCTCGGTCCGCTGGCGGGTCAGGAAGGAGATCCTCAGCATGATCAGGGGGTTTGTCCGGTCAGGGTGCGCCACAGAACGCCGGCCTCCAGGTCGGTGGCGAACCAGGCCTTGCGCAGCCTGGCTTCCAGATCGACCTGCTTGATGCGCGCTTCAAGCAGGGCCACTTCGCGGGCATTCACCAGGAAGAGCGAGCTCTCTCCGACCTCGAATCGGCGGTTCTCGCCCTCCAGCAGCGCGCCATAGTTCCGGACGGTCAGCGCGCCGAGGTCGGTCTGTTGGCGAAGGGTGCCTGTTTCGTTGGCGCGTTCGGCCACCCGGTTGGCGATGACCGTACGGTCGCGCTCCAAGCCCAGCTCGGCCTCCGTCACCCGGAGCCTGGCCAGGCTGAGCTCACCACGTTCCCTCCGCAACAGCAGCGGCATGCGGAACCCCACCCCCCATTGCTGGTCGCCGCCGTCCACCCAGCTCCCGCTCTCGCCGTTGAGGCGACGGGCATCGCCCAGCACCATGTACTTCAGGTCCAACTGGGGACGGAGCATCTCGGCACGGAGCCGGCGGTCCACTTCCAGTTGGTCGATGCGCGCCTGTGCCTGGAGCAGCAGGGGATGGGTCCGCTCCGCGCGGACGACCAGGCTGTCCAAGGACGGCGCGCCGTCCGGGCTTTCCAGGTCGCGTTCCATGGGGCGCGTGGCCGGATCGAGCTCAAGCGGGCGAAGGGCTTGGTCCCACAGGTGGTTGGAGAGGCGCAGGGCCGTGTTGCGGACGTTCAGCTCGGCTTGGGCGAGCCGCATCTCGCGGTCCTGCAGCTGAAGGAAGGCTTCGAGCGTGTCGATCGCTGGTCGATCGCCACCGCGCCAGCTGCCGCGCACGAAGTCGTTCCGTAGCCGGGCCAATTGCACAGCCTCCTGCGCGATCCGGAGGGCCTGATGGGCGGCCACCCAGTCGACATGATCGGAGAGCGCCGCGAACAGCACGGCGTTCAACATCTGCTCCTGCTCGGCCAGTGCGGCATCCTGAAAGGCCTGCGCACGGCGCAGCGCCGCTCTCCGCTGGTCCATCAGCATACCCTGGCCCAGCGCGAGGTTGACCCCGGCCTTCATGAGCCCGTCGTTCGGGGTGGTCAGCATGGGGTCCAGCAGGTCGCCCGAGTTGTCCTGGTATCCGGCCAGGACCTCGATGCCCCACCAGGTGGGCACCTTCAATCCCACGTCGAGCAGGCGGAAGTAGTCCTTGTCGTCGAAGGTCTTCTCCTCCAGTTCGGCCTGGACCACCGGGTCGAATCCGCCACGGGCACTGCGTACGGTGGCGACCCCGAGTTCGGGACGAAGCGCGGCCTGACGGGCCATGGGGTGATGGTCCAGCACCAGCCGCACCAGGGCCTCGCGGGACAAGGTGGGGGCGATCTCCTGCGCGGAAAGCCCCAGGGGGATCAGCAGACCGATGGCGAGGGCGATGCGCATCACTTGCTCACTTCCGCCGAGGCGGTCCCCGGTCCGTTCGAAGAGGAATTGGAGGGGGTGGATGGTTCCAGGTAGAGGTCCGGGGGAAATCCGTTCAGCTGCCGCCATAGCTCGTACCAGATGGGTACGTCCTGAAGCAGGGCGAAGCCGATGGCGCCGCTGCCCACCCGAAGGGCCTCGGGCCAGGCGATGTCCGCAGTGTCGGGGCCGACCAGGATGCGGTACTTGCCGTTCGCGCTGATGAAGTTGTCAATGGCGACCACCCGGCCACCGAAAGTGCCGTAGCTCGTGTTGGGCCATCCGCTGAACACGATGCTCGGCCATCCGTCGAACATGAAACGCACCGTGTTGCCGGTGCGGATAAGGGGCATGTCCATCGGTCGGATGTACAGCTCCACGGCCAGGTCGAATCGGGCGGGCATCACGGTCACCAAAGGTTCGCCCTCCTTCACCGTCTCACCGATGCCCTGGCGAACGGCCTTCGTGATGTAGCCCTTCTGCGGTGCGGTGATGTAGTAGAAGCCGGAACGCACGCTGTAGTTGGCGTAGTCGTTCTGCAGCTTGGTGACCTCGCCTTCGGTGGTGTACATCTGGCTGAGGCTGGAGAACTTCTCGCTCTCGGCCTTGCTCAGCTTGTCGCGGTAATCCTGTCGGATGCCGTTCAGGTCGAGCTGGGCGTTGAGCAGCTCGTTGCGGCTGTCGAGCAGCTTGTTCTCCGCGTCGATCATCGTGGCGTTCGCCCGCTGTTCGGTCACCCGTCGGCGTTCGAGCTCCACCATGCTCAGCAGGCCTTCCCTGAACTGCTCCTCGCCGCGTTTCAGCTGGTCCTGGGCGACCTTGATCTCGGTGCGCGCCGCCACCACGCGGATGCTGTCGCTCTGCACCTGAAGGCCCGCCTGCTTGATCTTGTTGCGGGTCTGCTCCAGCTTGATCGAGAGCGCGCCGCTCAGCGCATCGATCTGGGCATCCAGGCTGTTGACCTTTTCAGCATAGCTGCGGGCCGTGGCCTCTTTGGCCATGATCTGTTCCTTGGTGCGGTCCAGCAGCTTGGGGTCCATGTACTCGGGCTTCACTTCGCTCAACCGGAGGATGGTGTCCCCCCGTTCCACGAGTTGGCCTTCCTGCACATACCATTGCTCGATGCGGCCGGCGATGATGCTGGGAATGGTCTGGGGACGCTGTTGCGGTGCCAGACTGGTGACCACGCCACGGGCGCGGATGTTCTGGGTCCATGGAAGGAAAAGCCCGGTGATGAAGAGGACCAGGGCGAGCGCCGTGAGCCGGCCGAAGAACTTGCCGGCGCGCGCGGGCAGCACACGGCGGAACGACTCGAAGCTGGTCCGATCGAGCTCGGGCGTGGCGCACTCGGGGGCGGGGGAGATGTTCAGCATCGCGCAGGGCTCAGGCGTTGCGGAGTTCGTGGAGCTTCCCACCGTCCAGATGGACGTGGCGTTCGCAGATCGCCTGCACCGCGGGATCGTTGCTGACGAGCACCAACGTCCAGGGGGCCTCCCGGGCGGTGAGCTCCCTGAGCAGCGCATCGCGGTCGGCTGCGTCGAACATGGCCAGGTCATCCTCGATGAGCAACAGCCGTGGCCGGGAGGCGAGGCATCGCGAAAGGATGACACGCTTGACGAGCGATCTCGGCAGGCGTGTGCCGTTCGGGTCCAGTGGCGTCAGCAGCCCCAACGGCAGGCGCGCGATGCGGGATGCCAGGCCCGTGCGTTCGGCGGCGAGGCGCACATCCTCGGAGGTGACCCAGGGCCGGCCCATGGTGATGTTGTCCTGGATGGTCCCACTGAACACTTCGTCCTGGTTCAGGCTGTCGCCCATCATGCCGCGCGCATGGTCGAGGTCGAGGCTGCCCAGGGGGTGACCGTCCAGCGCGATCGTGCCCGAGGTGGGGCTCACCAGGCCACCGATCATCTGCAAAAGTGTGGTCTTGCCACTGCCATTGGGCCCACTGAGGCAGACCTTTTGGCCCGGGGCGATGGTGAGGTCCACACCGCCGATCACGTCCTGTCCGGTCCAGGGTGACCGGAACGTCACACCGTGGAAGGCCACCTCCATTCCTGCAGCGCCATCTGCCGATGCCGGGATGTGCACGCGCCCGCCCTGTTCGAGGGGAAGGTCGGTCACATTGCCGATCTTCTCCAGGGCGGTGAGCACGTCATAGATGGCTTCGATGCTGATGGTGAGCTTCTCCACGGCGGCCATCACCAGCAGGATGATGATCTCCGCGGCAACGAACTGGCCGAGGTTCATCTGTTCGCCCATCACCAGAAGCCCGCCGAGGATCAGCAGGCTCACGGTGATGATGACCTTGAAGAACACCATGGCCCCGTACTGCTGCAACAGGACCCTGAAATGGCCGTTGCGCGCAAGGATGTACTTCGACGTGATCTGGTCGGTGCGGTCCAGGGCCAGGCGGGTGCGTCCCGCCAGCTTGAAGGTGTTCATGTTCCGGCCGAGCTCCTCGAGCCAGAAGGCCACCTCATACTTGTACTTGGACTCCTCGAGGCTGGTGCGGAGACCGCGCATGCCGGTCCACCGGAAGATGGCGTAGAGGAGCGCGACGAGGAAGAGACCGAAGGCGATGAAGAAGGGGTGATAGAAGGACAGGAGCACCAGGCTGAGGATGATCTGCAGCGATGCCACCGGCACATCGATCAGCACCTTGGTGAGGCCTTTCTGGATGGTGAGGGTGTCGAAGAAGCGGTTGACGAGCTCGGGGAGGTACCTGCCCTGAACGGCCTCAGCGCGCAGGCGGGGCAGTCGATAGGCGAAGTCGAAGGCGCTTCTGGCGAAAAGGCGCTGCTTGATGGTCTCCCCGATGGTGAGCTGCAGGATCTGCATGACACCGGCGAACGCCACGCCTACGGTGACGAACGCGATGAGCACGCCCCAGCTGGTGGCGATCTGGCCGCCGCTGATGAGGTTGATGATGGCCTGGATGCCCAGCGGTAGTGTGAGGTTGATGGCCCCGCTGACCAGGGCGTAGAGGTAGATGTAAGCCAGCTCGCGCCGGTCCATGCTCAGCAGGCGGACGAGCCGCTGGAACGGAGTGATGACCGGGCTCATGTGCGGGGGCGGTGGGTGATGGAGGCCTGTGCAAGGTGGACGAGGAAGTCGGCCGTACGGTCCTTGCGCCCGAAACCGGACAGCCCGGGGATGTGCTCATGGAAGAAGTGCAGGTCGAGGGACCCCTCGGCGATGGTGCAGGCCAATGCTGCCGGGAACGGATGGTCGCGCCGCACCAGGAGGATGAGCTCACGAAGTCGGTCGCATAGCCGGCCGAACGACGTGAAATGGCCATCTCGACCGCGGGCATCCACCTCCTTCACCAGATAGGCCTTCGGGCTCTCGGCCTTGGCGATGCGATACAAGGCGCGAAGGTCCACATGGTTGAAGGCCCCGCGGTCCTCCACCGGTTCGGTCAAGGAACGGATGGCCCGCTCGAGGAGCTGCTTGTGGTCGGGGAGGTTGGCCGTGTCGAACACGAGCTTGTACTCGCGCCAGCTCCAATACCAGCCGATGAGGTAGACCAGGAGCAGGTGCTTGTTCTCGAAGTAGCGATAGATGGAGCTTTCCGCGGTGCCCAGGGCTTGGGCGAGCTTGGCGAAGGTGAACCGCTCGAACCCGAGCTCGTCGATCAGGCCGATCGAGCGTTCAATGATGCGCCGTCCGAGGTCCGTGGTGGACGGGTCCTTCAGGAACACGCGTTCCTGGACGTGCATGTCGAGCTGGGCAAGTCGCTGCATCGGGGTCGCGGCGTTATGGGATGACTATCAACAGATGTGCCAAAGCTATTGTTCATGACATAAATACAAGTGAAGGCGATAGTAAAGCTATCGGATGTTGGTACCCGTGTACCACACGCGGTAGATCAGGTCGGCCGCGTCATCGCTGATGAGCACGCTCCCGTCGGGGGCCTCCAGCACATCCACCGGCCTGCCCCAGGCGCTGTTGCCCTTCAGCCATCCGTCGGCGAAGACCTCGGTCCGGGCCGTGCCGTCGGGCTGAGGAAAGGCGGCCACCACCCGGTAGCCGACCGGGGTGCTGCGGTTCCAGCTGCCATGCTCGGCGACCAGGATCGCACCCCTGTACTTTGCCGGGAAGGCGTCACTCCTGAGGAATCGCATTCCCAGGGGGGCCACATGGGCGCCAAGCCGTGCCGCGGGGGCGGTGAAGATGCTGCAGGGGCGCTGCTCGCCGAACTCCGGATCGGTGACCTCACCCGCATGGCAGTAGGGATAACCGAAGTGCCGACCACGGGCGTCCAGCCGGTCCAGCTCGCAGTCCGGCGCATCATCTCCCATCCAGTCGCGCCCGTTGTCGGTGAACCAAAGCTCCCCGGTCCCGGGCCGCCAGTCGAACCCCACGGAATTGCGCACCCCATGGGCCTCGATACGGAGGTCCTTCCCGTCCGCCGTCATGCTCGTGATGGTGGCGAAGAGGCTGTCCGCGCTGAGGCAGTTGTTGCAAGGAGCGCCCACAGGCACATACAGGCGGTCGTCCGGGCCGAATGCGATGAACTTCCAGCCATGGTGGTCCTCGGCGGGGAACAACTGGGGCAGCACCGCCGGCGCCGGTGGGTTCTCAAGACGGTCCTCGATGGAGTCGTACCGGAGGATGCGGTCCACGGCGGAGACATACAAGGCGCCCTGCCGAAAGGCCACACCCGCGGGCATCCGGAGGTCCCTGGCGATGATGCGATGGATATCAGCCCGACCGTCCTGGTCCGTGTCCGTGAGCGCGTGCACGACCCCTTCGGCCCGGCTTCCCACGAACAGGGTGCCTCGCTCGCCCCAGCACATGGCCCGTGCATTGGTCACGCCCTCGGCGAATACGCTGATGTGGAAGCCCTCGGGCAGTTCGATGTCATCCAGGGCCGGAGGGCTGGATCGGATGGTGGGCATGCATACTCCTCCGAGCAGCGACCATGAGGAACAGACGATGACGAGCGCCCGGGTGCCACGGTGGATCATTCCGAGGCGCTTGACGGGACGATGAGCAGGGGCGTGCGGGTGGAGGTCAGGACCTGCTGACAGACGCTGCCCACGAAGAACCGGTGCAGGGCCCCATGGCCGTGGGAGCCCATGACGACAAGGTCCGCTTGAAGCCGTGCAGCCTGGTCAAGGATGGTGGCCACGGTGGGGCCTTGGACAAGCAGTGCCCGCGCGTCGACACCTGCCGCGGTCCGCTCCGCGGCGAGCTGCTGCAGCTCCAGGTGCTCATCGCGCAGCTCATTCGCTCTGTGATCGCGGATGTGCTGCGGGCCGGGTTCGAATCCGACGAGGTCCGGGTCGGGGGCGGCCACATGAACGATCCATAGGGTCGCACCGTGCTCACGGGCCAGATCAACGGCCATGCGAAGCACCTCATGGGTGATGGGGGATAGGTCAACGGCGGCCAGGATGTTCTTCATGGGCATATCCGAAGGTACGTCATGGCCGTGGTCGCCCGGAATGACGAAGGGCGGCCACGCGGCCGCCCTTCGTCACGGGGGCATGCGGTTCACCGCTCGATGATGAGCTTGTCCAAGTGAGAGGGCCGGAGCTTTCCGGTGCTCTTGAAGAACCAGTCCTTCAGTCCATAGTGATAGCCGCGCTGCAGGCCGGTGCGGTAGGTGCCAAGGAGCCCGCGGCGACCGCTGAGCTTCTGGAGCGAACGCGTCAACTTGGCCTCGGTCTCGGCCGCGGTGGTCTTCGGTTCGTTCTTGCTGGCCCACTTCTTCACCACATCGAACAACTGCTGTTTGGTCATCATGCGGTTGTTGTTGGTCACGGCGGTCATGATGGCGGTGTCCCAGCCACTGAGGCGATATCCGCCACCAGTGATGGTCCGCTTCTTACGGCGGCCCGGTTTACGCTTGCTGCCGGCGGCCGCTTTCCGGGTGGACTTCTTGTCCTCTTCGGGGACCGGTTTTCCCGCGCGAAGGGCCCGAAGTTCGCGGAGGGCCTTTTTCACCCCTTCCAGCTGATAGGCCAGACGCCGGCGTTCGCCGCGGTAATGTTGCAGCAGTTGATGGATGTCCTTTTCAGAGAAACGCTTCGTTGCCATTCCTTTCGTGTTTAAGTGAGGCGTTGTAGAGCAGATATCAGGGGCGAACTTACGGTGTTCCTCGCAAGATCCCGATGAAAGCTGCTTCGCCGATCGAGGGTGCCGGTCAATGGATGCGGATGCCGGGTGGGCCCTGCACGAAGATCCCGACCCGTTGGGCCGTGACCCCCGTGCGCTGGATCATGCGGTGCACCTCGTCCACTGCTCGCGGATCGACGGCGATCAGTAGACCGCCGTTGGTCTGGGGGTCTGCGGCGAGGATCATGCGTTCCATGGTGTTCGCACCCTCCACATGCGCATGCACGGACCGCCAATTCCGCATGCCGCCATCGGCATAGATACCTTGCGCCACGAGGGCCGAAGCACCTTCGATGAAGGGGATCGCATGCCATTCGAGCTCGGCTGCGCAGCCTGCACCGTTGCACATCTCCCAGAGGTGCCCCAGCAGCCCGAATCCGGTCACGTCCGTCATGGCGTGCACGGCATCAACGGGCCCCAGGATGCTGCCGGCCCGGTTCAACGTGGCGAGCTGTGCCGTAAGCGCCGCAAGGCCGTTGTCATCGAGCTGCGCACGCTTCAGGGCGGTGGCCAGCACCCCGGTGCCGAGGGGTTTGGTGAGCAGGAGCACGTCGCCGACCCGTGCCGTGTCGTTGCGTTTCACGAAAGCGCGCTTGACCGATCCGGTGACCGCCAGGCCGAAGAACGGTTCGGGTGCATCGATGCTGTGGCCCCCAGCGAGCACGATGCCCGCCTCACGGCATGTGTCGCGCCCACCCTCGATGACCTCCGCGGCCAGCCCGGGTGAAAGCTTGTCGGTCGGCCAGCCCAGCACGGCGATGGCGAAAAGGGGCGAACCGCCCATCGCATAGACATCGCTGAGGGCGTTCGCTGCGGCGATGCGGCCGAACATCCGGGCATCGTCAACGATGGGAGTGAAGAAGTCCACCGTGCTGATCAATGCCTGGTCGTCGTCCAGCGCATAGATGGCGGCGTCATCCTTGGTGGACGGTCCCACGAGCAGCCGGGGGTCGACGGCACCGACGCGGTCGCTGCGAAGGATGCGGTCGAGCACATCCGGTGCGAGCTTGCAGCCACAGCCGGAGCCGCGGCTGAACTGCGTGAGCAACACCGGGGGGTCAGGGGAGGTGTTCGTGGCGGACATGGTCGGCGAGTCGTTGGGCAAGGCCGCGAAGATCGGTGGCCCGGCCCGGGATGGTCCGAACACGGGCTGGATCGCGTTCACGCGCGCCCCGCAGGTAGGCTTTGTCGTAGTAGCGCAGCGTGATGCGCGCCACTTCGGCAAGGTCTCCGCGGTCCAAGGCCTCCAGTGCGGCCTTGCAGTGCTGCGGCCCCAGTCGCTTCTCGATCCGGCGCACGGGTTCCTTCAGCTCTTCCGCGCTGGTGCCACCATAGTCCGACACCAGCCTTTGGACCCTGTCCTCGATAGGCATGTCCACGAAGTACAGGTCGGCTGCGCGCAAGCGTGCGAAAAGCGCATCCGGTATGCGAACACGCCCGATCATCAGGCTCTCGTCCTCCACCCAGATGGGCCTGCTCGGGTCAACGGTCCCCAACACCTGCCAGAGCACGTTCTCGAAGTGCTCGGTGCTGGGCTGTGGGGCCTGACCAAGCCCACCGAAGGCCGAACCTTTGTGCTGCGCGAGCCCCTCAAGGTCCACGACCTGCTCACCCAGTTCCCTCAACAGGGCCAGCAGCTCGGTCTTGCCGCTGCCCGTATAACCACCCAGGACACGCAGGTCCCAGGGCCGGCTGAACCATTCCTGGATGTGCCTGCGGAATGCCTTGTATCCGCCGCGCATGGTGCGGACGTCGGCGAAGCCGGCTTTGTCGAGCAACCAGGCCACACTGGCACTGCGCTCTCCGCCGCGCCAGCAATGCACGGCGATGCGGCCTTCCGGTGCGATCGCGCGGGCCTGCTCCACCAGGTCGCCCAAACGGGGACCCACCAAGCGAAGCCCGAGCAGGACGGCCTCATCGCGTCCGCGTTGCTTGTAGCAGGTTCCGACCTCACCGCGCTCCGCGTCCGAGAAGAGTGGGATGTTGACGCTTCCGGGGATGTGACCGCGTGCGTGTTCCGAAGGGGAGCGCACGTCGATCAAGGGAACGCGGTCCGCCTGCTCCAGCAGTTCAGCGGGTGGGAGAGGACGGATCATGGCCGAAGGTATTCGCGGGTGTCGACCGGTCGATCACCTCCACCAGGACATCGGCAAGGGCGGCCTGCCCGCGATCATTGAGGTGGATGCGGTCCGTGTACATCGCGCTGTCCATCCGATCGATCGTGGTCACTACGGCAACGTTCCAGGTCGTGAGCGAGTCGAGGATCCGTGCACCGCGGACGTCGTAGCGACCCATGGCCAATTCGCCCAGTTCGGGATGAAGGACCACCGTGAGCTGCAGTCCACGGACGACAGCGGTGTCCCGAAGGGCCCGCCATCCGCTCGCGAATGTGCGGTCGCTCACCGCTCTCCGATCCCTCCTGCGATGGGTCCAGCGGTCCAACTCGGCCGATAGGGCAAGTTGCGGGCGCTCGGCCGGATACGAGGGATGATGGCCGACCACCGGCTCGAAGGTCATCCGGTCGTAGGCGTCGTGGCTGCTGAGGACGATGATCAGGGCGTCCGCCTGCATCAGGCCATGGGCCCGGATCCACGCCATCGCGTTCTCGGTGCCCCAGCTGCCCGCGCTGAGGTTGATCAGTTCGACCCCGGTCCGTCGTGCGGCCTGTTCGGTGGCCAGGCTGTCCTGTGTGGTCTGCTGCCCCCCATTGATCACCGAGTCGCCGATGATGAGGACGCGGCGGCCGCGCTTGGGACCGATCGGAGGCGACCGAAGCCCGAGCGCATTGGTCACGTAGTGGATGCGCCCGTACCGCACATCCTGATCGGGACGCATCAGGTACTCATACTGGGGATCGGCCTCGAACAGGGGATGGTTCAGACGTCCCAAGGCCCTGAGCAGAAGCTCCGTGGAGACCAGGCCGGCCAGAAGGCCGAACGTCAGGAGCACCCCTATCCGTCGCATGCGTCGAAGATCGCCCCGAGCGGCCTGAAACACGGAGGTCGGGCTCCTGCCCACCTTCCGTTCGCGTTCCCACACGGGTCAGTCCACCACCACGGGTGAAAAAACCACTGCGATGTCCGTCTCTCCCCCGGCATTGGTGATGTCCCCATCGATCACCCCGGGCGCTGTTTTGTCCGGTCCGTGGCGCAGGGTGATCAGCATGGAACCGGTGCTGGAAGCGCCGACCGTCCAGATCGAGCGAAGACCGATGGGACGGCCGTTCAGGTCGGCATCGTCGTAGGCGACGGTGATGTTCACCCCGCTGGGTTGGAAGAAGAACTGGTGCTCGGCGCCTTCATCGTCGATCTCGTGGGTGATGGTGTCCACCGGGCTCGCGCTCTCGTTGAGCACGTCGATCTCCACATGGTAGACCGAATCGGCCGAAAGGGTGTCCACCTCAAGAACGGGATCGTTGCCACCAGGGCCGTCGATGTCGCGGTAGGTCCAGTGCTTGTGCTCGGTGCCGCCCACCGAGCGCAAGTGGAGGCGAACGGTGGTGATGAGCTCTTCTTCGTTGGCCGGAGGGCCACTGGCTCCGGGTTCCTCTTTTTTGCAACCGGGCAGGATGAAGGTGGTCAGAAGGAGGAGGGCAAGGCCGCGCTGCGCGGCGTGGAACGTCGTGGTCATGGCAAGGAATGCTGTGGCGCTGTGCGCCGTTGGGTTGATGGTCCGACCTGCACGTGGCGTTGGACGACCCCGGGTGTGCGGGCTTCGGTCGAAGCCCTGGGCCGCACGGACGGTTCCCGTCCGGCGGTGGATCAACCGCGTTGTGGAGGTCCCCGATCGGAAGGGATCCGCGCCGGAGCCGCCAGTTTGGAACGCTCGCACCCGTTCACCGCTTCCCAGGCGAGCGCCACAGGAGGCTGAATGACCGGTGCGACCGCTGCGAGCGCGGTGGGAAGGCCTTCGGTACAGAACGAACAGGACTCGGAGAGCGTCGGCCCCAGGCCTGCATGCGACACATCATCCGCATGGAAGGCCAGGTGCCAGCCATCGCGCCCCACACCGCCCAGGAGCAGCAGGGCGATGAGGACGAACGCACGGACCGGGCACAGGCGCTCCATGCCCACAAACCTATTCACATACGCACCGAAATGGCTCAGACCTGGGGGATGAGCGCCAGCAGGCGGCTCATGTACGTGCGGCCGATGGGGATGCGCTTGGCACCACCCTCCAGGACCACATCGCCGTCGTCGATGCTCTGGATCCGGTCGAGACGCACGATGTGCGAGCGGTGGATGCGCATGAAGTCGCGCGTGGGCATCATGGCTTCGAACTCCTGCATGGTACCATGCACCACATACCTGCGGTCCTTGAGGTGGAAGGACGCGTAGTCCTTGAGGGCCTCGATATGCTCGATCTCCCGGTAGGCGACACGCACCGCGCGTCCCTTGTGCTTGATGAACACGTGCTCCTCATCCTGGCCTTTGCCCACCGAGCGCATCAGTCGGTCGCGTTCCATGCGGAGCTTGACCTCCTCGCCACCCTTGAACAGCGCGATCTCGATGTTGGAGCGCAGGGCCGCCTCGGTGAAGGGTTTCACAATGTAACCCAGTGGCTCGGCGACCTTGGCTTCATGGAGCGTGCTATCCTCGGAGAATGCGGTGAGGAAGACCACGGGTATGCCCATGCTCGTGCGGATCACCTTGGCGGCCTCAATGCCCGTCATGGCGCTCCGCAGCCGGATGTCCATGAGAACCATGTCCGGCCGCTGTTCCATGGCCAGATGCACGGCTTCCTCAGCATCGCCGGTGCTGCCGGCCAGATCATAGCCCAGCAGCGCTAGGCTGCGTTCGATGTCCTTGCGGATGAGGGCTTCGTCCTCAACGACCAGGATGCGGGCTTGATTCATGGGAGGGAGGTTTAGCTGGCGGTCCGATGGGCGACGCTTACAACAATACGTTCATCGTGCTCGGATGGTATGCCGATCTCGACGAAGCGGGATGGAAGAGCGATGGAGAGGGCATCCCTGCCGAGGGATGAGCGCTCCATGGGATGTCATTGTTTCACGAGGCGGATGGCACCGGCCCCTGCGATCCGGATCAGGAAGGTGCCGGCGGGGAGGGCGTCGGTGGCCATCGACGTGCGGCCGTTGCCGACCATCGCCCGTTGCACGTCGACGGTGCGGCCGGTCGCGTCCTCCACCAACAGTGTCACCGGTCCATCGGGCAGGCCCCCGATCGTCACCCGGCCCTGGCCCACCGGATTGGGGGCCACCACCAGGCTGAGCGGCGCGTCCTCGCGCATGCCCGTGGAGATGCCCGTGGGGAAGAATCCGTCCGGGTCGGCGCCATGGTCAAGACCGGTGAAGCTCGGGTTCTGGGCGCTGACCGTGAAGCGGTAGTAACCGAGCATGGGCAGTCCGGGGTGGTCGAACACCACGCGGTACTCACCGAAGGGCACGTTGACGAAAGCGAAGAGCCCGTCGGCATCCGTGCGATCGAAGGCCACCGGTTCGTGGGACGGCCAGGCTTCCAGGAACACACTGACGCCTTCCCATGGAGTGCCCTGCTGGCTGCGCACAATGCCGAGGTCGCCCAGGTAGCCGCTCACATGGCCGGTCCCGACCAGGTTCCCCACACCGACCAGGGTGATGTCAGCGTCGATGGTCGTATCGCATACGGCGCCGAGCACTTCGGCGAAGTCCCAGTAGTGGGTGTTCAGGTGATAGGAGGTGGCGTGCCCCGGGGTATTGGTCGAGTCGGGGATGGCGCGCAGGATGTATTGGCCGTTCGGCTGGCCGGAGAAGGCATATTCCCCTTGTGAGTTCACCGGTGTGGTGGCGATGAGCGTGGAACTGAGGCTGTTGAGCCCGTACTCCCACAGTTCCACCGTGCCGCTGCTGACCGGTGTGCCGGTGGAGTCCTTCACGGTGCCGGTGAAGCCGAGCATGGCGGACGGACAGTTCACCACCCACAGCTGCACCTCGCGCATCGTGCTGCCGATCCACGCCCCGTTGCGGTACTCATCGATGCGATAGGCCACCACCCAGGCGCCGACCGTGGTGGGGATGGCGCAGTGGTTCCCACCGGATACATCGAACGCGTGACCGTTCACGGTCGGAAAGGGGTCCGTGGGGCTGAAGGGCGCGGCGTAGGACGCGGGTCCCAGCGTTCCGTTCTGGACGGGCACCATGCTGAACACGAGCGAATCCCCATCGACATCGAAGGTGCTGTTGTCCTGGCAGTACATCACATTGGAGCAGATGAAGGGCATCTGGAGCTCCTGGTATACCGGTGCGGAATTGCCCGGGCCATCGACGGTGTTGAGCCATGCCTGCAGGAAGCCGCTTTGTGTGCTCGGATCCACAAGGTTGGTCACCGCCGCGTTCCGGCAGCAGGTGGTCCAGGTGAATTCATAGTCCGGGCAGGCCTGGGCCAGCGCGATGGTGTCGCGATAAACATAGACCTCCAATCCAGGTGCCTGCCCCCCGTCGCAGGTGGACAACAGCCCCGCGCAGGGCGATGCGATGACGGCCGTGTCGACCAGGTTCACGGGCAGCAACTGGCTGTAGCCGCAGGTGCTCGACGAGATGTACACGTTCTCCTGGGAGACCACCGGAACGCCGGCGCAGTCCCTGTACAGGACGAGACTGACGAGGTAGTCCGATCCACCGAGCCATCGGTACGTGAGCTCACCGCCCATGATATGGGTGGCCTTCACCGTGGGTAACAGTCCTGGTAGGACGAGCAAGGCGAGCGCAACAAGGCGGTGCATGTGGGTCCGGTTTTCGGGTTGACGTCACGGGTAGCGGAGCAGTTGTCCGCAGAGTGAAGGTAGCGGGCCCGTAGCTTCGTGCGACCTGACCCTTGTTCCATGCGCCTTGTTGTCCTCCCCATCACCCTCTTATCCTTCATCGCCGCCCTGGCCCAGCCCTACCGGATGGGCTGCAGGATCCTGCACGAGCCCTACCGTCCGGGGCCTGCGCTCACCGCGCTCCAGCGCACCCAGATCGACCAGACCATCGCGCGCAGCGATACGTTCGACATCCTGCACTACGACATCCGGTTGGACGTGACCCTGGTGCAGGACCAGTGGATCGCCGGCATGTGCGCCGTGTCCTTCACGCCACGACTGGCCGGCCAGAACAGCATCCGCTTCGACCTGTACGACCTCACGGTGGATTCAGTGACCAGCGCCCTGGGCGTGCATCCGTACAGCTACGACGGGGCGTTCCTCACGGTGGACCTGTTGGGCGTGCCTGCGGTGGGCGAGCAACGCACGCTGACCGTGCATTATCAGGGAGCGCCGCACCGCGACCCCGATTGGGGCGGCTTCTACTTCGAGAGCGGGTACATCTACAACCTCGGCATCGGCATCAGCACCATCCCGCCCAACTTCGGCAAGGTGTGGTATCCGTGCTTCGACTCGTTCGTGGAACGGGCCACGTACACGTATCATGTGAAGAGCGCGGGCACCTATCGCCTGCGGGGCCAGGGCGACTTCCTGGGCGAGGTGCAGCTGGGCGGTGATACCGTGGTGCGCTCCTATGGCATCGGCCGTGCGCTCCCCACGCACGTGTCAGCGGTGGCGGTTTCCAACTATGTGGACAGCACCTACCTGCACACCGGTGCGTTCGGGACCATCCCGGTGACCCTGACCGCCAAGCCGGCGCAGCTGGCCGGCATGGTCTCCCGGTTCGGCGACCTGGGCGGGGCCATCGACGCGTGCGAGCACTGGTACGGACCCTACGGCTGGGGCCGGGTGGGTTATGTGCTGACGACCGACGGGGCCCTGGAGATCCCCACCAACATCGCCTATCCCCAGTTCATGACCGGGCAGCCGGTATCCGACAACCGCCAGCTGCTGAGCCACGAGCTGGGGCACCATTGGTGGGGCGACATCGTGACACCGTACATCCACAACGACATGTGGCTCAAGGAAGGTCCTGCCGAATACAGCGGCCACCTCGTGGATGAATGGGTCTATGGCCACGACCAGTTCATCACCACGGTGCTGAACAATCAGTACGATGTGCTGAAGAACAGTCACCTGCAGGACGGCGGTTTCCAGCCCCTTTCGCCGATGCCCGATCCGTACATCTACGGTCACCACACCTACTACAAGGGGGCCTCGGTGATGCACAACCTGCGTGGCTACCTGGGCGACACGCTGTTCCGGCAGGCGATGACCGGTGTGCAGCTGGCCTTTGCGGACACGGCCCTGGACGCGGCAGGTTTCCGCGACGCCTTGGAGCAGGTCACCGGGACCGACCTCGATCCGTTCTTCGATGCCTGGGTGTTCGCGCCCGGCTTCAGCGTGTTCGTCGTTGACGCGATGAGCTCTGTGACACAGGGCGGGTCCTGGTCGGTGGACCTTACCCTTCGCCAACGGCTGCGCGGCACGACCACCTTCCATCAGCAGGTGCCACTGGATGTCACCTTGATCGGTGCGGGGTGGCAACGCAGCGAGCATCACGTGCTGGGCGGCGGGGAGCTCACCACGGTGACCCTCACGGCGCCGTTCGAGCCGGTGATGGCCGTGGTGAACGGTCACCGACGATTGAACCAGGCGCGCATGGACCATGAGTTCGTCATCCACCCGGGCGAGAGCTTCAGTTCCACGCTGCCGCGGGTGGACTTCCGCCTGTTCCCGGAGGCGGTCCCTGATTCGGCCCTCTTCCGCATCGACCACATCTGGGCCGCGCCGGAAGCATCGCAGACCACTGCGGAGGTCGAGGCCATCAGTGGGACGCACTACTGGGTGGTGGACGGGCTCTGGCCGGCGGGTATGCACCTCTCGGCCCGGATCAACTATTACGGTGCCTCGACCAGCCAGCTGGACTTCGACCTCTACGACGCCACGGAAGCCGGCGCTGCTGTCTTGTACCGCGCGCATCCCGGGCAGCCTTGGACCACCTATCCGCATCAGGTGGTGGTGGCCGGCTCGCTCACCAACGGCACGGGCTACATGGAGCTGGACTCCCTTCTTCCGGGAGAGTACGCGCTGGGTAAGAGCGGGGCGATCGCTTCCATCTCCGGGCTGGATCCGGACGGAGCTCCGGAGCTGACCGTCTTCCCCGTGCCGGCCTCGGACGAGCTGCTTGTGGAGGTTCCCGCCGGCTTCAAGGCCGAAGAGCTTCGCATGATCGCAGCCGATGGAAGGGAACTGGTGCGGCAGCGGTCCACCCGGGAGCCCATCCAGCGGATGGCCGTTTCCGGTCTGCCCCCGGGCGCGCATGTGCTGGAGGTCCGCTCGAAGGAAGGCGGCCTTTTGCGGAAGCCGGTGGTGGTGCGGCGCTGAGGACTGTCGATAAGTTGCCATGTACCGGGCGACCGGGCATGGGGGGGGGGCGCTAGTTTCGGCGCCTCAACACCCACACCCATGATCAGACCCTACGCGATGAGCGTGGCCTTGGCGCTCCTGGCCCTGCCGGCCTTGGATGCTTCCGCGCAACGGACGAAACAGGACATGGAACGGACCCCGGTCGCTCGAAAGGCGAGCACCGACCGTGCGGCGGCCCCGGGGGAGAAACAGCTGCTTGTGCATTCCGGAGCGGTCCCCAAATCACTGCGCCCGACGAACACCGGGGTGTTCCGGGGTGGCGCACCGGTGAACGACAACTGCGGCGGAGCCATCACCCTCACGGTGGGCGCCACGTGCAACCCGGTGACGGGGAACACCGCGGGAGCGACCAACAGCCTGGCCGCCGTTTCGTGCAACACCTTCACCGGCGATGCCGATGATGATGTGTGGTACACGTTCACGGCAACGGCAGCAGCGCTGACCGTTCGCGTCGACGGGTCGCTGGACTTCGATGCCGTGGTGGATGTGCGCAGCGGGGCCTGCAATGGCACCAACATCGGCTGCGCCGATGCCACCGTGGAGGACGGCATCGAGCAGGTCTCCCTCGCCGGCCTCACGGTGGGTGCGAGCTACTACGTGCGGGTGTATGACTATTACACGGGCGCGGCTCCGACCACGGACTTCACGATCTGTGTGTTCGGCACACCACCACCACCGGCCAACGACCAGTGCGCGAACGTGGTGGCGCAGAACCTGAGCGTCGGCGGATCGCTCACCTTCACGGGCAGCACCGCCGGGGCCACGGTCACGAATGACGTCGTTACCGGGGGCGACTTCGATGACGCGATCCCCAAGGTGTGGCATCGGTTCACCACGAGCACCTGCTCGAACGTGACGTTGGACTACTGCGGGACCACCCCGGTGTTCGACCAGATCTACATCGCCCTGGCGACCGGTTGCCCGGCCGACGCGGGCATCATCGGAACCTTCGACTTCACCACCTGCGTGGATGGCAACGGCACCGTCGTCTTCGCGCAACTGCCTGCGGGCAGCTACTACGTCCCTGTCGGCCAGTTCGGCGCCGGGAGCACGGGCCCGTACACCATCGAACTGAACGCCACGGCCTGCGGGGCTGCGCCGGCGAACAATGAATGCTCCGGCGCCCAGCAGCTGGCGGTGAGCACGACCTGCACGCCGGTGACGGGTGACGTGGCCGGTGCCACCCAGTCCATCGCCGCGCTCACCTGCGCCACCTTCACGGGGGATGCCAACGATGATGTATGGTACAGCTTCGTGGCCACGGCCGCGGCGCTCACCATCGAGGTGGACGGATCGACCAACTTCGACGCGGTGGTGGACCTGCGCAGCGGAGCCTGCGCCGGAACGAACATCGCCTGCGCGGACGCGACCGTGGCCGACGGGGTGGAGACCATCCAGGCCACCGGGCTGACGGTGGGGCAGACCTACTACGTGCGGGTGTACGACTATGCCGCCGGCTTCCCCACCACCACCACCTTCACCATCTGCGTCTACGGCGGCGGCACGGCACCTGTGAACGATCAGTGCCAGAACATCGTTCCGCAGGCGCTGAGCGTGGGCGGTTCGCTCAACTTCACGGGCACCACCGTGGGAGCCACGACCACCAATGATGCAGTGCCCTTGTCCGACATGGACGATGGGGTCCCCAAGGTGTGGCATGCCTTCACGCTCAGCACCTGCGCGAACGTCGCGGTTTCATACTGCAACACGACCCCGGTGTTCGACGAGATCTACATCGTGTGGACGGACTGTCCGGCGAGCACGTTCAACCTCGGCACCTTCGACTTCACCACCTGTGTGGACGGCAATGGCACGGTGTTCTTCAATGCCCTGCCAGCAGGCACCTACCACCTGCCCATCGGCCAGTTCGGATCCGCCACGACCGGGCCGTACAGCCTGGCGTTGACGGCCACGGCCTGTGCCGGTGCGCCGGCCAATGATGACTGCGGAGGGGCCACGTCGCTCACGGCGGGTACCACCTGCCAGTATGTGACCGGTGACGTCGCGAACGCCACCGAGTCCCTGCCGGCGCTTGCGTGCAACGGTTTCACCGGTGATGCGAACGACGATGTGTGGTTCAGCTTCGTGGCCACGGCTGCGCAGCTCACGGTGGAAGTGGCCGGATCCGATTCGCTCGATGCGGTCGTCGAGCTCTTCTCCGGCGGCTGTGCGAACCCGACGAGCATCGGTTGCGCGGATGCGACCCTGGAGGGAGGCACCGAAGTGATCCAGGCCAGCGGCCTTACGGTGGGTCAGACCTATCACGTCCGGGTGTACCACTACTATTCGGACATCCCGGTCACCACCACCTTCGATATCTGCGTGTTCGGCGGCGGCGCGGCCCCGGCGAACGACAACTGCGCCAACGTGACACCGCAGGCGTTGGCCGTGGGCGGTGGCCTGACCTTCTCCGGCACCACGGTGGGCGCCACCGCCACGGGTGATGCGGTCCCCGGTTCGCCGATGGACGACAACGTACCCAAGGTGTGGCACGCCTTCACGCTGTCCGATTGTGCGGATGTCACCGTCTCGTACTGTGGTACGACCCCGGTGTTCGACGAGGCCTACATCGTGTGGACCACCTGCCTGGCGGATACGTTCTACGCGGGCACCTTCGACTTCACCAGCTGCACCGATGGCAACATCACCATCGGGTTCGTGAACCTGCAGCCGGGCACCTATTGGCTCCCCGTCGGACAATTCGGGTCGGGCACCACCGGACCGTATACCATGTCCGTGAGCGCGGTGGCGTGCGCCGGTCCTCCTTCGAACAACGACTGCGCCAACGCCATCGGCCTCCCGGTGTGGGCGACCACGGACTGCCCCCAGAACAGCGCTCAGGGCAACAATGTCCAGGCGACCCAGGATGCGGGCGATCCCAGCTGCGATGCGACCACCGGCACCTATCTGGACATGTGGTATGCGTTCAACTCCGGGCCCAACAATGCCGTCACGATCACCTTCAACAACATCAGCATGGGGGATGCCGTGGTGGTCGTGTATGATGGGTGCAATGGTGCGGAGCTTGGCTGCGACATCAATCCAGCCGCGCCTTATGATGTCACCGTGGCCCCGAACACGGACCACGTGGTGCGCGTCTACTCCAACACCCAGTACGGCGGCGGTGGTGATTTCGAGATCTGCCTCTCCGCAGCGATCAGCACCGCGCTCACCGGGTCCGTGGTGGACGGCTGGACGGTGTTCCCGAACCCGACCGAAGGCTCCGTTTCCGTCGTGTGGCCTGCGGCGGCGACCGATGCGCGGCTGGAGCTCTTTGACGCCACCGGGAGGGTGGTGTGGAGCGACCGGCGCACATTGAACACCGGGATGAACCTGGTGCGCGATGGCGCCGAAACGCTCATGGCGGGCACGTACATCCTGCGTGTCAGCACTGACGATACGACCAGCGAACAGCGCCTCGTGGTGCAGTAAGCCGTTCGACCGATGAGGAGCGGGGCGGTCCACAGGGCCGCCCCGCTTCGTTCCCGGCCTGCACGGTTGTGAACAGGGTGCTGTTGATCGATCGTCCCATCACATCGGCTCCTGGCCTTGGATCCCGCACCCCTCGCGGATAGTTTCGCCGCCCGGTCCGCGCACCAGCCGGACCACCGCTCGCATGGAACGTCTGCGTGACCTGATGCTGCTGGCCGCCGTATTGCTGACATGGACCGTGGAAGCGGCCCAGCTCCGGATCGTCGGCACGGTGACGGACAAGTTCACCGCGGCTCCCCTGGCGGATGCCCAGGTGCGTGTATACCGCAACGGCGAGCGTGTGAGGACCCTGTCCACCGGCCAGAGCGGGCGCTACGAACTGCTGTTGGACAACAATGCGGACTATGTGATCCGCTTTGTCCTTCCAGGCCATGTCACCAAGTGCTTCACGGTCACCACCCACGGACCTATCTGGGAGGGGGACCACAGCGTCAAGGAGGTCTTCATCGAGATGACCATGTTCGAGCGTGTGCCCGGTATGGACCTGTCCTTTTTCGACCTGCCCATGGGCATTGCGCGGTTCGACCCGCTGGACGGACGGATGGATTGGGACGAGAAGTACGACGGTCGGATCCGCGGTGAAGTGGCGGTGCTGATGGAGGAGGTGACGCGCGCGCTGGCCGCCCGGGGCGCCCTGGCGAAGCTGAACTGATCAACCTGTCGAGCGCCCCCGGGCACGGGGATGATGCTGGAGGATGTTGCTGCGGAGGAACTCGCGGTCCAGGTGGGTGTAGATCTCGGTGGTGGTGATGCTGGCGTGGCCGAGCATCTCCTGAACGGCACGCAGGTCGGCCCCGCCCTCCACAAGGTGGGTGGCGAAACTATGGCGGAAGGTGTGCGGGCTGATGGCCTTGGAGATGCCGGCCTTTGCGGCGAGCGTGCGTACCAGGTTGAAGACCGCGACACGGGAGAGTGGACCTCCGCGGGCGTTCAGGAAGAGGGTGTCCCCGGCGCGGGGCACCCTGGGCTGATGCACGCGTTCATGCTCGCGATACGCCCTGATGCGGTCGAGCGTGTGGGAGGCGATGGGCACCAGGCGCTCCTTGTCGCCTTTTCCGAGCACACGGATGAAGCGTTCCTGCTCGTGGATGTCGCTCATCCGCAGGCCGCACAGTTCGCTCACGCGAAGGCCACAGCCGTACAATGATTCCACGATGGCCCGGTCGCGATGGGCCAGGGGCTTGGACAGGTCGATGGCCGCGACGATGGCGTCGATCTCGGCCACGCTGAGGAACTCCGGCAGGTGACGCCCAAGCCGCGGCGCCTCGAGCAGTTCGGTGGGGTCCGTTCCGATGCGCCGATCGACGAGCAGGGCGTGATGGAAGGCGCGGACGGCGCTGAGGAGCCGGGCCTGGCTACGCGGACCGAGCCCCTTCTTCACGGTGTGCGTGAGGAAGGCCTGCAGGTCCTCCAAGCGCAGGGCATCCGCCGGCAATGCCGGAGAATGGGATTCGGCGAAGGCTCGCAGCTTGGCCAGGTCGGAGAGGTAGGCCTCCACGGTGCGGTCGCTCAGGGAGCGCTCCAGCTTGAGGTGGGTGCGGAACAGGGTGAGCGCGCGGGGCCAGTCCACCGCACAAAGATGCCATCGGGCGGGCCTTTCGTTACTTCGCCCGCATGGCGGACATCCTGGTGGTCAACGGCCCGAACCTCGGGCTGCTCGGTCGTCGTGAGCCCTCGATCTACGGCGGCACGGACCTGGATGGCCTGATCGCGGGGTTGCGCAGGGCGTTCCCCGGGCATCGGATCGACCACCGCCAGAGCGAACTGGAGGGGGAACTGATCCGCTGGCTTCACGAGGCGGACGGCGTGTACGCCGGTGTGGTGCTGAACGCGGGCGGCTACAGCCACACTTCGGTGGCGCTGCGTGATGCGGTGGCTTCGGTGGCCGTACCCGTGTTGGAGGTGCATCTCTCCAACCTGCTCGCGCGTGAGCCCTTCCGCCACACGTCGCTCGTGGGAGCGGTGTGCGTGGGCAGCATCATGGGACTGGGGACCGAGAGCTACCGCCTTGCCGTGGACCACCTTTTGCGCCGCGCGGCCGCCAGTTAGGTGCGTTGCACGAAGGCCTCCCGCGGGAGGTCGCTGAAGCGGGCGTGCTTGAGGATGAACCGGTCGAACGCGATGTTGCGCGTGTACATGCCGGTGAGGTCGGGCTCGTCCTCCTCCCGCATGAGCCGTGCGCGTTCGCGCAGCAGCCCCGGTAGACGGCCGAGGAAGTGGACATGGGCACGGGCCACCTGCCAGCTGTGCGCACCGTGCCCTTCGAGCAGGAACTTCCAGCCGGCCGCACCGTCCAGCAGGAAACGGCGCAACAGGCGGCCCGGCAGCCAGCCCGTGTGCAGGTTCTTGGTGAGCACGATGAGGCTGTTGCGGAAGTTGAGGTAGGTCTTGCGCGGGCTGCCGTACCCGAGCGCCCCGCCGCCGACATGGAGAACGCTGGCCCGGGCCGTGTAGCCGATTCGCCAGCCGCGGCGGCGCAGCCGCCAGCACAGGTCGATCTCCTCCATGTGCGCGAACAGTGAGGCATCGAAGCCGCCGGCATCACGGAAGGCCTGCGCCCGCACCATCAGACAGGCCCCGGTGGCCCAGAAGACCTCGCGGTCGTCATCGTACTGCCCATGGTCCGATTCGGTGATCTCGAAGATCCGCCCGCGGCAGAAAGGGTAGCCGTTGCGGTCGATGTATCCGCCTGCGGCGCCGGCATGTTCGAAGCGTTCGGGGTGGGCATGGGCCAGCACTTTGGGCTGGCAGGCCGCCATGTGCGGATCGGCGTCCAACAAAGCCCGCATGCCCGAGAGCCAGCCTGGGCGGACCTCCACATCGGAGTTCAGCAGCACGAAGTACGAGGCCTTCACCCGCTCCAGCGCGGCGTTGTAGCCACCCGCGAAGCCTAGGTTCCGTTCCAGGGCGATGGTACGCACGCCGGGCATGGAGGCCTTCAGCCAGCGCAGCGAACCATCGGAGCTGCCGTTGTCGGCCACGACGACCTCGGCGCCCTCGGCGGCCTGCACCACGCCGGGCAGGAAGCGTTGCAGCCAGGTGAGGCCGTTCCAGTTCAGGATCACGATCGCCGTATCGCGCATGGGGGCTGCGTGCGGCGGCAAAGATGGCCGAGGCTGCGCGACCGTCAGCGTGGGTTCATGAAGAACTCGTCCGAACGTTCACCGCTCAGGGAGTTCACCGAGCCGGGCTGCACGTTGTTCATCGGCGTGTCGCGGGCGTGCAGCACCTGGTTCCAGCGGGGGTTCTGGATCTCGCCGGGCACCTCGGAGTGCAACAGCTCGTAGTCGTTCGTCACCATGTCCGGCAGATAGAACACGAAGCGGCGGTCGGTGTAACGGCCGGCGCGGTAATAGTGCCAGATCTGATAAGGATACACGCCCATGTCGCTGGGCCGGTCGACGATGGTGTTGGGTGCCCCGTACTTGAGGTGCACGTAGCCGCGGTCGGTCTCATAGCCCCGCTTGATACGCGAGCCGTACATCCGGTTGACCCGCAGGACCTCCGCACGGTAGGCCTTCCACGCTCCTTCCGGGTCCAGCCCATTGCGGTTGAACCAGAAGCTGTAGAAGAAGCGGCGCATGAGGTCCATCTCGCGGTCCGTCCAACGGTCGTCGATCATCTTGCGCTCCAGGTCGTCGGCGATGGGGCGCAGGCAGTGGATGAACTCGGCCAGGCTGTCCGGCTCGGTGATGCGGTCGGCGAAAGTGCCGCCCATGGCCACGGTGGACAGGTCGTCCATCCGGTAGGAGATCGGGTTGTTGCGCTGCAGGAACCGTTCAGTGCGGGCCAGGAGCTGCCCTGATCGATCGCGTGCCTCCAAGGCGAGCACGTAGTTCCCGCTGGGCAGCGAGCGGATGTCGAAGCCGCCCAGCAAAGGTTCCACAGGGCGCGCCTTTACGCGTGCCGCCGCGCGGAACGCACCGATCGGGGTGCCCGTCCCCTGACCCTCGATCTGATAGCTCAGCAGGTAGAGGCTGTCACCCCCGAGGCGGACGTCCATGCCGTAGAGCTCGGCATACAGGTCCATGCGCTCCACGGAGCTGGGGTAGTAGGCGCCCACGAAGGGAATGAAGGTCCGGCCCGCGTGGGCGTGTCCTGAGGAGCCCGCTTCCCCGGTGCCGGAGACCAGCAGCACATCGGAGAACGTGGGTCCGTCCGGCAAGGCCGGCACAAGCAGCGGGCGGCGCTCCGTCCGCGCCGAGTCCGCTCCCTGAAGGTCCCGGACCTGGATCTCCAGCGTGTATTCACCGGCGGGAAGGGCGAATGCGGTCGTGTACAGAAGATCGGGTGGGACCTCGGTGGTGCGTGGCGGGCCCGTGAGCTCCACTTTCCGGTGGTCGACGATGGCACCGGCCTTCTCCACCAGGGCCACCAGCTCCAACCGGGCCTGGGACAGGCCCGCAGCGGAGTCCTCGTGATGGACCGAGGCCCCGAGCACGGCCACGCTGAGGTCCACGAAGGGGCCCTGCTCCGGCACCTCGAAGCGCCGGACCTCCACCAGGAACTCGGGCAGCGATTGGGCTCCGATGGGAAGGGCGAGGGACATCAGGGCCAGCGGGAGGATGGAGCGTGACATGCTTTCAAAGGTACTTCGGCCGTCGGGCGGATCATCACCGTTCCCTGGGATCGCGCCACCGTTCCCGCGGCATCCGCTGTTCGGAACGAGGGGCGCGGTAAGGGATGGCTGCGCGCTCCTGTGCGAAGGTTCACGCCACACCCGATGCACGGGCTGCTGTTCGCACCGCTCCGTTCGGCCGGGGCCGCTCGGTCCGAAGCCCGGCCCGAACACGCCCCGCTTCCGCGGGGGGGCTTGGCGGAGAGGGAGGGATTCGAACCCCCGTTACCCTTGCGGGTAAAGCGGTTTTCAAGACCGCCGCATTCGACCGCTCTGCCACCTCTCCGAGCGGCGGCGAAGGTAGCGCCCGGCGATCGGGTAATTTGCGCACCGCTCATGCGCTTCACCTTCCTTGGAACGGGCACCAGCCAGGGTGTGCCGGTGATCGGCTGCCGGTGCGCGGTGTGCACGAGCAGCGATGCACGGGATCGGCGACTGCGCACCTCGGGCTGGCTGGAGGTGGGGGGGCGGTCCATCCTCATCGACGCCGGGCCCGATCTGCGGCAACAGAGCCTCCGTGCCGGGATCGATCATGTGGACGCCGTGCTGCTCACCCACGAGCACATGGACCACATCAGCGGCATGGACGAACTGCGCAGCTTCAACCACCGTCAGCGCGCGGTGATGCCGGTGCATGCCTCCGAGGCCACCCTGGCCGCCGTACGGCGCATCTACGCATACGCCTTCGCCGCAGTGCGCTACCCCGGAGTGCCCGAGCTGGAGCTGCATCCCATCGCTCCCGGACCCTTCACCGCCGCCGGTGTCGGTCTCGAAGCCGTGGAGGTGCTGCACCTGGGGATGCCGGTGCTGGGTTTCCGGATCGGCGGCCTTTCCTACATCACCGACGCGAAGGAGCTGCCACCTTCGACCAAGGAGCGCGTGGGAGGTTCCGAGGTGCTGGTGCTCAACGCGCTGCGTCACGAGCCGCATGCGGCCCACCTCAACCTGGAGGAGGCGCTGGACCTGGCCCGGGAACTGGGCGCACGCCGCACCTTCCTCACCCACATCAGCCATTTGCTTGGCAGGCATGCCGATGTGCAGCGCACCCTGCCGGAAGGCGTGGAACTGGCCTACGATGGCCTATCGATGGTGCTGCCCGACGCCTGATGGACTTCCCCGCACATGGCGGTGGTCGGAGTTGTTCGGTAGCTGACCGAACCCGAACTTCGTTCCACCAACCTGTTGCGCAATGCGTCAAGTCCTCCTCGTCGCCGGTCTGATCGCCGGCACCCTCAATGCCATGGCCGTGGAAGGCGGCCGCGATGAACGGAGCATCACCTTCATCCGCGATCCGCAGCGTACGCCCGACATCCCCTGGCAGGCCGAGCTGCGTGCACGGCCCCAGTGGCGGGCCTTCGTGGCCGAACATGGCACGTGGTGGACGGAGTTCAACGAGGCCAGCGGGCTTCCGCATCGGGCCTTCGGCAGGCCCATCCCGGCGATGGGCGCGGATCCCGTGTCGAAGGCATGGGACTTCCTCCAGCACCAGCTCGCGGGCTTCAACCTGCCCCTCGCAGAGGTCAGCGTGAGGTCCGTGTATCCCACCGCCAAGCACACCTATGTGCACTTTGCCCAGACCCACGCCGGCCTGCCCGTCGTGTTCGGCCAGGCGATGGTGAAGCTGGACGCCCAAGGCCGGGTGATCGCGTTCGGCACCGATCTGTATCCGGGGATCCAGGTGGAGACGCAGCCGGGCATCAGTGAAGCCGCGGCGGTGGTGAACGCCTCGAGCGGGTTGACCGGTATCGTGGGCGCTGCGGTCAACGGGCTGCGCATCCTGCCGGTCCCGGGCCATCGGACCGTGGAGCACCGGTTGGTGCATGAGGTCATGATCAACACCATGGAGCAGGGGGTGCCCGGCCGCTGGTCGTGCTGGGTGGATG
The DNA here is from genome assembly GCA_020847755.1 of Flavobacteriales bacterium. Lineage (GTDB taxonomy): Bacteria > Bacteroidota > Bacteroidia > Flavobacteriales_F > PHOS-HE28 > PHOS-HE28. The sequence continues at coordinate 16,185 of JADLBK010000050.1, read as the reverse complement.
CACATTCGGGCGAGCTGCTCTACCGGCAGGACCTGGTGGTGCATCATGCGCCCCCGGCCTCCGCCGGGGCGGAGATCGCCGCCACCGCCGCGGCCCACACGGTGAACCCGTACGTGCCGGCCACCACCGAGGTGCTGCCCGACCTGCGCGTGGTCGTGAACGGACTGAGCCAATACCTGGATGACCAGGGCTATCTGAACACCGGTGTGGGCGGTCCGGTGAACGCCACCTTCTTCCTGGACGGCCGTTGGTGCAATGTGAAGACGGGAGGCAGCACCCCGAGCTTCCAGACCACGTTGCAGGAGGGTCCGAACGCGGTGAGCTTCGACGCGAACGCCAACCTCCGTGAGCGCAGTGCCTATTACCATGTGAACGTGGTGCACGACCACATGAAGACGTGGCTGCCGAACTTCACTTCCCTTGACGTCCCCTTCGCCACGAACGTCGATGTGGCCGGGACCTGCAACGCCTTCTACGATGGCGGTTCCATCAACTTCTATCAGGAGGGCGGGGACTGCCAGAGCTACGCGCAGATCGCCGAGGTGGTGTACCACGAGTATGGGCACGGCATCAACGACAAGTTCTATGGTTCGTTGCTGAGCCAGTTCACCAACGGGGCCATGAACGAAGGCTATGCGGATGTGTGGGCCCTTTCGATCACCGAGGACCCGATCCTGGCCGAAGGCAGTTCGCTGAGCGACCCTGACAACTTCATCCGGCGTTATGACGAGAACCGCAAGGTGTACCCGGTGGACCTGGTGGGCCAGGTGCATGCGGACGGGGAGATCATCGCCGGGGCCTGGTGGGACACCTACCTGCTGTTGGGCAATGACATGAACGCGATGCTCACCTTGTTCGTCGAGGCCTTTCCGGGTCTGCAGGCGAACACGGTGAACGGCAATGAAGGGCAGGCGTTCCGCGATGTGCTGCTGGACGTGCTGCAGGCGGATGACACGGACGGCGACATCACCAACGGCACGCCGAACGCCGCGGCCATCGTGGAGGCCTTCGCCCTGCACGGGATCACCCTGCTGAGCAACGCCACCCTGGTGCACAGCAACCTGGAGACGGCGCCCGAAGCGCAGGGGATCGAGCTGGATGCACAGCTCGTCCTGGACTTCGATTTCCTGCCCTTCCTCTCGGAGGTGAAGCTGTTCTACCGGGTGAATGACGGCGCCACATGGAACACCCTGCCGATGGTGGACTTCGGCAGCAACGACTACCACGTCACCATTCCTGCGCAGCCTGCGGGCACGGTGATCGCGTACTACATGGGGGTGGAGGACAGCTTCCAGCAGCTGAGCGCGGTGGTGCCGATCGGTGCGGCCGAACCCGACCCGAACGTGCCCTATTACATCATGGTGGGCTTCGGGCTGGTGGCCACGGACGATGCGGACAACAACACCCAGCTCGGGAATTGGGACATCGGACTCCCCACGGACAATGCCACCACCGGCGAGTGGGAGTTCAACATGCCCGTGGGCAGCTATGCCACCCCGGGCGACCTGAGCACGGTGGTGCAGCCCGGATACCAGCACACTCCGGGTGGAGAGATCTGTTATGTGACGGGCAACGCATCGAGCGAGCTCGCCCCGCTGGGGGAGAACGATGTGGACGGTGGCACCACCACGCTGCGGAGCGCCGCGCTGGACATGTCGAACATGCAGGAGCCGGCCATGTCCTACTGGCGCTGGTACGTGAACGATCCCCCGAGCGGCGCCAACCCCGGCGCGGACTGGTGGCAGGTGTGGTTGAGCAACGATGGCAGCAACTGGGTCCCCGTCGAGAACACGAGGACGAGCGACCGGAGCTGGCGCCGGGTGGCTTTCCGGGTGGGCGACTTCGTGAGCCCGAATTCCACGGTGTACATCAAGTACAACGCCTCGGACAGCATCCGGCCCGGGCAGAACCTGGACGGCGGCAGCCTGGTGGAGGCCGCGGTGGATGACATCCAGCTGTGGGACCTGGCCGACGGCATCGGGATCGAGGAAGCCTCCACGGTCGAGCTGCTCGTCTTCCCGAAACCGGCGCAGGACCAATTGCAGGTGCGCGGGGCCATGGGCGATGCGCGCTCGGCGGAGCTGGTCGTGCTCGACGCCTCGGGCCGTGTGGTCGTGCGACAGCAGGTGAGCGGCGCTGCGCTGCGCGATCGCATCGTCCTGAACATCGCAGGCCTTGCACCCGGCAGCTACGTGCTGCAGGTGATCACCGATCGGGCGCGGGGTGAGGAGCGCTTCCAGGTGGTGCGTTGATCATCCGTGCCGAACACGAGCGCCCCGGGGGATCCCCGGGGCGCTCGCGTTCAGGGGGTGGTCGCCACGGGGTGGGCGAGCAAGGCCTGGAAGCTGCTCACGACCGCCCCGGTGACACGCTCGTCCATGCGAAGGCCATCGGCCGAAGCGAAGCGCTGGTTCACCTCCAGCTCGATCCCGGCATACCCCACGGCGTGGGCGGCCCGCAGGGCCGTGGTATGGCCGTCATCGGTGCCCCTGTAAGGCTCGTTGTGGCGGATCACGAGGTCCGGCGCCGCGGCGTTCAACAGTTGCTCCCATGCCTCGACCAGCGCCCTTTCCCAACTGCGTGCAGGGTCGTACAACAGACCGATGTCCATCGGACGCTGCACACCGTCCAGCACTGGGGTGAAGGTGTGCACGCTGAGGTGAAGGACACTCGGTCGGTCGGCACGCCAGGTGGCCACGGCATCGGCGGCGGCCGTGCGGAAGGGGGTGTAGTGCTCGTCGATGAGGTGGCTGCGCTGGGCGTGCGGCAGGTCGCGCGTGAACGCGGAGAACAGGGCCGGGCTGTCGAGCGAGCGGTTCAGCTCCACCACCAGGCGGGAGGTGGTGCCTTCCAGCGCGAGGTGGGCCAGAGGGCGCAGGGCCGTGAACAGGTCCAGGGCGCCGGGGTCCCAACCGCAGTGGGAGCGAAGGACCTCGCCGGCCCCGGCGAAGAGGGCGCGCAGCTCGGTGGGCACCTCATGGCCGCCATGCTCGCAGGTGAGCAGCACGCGCGTCATACGAAGAGCCGGTCGTCCTGCAGGCAGGCCGCGAGTTCGATGTAGACCTGCCGGATCCTGTCCGCCGAGGGCTTTCGACCGGTGCGGGCCAGGATGCGCTGGGCCAGGCAGCCCTTGGCAAGCAGATGATCGATCACGGCACGCGCTTCCTCGCTCAGTTCGCCCCGCAGCTCCTGCACGATGTGCTCCCACAGGCGCTGCGCGGTCATCCGCTGCTCCTTCATCACGCCGAACATCAGCAGATAGTCCTTGTTCGCGATGACGGCCTTGCCGGCGTCCTTGATGGTCTGCAGGAAGATGGGCAGCAGGTCGGTCTCGCCCCAGGCGCGTTGCAGGTAGGTGCTGGTCCAGCGGCCTTTGGTCATGGCGCGGCAGAGGACCATGATCAGTTCGGCGATGGCCAGATCGGCCCCCGGGCATTCCTGGATGTCGATGACGCGCAGTTCGATGGCACCACGGTCGAACCGCGCGATGGCCCCCCGCGAGTTGGCGAAGTGGTGGTCCATCACGTGTTCTGTATCGAACGGGGCGAGGGCGCGGCCGATGGGGTCGAACACTTCGCGGTAGTAGTCCTCCTGGGTGAACACCGCTTCGGGGATCAGGGAGCCCATAAGGGCGGGAAGGCGTTCCTGATGGTGCAGGTAGGCTTCCATGCGCGAGTCGAGGAACCCGGTGGGCTTGCCATCGAGGAGGGGTGAGCTGGCGGAGAGCGCGGGGATGATGGGCAGCACCATGCGCACGGCGGCGTGCAGCTTGCCGAACTCCTCATCATTGGCGAAGGGGAGGTTGATGTGGGTGCTCTGGAGGTTGCTCCAGCCGTGGCCCCGGCAATCGAAGATGCGGTTGTACAGGGCGTACACCTCATTGTGTTCGTGCGGCCAGATCACCGTTTCGGTGAAGGGGTCCATGAGCGGATGGGCGGCCGTGGGCAGCAGCATGGCGTCGTGTGCGGCGAGTGCCGCGTTGATGGCGCGCACCTCCGTGGCGAACTTCCGCCGGAAGGCGGGTATGCGCCGCGTGGGGCGCGCGGTCTTCAGTTCCACGACGTGGCTGACGAGCTCGTTGCTCCATTCCACATCACCGCGTTCCACATCGCTGGTGATGCGGCCGGTGACATCCTTGAAGAGCTGGTCCACGATGGGCATCACACGCAGCGTACCGCGCTGCACCACCATGTACTCCAGTTCGATGCCGGTGACCTCGAAGAGCTTGAAGGCGTTCCGCTTGGGAGGGGTCATGTGCGTTGTGCCGGCGCGGCCGGTGCGGCGGTCGGTCGGATGCCGATCCTGCGTTCGATGCGGTGTTTCAGGGAACAGATGATGGCCTCATACAGGGCGTCGCCGAGAACGACGTCCTCCACGCCATGATCGATGTTGGGGCACTCGTTCACCTCGATCACATAGGGGCGCCCGTCGTGCTCCTTCACGTCCACCCCGAAGAGGCCCTGGTCGCCCACAACGGCGAGCACGGCCTTCACAGCGGCGTCCACGATGGCCTTGGGCGCCTGGTCGACCGGCAGTGTGGCGAAGTCGCCCGTCTGGTCCTTCTTGGTGCCGCTGCTCCAGTTGTAGATCTGCCAATGGCCGCGGGCCATGTAATACTTGCAGGCGTAAAGCGGCCGGCCGTCGAGCACGCCCACCCGCCAGTCGAAGTCGCTGGGCATGAACTCCTGGGCGATCACCAGGTCGCTCTCGCCCAGGAGCTCGTCGAGCTTGCTTTCCAGCTCCTCGGGGCTGTGCGCCTTGGTGACCCCCCGGCTGAAGGTGCTGTCCGGTAGCTTCAGGACCACGGGCAGGCCGAAACGGGCGATCACCTCGTGGCGATTCTCAGCGTGCACGATCATGGTGCGCGGCGTGGGCACAGCGTGCGCCTCCATCACCTCGGCGAGAAAGACCTTGTTGTTGCACTTGAGGATGGCGTCCGGCGCGTCCATCACGGCGAGGCCCTCTTTCTGAGCCTTCCGTGCGAAGCGGTAGGTGTGGTGGTCCACGTGGGTGTTCTCACGGATGAACAGGGCGTCGTACTCACCCACACGATCGATGTCGTCCGGGCCGAGGATGTCCACCTTGAAGCCGAGCCGCTCGGCGGCCTGGCGGAACTTGACCACCGCACGCTTGTTGCTGGGTGAGGCCTGGTCCTCGGGGTTCACCAGGATGGCCAGGTCGTAGCTGCTGTGGTCCTCGCGGGCGCGGTCGTAGCGCTTCTTGGAGAAGTACTCGCTGGCGAAGCGCCGCAGGAAGGGCAGATGGTCCTCGGGGATGTCGTTGTACGGGATGGGACGGATGGTGCGCAGTTCCCATTCACCGCCGGTGCGCTGGAAACGGGCGCGCAGGAGCGGCGACCGGAACACCTTGTAGAGTTCGTGCGCGAGGCGGTCGTACTTGCGGTTGACATTGCGGCCGAAGTAGATGCTGAGGTCGAACTGGTCCTTCTTCCTGTCCGCCAGCTGCTGCTGGATGTGGCCGTGCAGGTCACGTCCCATGACCTTCACCAGGCGTGGCGAACGCAGGTCGAGGATGCTCTTCGCGTCCGGGATCACCTTGTGGCCGCGGGCCTCGGCCAGCAGGCTCACGTAGTAGCCGCGGCTCTGATAGCTGTAACTGCGGGCCAGGTTGAAGATGCGCACGTTGCGCAGCGCGGCGTAGGTGGGGTCGGTGAGGTAATCCTTGCTGGACACCACCTCCACGCCGGAAAGGCCGAGGTGGAACTCACGCGGATCGCGCACCACGATGATCTTCCTCATGGGCTGTCGGAGGGGTTCGGACGCTTCGGGGCGCGTTCCTTCACCAGCGGGGGGGGAAGGGGCGAGCGGGACAGGATGAGCATGTTCGCATCGTAGGTGACGATGCCGAGCATGATGGAGTTGATCAGACGGCCCACATGCACCGGGTAATGATGCTCGCGGCTGTATGGGTTGTCCATGTAAGGGTCCGCCACATTCACGGTCTTGCCCTCCATGGAGGTGAGCACCACGAAGTGCCCCATGGGCTTCCCGCGGAGGTCATCGAAGACGCTCTGCCCGCTGGCGCCGGTGTGTTCGCGCTTGCTGCGGTAGAGGTAGGTGGCGCTGAGCCCGGTGAGGATCGGCAGGTCCCGGTCCAGGTAGTCGCGCAGGAGCTCGGGCGTGGGGTCATCGAACCGGACCTCGCCGCCCATCTTCAGGAAGCGGGCGTAGGCCAGGCAGGCCGCGGTGAGCTTCTTGCCGTCCTTGAAGCGGGTCTGGGCCACGAGCTTCTTGCGAAGCATATCGCCCGGCAGGCCCTCCCACGAGGGGTCGAACACGCGGAGGTTGTAGCTGTGGATGCGCGCATGGAAGCCCTGTTTCAGTGCGTGCAGGCCGAGGAAGACCGCCAGGGTGCCACCGTCCTCCAGGGCGTGCACCTCCCGGATCACCTGGTCCAGCGGCAGGTCGAGGCCCAGGTGCGCGTACACCGCCTGCAAGGCCGTGGGCCCGCAGGTGTTGTCATCGGGCTGGGGGAGGATGTGGAGCCTGGGCATGGAAGCCGTTGGGGCGGACCATGCAAAGGTGAACGGGACCGGGTCGTGCGCGCGGTCGGGCGACGACCGGCCATGAACAGCCCGCCGTTCATGGCGCGTCAGGGCAGGAAGAAGCCGCGTGTCTTGAACATGCGCGTCAGCTCACGCGAGGGGTCGAAGCGCATTTTCGATCCGGGGTCGAGCGAGGTGGTGGCCACCAAGCCCGACCAACCGGTGTAGATGCTGACCGTGATGGGCGCTCGGCCATCGTCGAAGCTCACTTCCAGGCCGTAGTCGGGGTTCAGACCGGCGATGTTCACCGTGTCGGCGAAGGCCTGGGTGCGAGCGCGGACGAGGGGGGCGAGGTAGCCGTCCACCTTGCTCTGGTCCGCGGTGTCGGCGTCCACCATCCAGGTGTTGCCCACGCGCTCCACCACGAAGGCCGTGTCCATCGAATAGCTGAACCGAAGGCGTTGGATGCGTGCGGGATCACCGCGCACCAGCCACTTGGGCCGCCACTCGGCCAGGGGTTGTTCCGCCAGCATGCTCATGGTGCCCTCCACCGAGAAGACCTCTTCCTCGCCCGGCAGGTTCACGGTGGACCACATGCCCACCTGTCCCGGGGCGAAGGTGTTGCGCCCGTAATGCACGGTGCGCTCCGGACCGTCCACCAGCCGGAAGATCGCGGTCTCGCGAAGGCTGTCGGTGAGGTCATAGCGATCCTTCACCAGGTCCATGAAGCCCGTGAGCCGCTTGCTGCGCATGTGGGCGTGGCCTCCGAGGAACTCGCGGACACGTTCATCGTCGGCGCGATGGATGCGGCCGTCCACGCTCACCGTCCACCCATCGGGGCTGCGGTCGAAGCGGAGTTCGGTGGGGCGCATCGCGCTGGGGAAGAGGGAGAAACCGGTGACCGCGGCGGTGTCCAGGGTCATCACCACGTCGCGGAAGCTGCGATCCTTGGTGCGCGGGCTCCAGAGGTTGGAGATGAGGAAGAGCAGGGCGAGCACGCCGACCGCGATGAGCAGGGCCCGCGTGCTGAGGTTACTCCACATGGCCGGGGGCCGTTCGGGCCTTTCGTTGGCGCCGGCGCCACTGCATGCGCAGCACGCCGCCGGCGATCACGAGCAGGATGGGCAGCAGCAGGTTGGACCACTTGAGCGTGCTGCGCTCGGCCTCGCTCAGTTCCTCGATGGGTCGGTAGTTCACGCCTTTGCCGCGCAGATCGATCAGTCCGGTCTGGTCACTGACCCAGTCCACGGCGTTCACCAGCAGGTTCACGTTGTCCGGGTTCAGCTGGCCGCCTTCCGCGCCGACCGCGAAGTTGCCGCTGCCGATCACCACGAGCCGGGCGCCGGGTCCATTGCCGAAGGGCCCTTCGATGGCGAAGGCGAGGTGGCGGGGGGGCTGGGTGAAGTCCGCATCGGACCATTGGCGCTGAAGGTCGATCTCGTGCGGCAGGGCCACCGAGCCGGTGCGGTCGCTGGTGGTGAGCAAGGGGGTGTAGCGGTAGGTGCTGTCGCCGACGACGCTGAACGATCGGGCGAACTGCAGGACGACGGCTTCGAGGCCCGAGGCCACCGGGTGCTCGCCGAAGCGGGTCACCAAGGGGAAGTAGGGGAAGGCCATGGCCGTCTGGAGGTTGAAGAAGCCGCGTTGCTGCATCACCTGCACCTGGCCGCATTGGGCGTCGGTCACCAGATCCTGCTCGGCATGCAGGCCGTGGCGGGCGAGCCATGCATCGAGGCCGGTGGTCCGCTGCTCCACGAGCGGTGTACGTTGCAGGTCGCCGGCGGCATTGCTGAAGGCGATGACCACCCCACCACCGCGGGCCATGAACTCCTCCAGCCGTTGGAGCGCCATGGGGCTGATGGTATCCGCCGGGTCGATGATGGCGATGGTGCGGAAGCGGCCATGCACGGGCATCGTGTCATAGATGGCCATGGGCTCCACACTGTAGAGGACACTGAGACCCTGCATGGCCTGGGCCATGGCGTTCACGGAGGGTTCGCCATGGCCCTGCATGATGCCGACCACGGGCTTCTCCTGCACGCTCACCTCCTTGATGCGGGAGCTGAGCTCCCATTCCATGGGTGAGCCTGGTTGTACGACGGGGATCACGGCCTGCTGATCGCCCATGCGGACGACGGCGCCCATGAAGGCCTTGATCTGCTCGGCCTTGTCCTTCTCCCGGGTGTTCACCAGGAGGGGGCGGATGCCGCTCTCCAAGGCCTGCTGCTCGAGGGAGTCGGCCGCGGCCGGGTCGATCATCTCGTACACCACGTTGCCGCCGGAGCGTTCGGCGTACTCCACCAGCAGATCGCGGAACTCATCGCGGGCCACGGCCAGGTCGGGCGGCAGCTCCTCGGTGAAGTATCCGGTGATGGTGGCGGCCTCGGGCATGTCCTTCAGGATGTCGCGCGTGGCCTTGCTGAGCGTATAGCGCTGGTCGCCGGTGAGGTCGAGGCGGACGTGGAAGCGCGATCCGACGAGGTTGAGCAGCACCAGCAGGGCGGCGAAGAGCAGCCCGAAGCGGAGCATGGTGGCCTTGGTCCTCATGGCATCAGCGCTGCAGTCCGCGTTTGGCCAGTTGAAGTTCGGCGCCCACCAGTCCGGCGGTGGCGATGCTCAGGAAATAGAGCACATCGCGGCTGTCCACCACGCCGCGCGACATGGAGTCGAAATGAACGCCCATCCCAAGGAAGTCGAACACGCGTCCCACGGGGCCGGTGAGCGATGCGGCCACGATGCCGAAGAAGAGATGGAAACAGGCGCCGATGACCAGCGCGATGAGGAAGGCAATGAGCTGATTGTTGGTGATCGAGCTGGCGAAGACACCGACGCCGATGTAGCTGGCGCTCATCAGGAGGAGCGCCAGGTAGCCGCAGATGGCGGCGCCATGGTCGATGGGCCCGATGCGGGCCACGGTGATGTAGTAGGGGAGCGTGCACAGGAGGGCCACCGCGATGAGCAGCAGGCAGGAGGTGAACTTGCCGAGCACCACCTGCCAGTCGGTGACGGCCTTGGTGAGCAGCAGGTCGAGGGTCCCGGTGCGGCGTTCCTCGGCCAGGGTGCGCATGGTGAGGGCGGGGATGAAGAAAAAGAGCGTCCAGTAGGCGATGTTGAAGAAGCTGCCGAGGTCGGCCTGGCCCTGCATGAACACATCCGCGCCGAACCACCAGGTGAAGAAGCCGCTGATGCCCAGGAAGACCACCAGCAGGATATAGGCCATGAGGGAGTCGAAGAAGGAGGCGAGCTCCCGGCGGGCGATGGTCCAGGTCGTGCGCACGGTCGTTCAGTTCAGCGTAAGGTCGCGGAAGACATCCTCGAGGCGCGAGCCCGGGGAATGCAGTTCGGTGAGGGTCCAGCCCCGGTCGACGCAGAGGCGGTAGATGGGGCGGGCGATATGGGCTCCAACGGCGGCCTGCAGCAGGTAGGCTCCGTCAGGGGTGAGGTCCAGTCCTTCCACGCCGGGCAGCTCGCGCAGGGCCTCGGGCGGAGCGCCTGACGGAGCGTCCTCGATCCGCACACGCACCAAGGGCCGGCCTTGGGCCTGGCGCCGCAGGTCGGCAGGGGTGCCGTCGGCCACGATCCGTCCTTTGTTGATGATGAGGATGCGATCGCACGTGGCCTCCACTTCGGGCAGGATGTGTGTGCTGAAGATGACCGTCTTGGCCCGTCCCACTTCCTTGATCAGCTCCCTGATCTCCACGATCTGGTTGGGGTCCAGGCCGGTGGTGGGCTCGTCCAGGATGAGCACCTCCGGATCGTGCACCATCGCCTGTGCGAGCCCGACACGCTGGCGGTAGCCCTTGCTGAGCTCGCCCACGCGCTTGTGTTTCTCGGCGTCGAGACCGCACACGCGCACCATCTCGGCCAGGCGCTCGCGGATCCGGCCCTCGGAAAGGCCCTGCAAGCGTGCCGCGAAGCGCAGGTGGTCGAGCACGGGCATGTCCTCGTAAAGCGGGTTGTTCTCGGGCAGATAGCCGATGTGCCGACGCACGGCCTGGAGCTCGCTCAACACCGAACGGCCGCCGACATGGATGGCGCCCGCATCCGGGGCGAGCAGGCCGCAGATCATTTTCATGGTGGTGGATTTCCCGGCGCCGTTCGGACCCAGGAAACCGAGCACCTCGCCGGGACGGACCACGAAGCTGATGCCATCCACCGCGGCCTGCGGGCCGTAGTGCTTGGTGAGGCCTTCGATGCGGATGTCCATGGCAGCGGCGCAAAAATATCCGGCCACGCGTGGGGGCTTCGGGAGGTGAGCGAAAAAACGTTAACGGCCCGGGCGGGTCAGCGGGGTGGGTCGGGAAAGAGCTCCTTGGGCAGGGCCCCTTCATGCTCCAGCAGCCATTTCTTGCGCCAGAGCCCACCCACGTAACCGGTAAGGAGGCCGTCGCTGGCGATCACCCGGTGGCAGGGCACCAGGATGGGCAGCGGGTTGCTGCCGCAGGCGTGGCCCACAGTGCGGCCCAGGGCGCGGCCACCGATGCGCTCCCCGATGGCCTGGTACGTCAGCGTGCGCCCATAGGGGATGTCGTCGATCGCGGCCCAGACCAGCCGTTGGAAGCGGGTGCCGAGCCGCTGCAGGGGCAGCTCGAAGGTCCGCCGCTTTCCCGCGAAGTAGTGGTCCACCTGGCGCGCAGCCTCGGTCAGCAGGGGAGGGGTTTTGCTGCGATTGCCCGTGATGGCATCGAAGGAGACACGGGTGATCAACGCGCCATCGCTCTCCAGAAAGACCTTGCCGAGCGGACCGTCCACCGCCACGACGTGAAGCGGGGCGAACAGTTCAGGTGCGCGGGTCCTGCGGGCGGCCGTGGGCATGGGCATCGGGTTAACTTCCGCGCAAAATAGGCAGCCATGGCGTGGTTCGGCCCCGACTTCAACCGGTTCTTCAAGGAGCTTGCGGCCCATAACAACAAGGAGTGGTTCGACGGGCAGCGCAAGCGCTACGAAGTCAGCGTGAAGGAGCCGTTCACGGCGTTCGTCGGCGAATTGATCGCCCGGGTGGGCGCTGTGGACAAGCGGGTCCGGATCACCCCGCAGGAAGCGATCTTCCGCATCCATCGGGACGTGCGCTTCAGCAGGGACAAGGCGCCCTACAAGCTGGCCTGCTCAGCGATCATCTCCGCGGCCGGGCGCAAGGACCATGGTGTCCCCGGCATGTACATCGAGCTGGGTCCGGAGAAAGTGGCGATCTACGGGGGCAGCTACCAGCCGGAGAAGGCGGCACTGCTCGCGATCCGCGAACGGATCGCCGCCAGGCCGGCCATCTTTCGATCACTGTACACGGCCAAGCCGTTCACCAGCCGGTTCGGAACGGTGCTCGGGGAGCGGAACAAGGTGCTTCCCCCCGACCTGCGCCAAGCGGCCGAACGTGAACCGCTGCTCTACAACAAACAGTTCTACTGGTGCGCCGAGCTGCCCGCGTCCAAGGTCACCTCGCCCGACCTGGCCGACGTGATGATGGAGCACTACACGGCCATGCGGCCCTTGAACGATCTCCTACTGGGCAAGGCCTGAAACGAAGGAAGGCGACCCGGGGGTCGCCTTCCGCACACCTCCGCACGAGCTTACTGCGCCTTGCCCACCAGCGACACCACGATCTCGATGTCGTCGCTGAGCACCATGTCCTTCATCGGGTTGGCCCAGGACACGCCGTACTTCTGGCGGTTGAACACCAGCTTGCCGCTGGCGTTGGCCATGCCGTTCTCCTCGCTGATCACGATGTCGGTCACCGTTTCGGTGCCGATGCGACCACGCACGTTCAACTCACCGGTGGCGGAATTGCCGCTCACCGAGGTCACCTTGAAGCTGGCGGTCGGAAAGCTGTCGACCGCGAAGAAGTCAGGGCTGGCCAGGTGACCGGTGAGCTTCTCCTTGGTGTAGTCCTTGTTGTAGTTGGTATCGAGAGGCACCATGCTCTTCATGTCCACCACAAAGCCACCGGTGACGAGCTGGCCACCCTTTGCCGTGAAGCTGCCCTCGGTGAAGGCCATGGTCCCTTCGTGGTACTTCACGCCGATCATCACCCCTTTCCAGGTGAGCTTGCTGGCCGCAACGTCCAAGGCGTAGGTCACTTCCTTGGCCGCCATCGCGGCCGTGCTGTCGATCGTGCCTTGGCCTTCGGTGCTTCCGCCGCCGCCACAGGAGGCGAGCGTGAGGGCCACCAAGCCGGTGGCGCTGAACAAATGGAGCTTCATGGGATCTGTCGTTGGTGTTTGGGGCGGCAAATGTAGCCACCGAAAGTTGCCATGGAGAATAAATTACCGACGGACCGGTGTCGGATCACCCGTGGAACAGCCTTCCCTCGCGGACCATCCTGCGCAGCAGGGGTGAAGGTCGATAGCGGTCCTCTCCATATTCGGCCTGCAGGTCCTGCAATGCGGACAGGCATCGTTCAAGACCGAATTCATCCGCCCACCTCAGCAGGCCCTTCGGGTAATTGACCCCCTTGGTCATGGCCAGTTCCAAGGCATCCCGGTCGGCGATGCCCAGGTAGAGGGCATCCGCAGCCTCGTTGATGAGCATCACGAGGATCCTGCGGTAGATCATGTCCAGCAGTTCCGGGTCGTTCTTGGGTGTGGGAGGCAGCGATCCGTTACTGTGGTCGTAGTACCCGCGACCGGACTTCCTCCCCAGCCGACCGCTCTCCACCTGGCGCTGCTGGGTGAGGCTCGGCCGGTAGCGGGGATCAAAGAAGAAGGCCTCGAACACGCTGCGGGTGACGGCGAAGTTGACGTCGTTGCCGATGAGGTCCATCAGCTCGAAAGGCCCCATGCGGAAGCCACCGACCGTGCGCATGGCGTGGTCGATGGTGGCCATGTCGGCCAGGCCCTCCTCATAGATGCGCAGGGCCTCGCCGTAGAACGGTCGAGCCACCCTGTTGACGATGAAGCCTGGGGTGTCCTTGCACAGCACCGGGACCTTGCTCCACTGCTTCATCCACATGCTGCATCGCTCGGCCAGCCCCGGAGCGGTGGCCAGGCCGGGCACCACCTCCACCAGGGGCATCAGTGGAGCGGGGTTGAAGAAGTGCAGGCCGATGATCCGTTCGGGATGGGCGCACGCCCCAGCGATGGCCGTCACGCTGAGGCTGCTGGTGTTCGTGGCCATTACGCAGTCGGTGCCGACCACGGACTCGAGTTCGGTGAACAACCCGCGCTTGACCGGGAGATCCTCGACGATGGCCTCGATGACCAGGCGCGAACCGGTGAGATCGTCCACGGAGCCCACGGCCCGCAGGCGCGCACCGGCCTCAGCGGCCTCGGCGGAAGTGAGCCGTCCTTTCTCGGCCAGCTTGCCGAGCGTGGTCCGTACGGCGTCCACGGCGCGTTGCGCCGCCCCTGGCCGCGCATCCATCATCAGCACCGGATGACCCGCCTGAGCAGCCACCTGCGCGATGCCGCTGCCCATCGCCCCGGCCCCGATCACCGCCACGTCCATCGAGCTGTCCATGATGCACACCGCGTTGTTGGCGGTTGAGGTGGCGAAGTTCGGGGCTGGCGGGGAACTGGCTGAGGGTCGGATGCGCTGGCAAAAGCATGTATGGCCATACATGCTTTCGAGGGGGAGAACACGGCGTTCGCGGATCCGGATCAGATACGAGCTTCGGTGGTGATCAGCTGGGCCTCAGCAGATCGGAGGCTGCGCGCTCTCGGGGCGTTAGGGCTCCTTGCACTCGAAGAGGGCCGAAACACATGTATGGCCATACATATGTTTTGACAAGTGGTCAGGGCAGTAGATCGGCGAAGCAGGACGGGTCGAGGTGATTTAAAGGACTGATGCTGAAGCGAATTGTTCCGACAACCGATGTTCTCACCTTGGTCTGAAGTACGCTGAACATATGTATGGCCATACATACTTCCCGCTACGGACAGGTACAACTGAGCGGCCTGGACGACCGGGGAGAAACAACCTGACTAGTCAGAACATCAGAGGGAAGACGTGGAAGGCCCGAAGCCGTCACCGCACCGCGGTCATGGCTGAACGACGAAACGTATGGTTGGCCATACATATGTCGACAGAACGCTGCTCCGACCAGCATCTACCTTGCGCCCTGCATGCGCCATCGTACCATCATCCGCGACCCACGCGACCGGGTCCGCAACGGCCATCCGTGGATCTTCGACAACCAGGTGGTGCGCGTGGAGGGCGATCCCAAGCCGGGCGATGTGGTGCAGGTCTTCGATGACCGCAGGCGCCCGATCGGTCAGGGGTATTTCAACCCGGCCAGCAAGATCCAGGTCCGCATCCTGACCGCCGACCTGGACGAGCCGATCGACGATGCCTTCTTCCTTCGGAAGGTGAGGGAGGCATGGGCCTTTCGCCGGCGGATGGTCGATACCACGTCCTGCCGGGTGATCTTCGGCGAATCGGATGGCCTGCCGGCCTGTGTGGCCGATAAGTTCGAGGACACGATCGTGCTACAGACGCTGAGCCTGGGCATGGACCGCTGGAAGCACAGCCTGGTGGAGGCCCTCCGCGAGGTGACCGGTGTGACTCGGTTCTACGAGCGCAATGACGTGCCCATCCGTGAAAAGGAAGGTCTGCGACCGATCAGGGGATTCCTCGGGGACACGTTCACGACGCGCTTCCCGATCATGGAGAACGGATTGAAGGTGATCGTGGATGTGGCGGAGGGACAGAAGACGGGCCACTTCCTCGATCAGCGCGTCAACCATGCCGCGATCGCTCCGGTCGTCGAAGGAGCGGATGTGCTGGATTGCTTCACCCACACGGGGGGCTTCGCCCTGCATGCCGCACACTACGGCGCGAAGCGGGTGGAGGGCCTCGACATCAGCCCCTCAGCCATCCGGGCGGCGGTGGACAATGCCGAGTTGAACGGCTTGACCGACCGTTGTTCGTTCCGGGAGGCGAATGTGTTCGACCACCTGGCCGAGGCCGGTCGTTCAGGCCGAACGTGGGATGTGGTCGTGCTCGATCCACCGGCCTTTGCGAAAAGCCGTGCGACGGTCGCCGGCGCAACGCGGGGCTACAAGGAGATCAACCTGCGGGCCATGAAATGCCTTCCGCGCGGAGGGTTCCTGGTCACCTGCAGTTGCAGCCAGCACATGACCCCGGACCTGTTCCGGGCCATGGTCGCGGATGCCGCCAAGGATGCGCGTCGCCACCTGCGGGAGGTCCACTACGGTACGCAACCCCCGGACCATCCGGTGCATTGGAGCATACCGGAAAGCCTCTACCTCAAGTGCCTGATCCTGCAGGTGCTGTAACACTGCTATCCGCCACGGTCGGTCGAAGCAGCACCTGGACCACGGGAAGGAGGGCTTGAGCGCAGACCTCCCCTCCGGATCCGTTCAGGTGGCAGTAGTCGATCAGGAGCTGTCTTCCCTTATGGACCGGGTCGTTGAACGTCACATTGAGATCGACCAGGGGTACGCGCCAGCGTTGCGCCACCTCCTTCAGTTCGTCCAGCACGATGGGATGAAGCACTTTCACGTTCGGGTCCTCGTGAAGGAAGGCGCGCTCCTCGGCGGCCAGCAGCGCCGTATCGCGGAGCACGAGCATCGGTTGAAGGCAGAGCACGGCCTTCACGCCATCACGTTGGAGCAGGAAGAGGTTGGTCTCGATGGCGCGTAGGAATTGATCGCGGGAGACGGCCTTGTGATTGCTGATCGTGGTCGCATCGTCCACATAGGCCGCCTGCCAATCCACGCGTTCACCGC
>JADLBK010000049.1 GCA_020847755.1 Flavobacteriales bacterium | reverse complement strand
TGGTGACCAAATGCGCGGAGCGGCCCTCGGCGGAGGAACAGGCCCGTTGGCGCGAGCGCCTCCACCTGCGGTCGGACCAGGAGCTGTTCTTCGCAGGCATCACCTACGAGCCGCCGCGGTCGTTGGACGGGCAGCCCTGGGACCGTCCCTCCGGGCCACGGGCCGGGGCGTTGGTGGTCACCGGCATCGCCCACCCGGAGCCCTTCGTGGAGCATGTGCGGACCTTGTTCGGACCGGTGGAGCACAAGGGGTTCCCCGACCACCATGCGTTCACCCCCGGCGACCTGGCCCTGCTGGCACGGCGATTCGATACCTTCGCGCCCGCTCCGAACCTGCTGATCACCACGGAAAAGGACGCCGCCCGGCTGAGGTCGCTGATCCCGGGCGGACCCCTTGACGGACTCCCCGTGGCCACGATCGGCATGCGGACCGTGATCCTGAACGAACCCGAACGCTTCGCCGAGCTGCTCCGCCGCCATGTTGGACCGCATCCAGCGCATCGCTGACCACCTGAAGAAGGCCACCGGCGGCTTCGTGCCGGAGACCGGGATCATCCTGGGCACCGGCCTCAGCGGCCTGGGGCGCGAGATCCAGGTGGCGCACAGCATCCCGTACGGCGAGATCCCCGAGTTCCCGGTGAGCACGGTGCAGGGCCATCCCGGCCGCCTGCTCTTCGGCACCCTTGGCGGCCGACCCGTGGTGGCCATGCAGGGCCGCTTCCACTTCTACGAAGGCTGGAGCATGGCCGAGGTGGTGCTGCCGGTGCGGGTGTTCAAGCTGCTCGGCATCCGCCGGCTCTTCGTCAGCAATGCCTGCGGCGGGGTGAACCCCGCCTTCGAAGTAGGCGACCTGATGGTGCTGAACGACCACATCTGCCTGTTCCCCAATCCCCTCATCGGGCCCAACCTGGATGCGCTCGGCACGCGCTTCCCGGACATGAGCGAACCGTACGACCACGCCCTGATCGCCCGGGCGAAGGCCATCGCCGAAGCGCATGGCATCGCGCTGCGTGAGGGCTGTTACGTGGGCCTGACCGGCCCCACGCTGGAGACCCCGGCCGAGTACCACTACGTGCGGGTGATCGGCGGCGATGCGGTGGGCATGAGCACCGTGCCGGAGGTGATCGCCGCCCGCCACATGGGCCTGCCCTGCTTCGCCATGAGCGTGATCACCGACATGGGGGTGAAGGGTCGCATCGAGAAGACCACCCACGAGATGGTGCAGCGCGTGGCCGAAGGCGCCGAGCCGAAGCTCACCCTCATCATGCGCGAACTCATCGCCGGCAGCTGATGGACCGCAAGGACGCTTCCACCGGTGCCCCCCACTGGAGCGAACGCTACGAGCTCGTGGTGGGCCTGGAGGTGCACGCCCAGCTGCTCACCGCCAGCAAGGCCTACAGCAGCGACGCCAACGCGTACGGCGACCACCCCAACACCAACGTGAGCGTGGTGACCCTGGGCCATCCCGGCACGCTGCCGGTGCTCAACCGGGCCGTGGTGGACCACGCCATCCGCCTGGGCCTCGCCACCGGATGCACCATCGCGGAGCGCATGCACTTCGCCCGCAAGAACTACTTCTACCCCGACCTGCCCAAGGGCTACCAGATCACCCAGGACACCACGCCCATCTGCACCCTGGGCCATGTGATGATCCCGGTGGAAGGCGGCGAGAAGCGCATCGGCATCACCCGCATCCACATGGAGGAGGATGCCGGCAAGAGCATCCACGACGTGGACCCGTTCAACACCCTGGTGGACCTGAACCGGGCGGGGGTGCCGCTGGTGGAGATCGTGAGCGAACCCGACATCCGCAGCGCGCAGGAGGCGTACGACTACCTGGTGGAGATACGCCGGTTGGTGCGCTACCTGGACATCTGCGACGGCAACATGGAGGAGGGCAGCCTGCGGTGCGACGCCAACATCAGCGTGCGGCCCAAGGGCAGCGACCGCTTCGGCACGCGCTGCGAGGTGAAGAACCTCAACAGCTTCCGCCATGTGATGAAGGCCATCGAGCACGAGGCCCAGCGGCAGAGCGAGGTGCTGGACGCCGGCGGCACCATCCACATGGAGACGCGCACCTTCGACGCGGCCAAGGGCATCACCGCCGGATTGCGCAGCAAGGAGCTCGCCCACGACTACCGCTATTTCCCCGAACCCGACCTGGCCCCGCTGCGGGTGACGCAGGAACACCGCGACCGGGTGCGCGAGACCATGCCCCCGCTGCCCCGCGAGCTGCGGGCCCGCTACACCGGAGCGCTCGGGCTCAGCGCCTACGATGCCGGCGTGCTCACGGACGACAAGGCCACCGCGCTCTATTTCGAAGGTGTGCTGGCCACCTGCCCCAACACCAAGGCCGCGGCCAACTGGATGATGGGCGATGTGCGCGCCTGGTGCAACGCCCAGGGCCGCAGCATGGAGGAGTTCCCCCTGCCGCCGGCCCGCATCGCCGAGCTCATCGCCCTGATCGACGGCGGCCACGTGAGCCACAGCGCGGCCTCCCAGCGCCTCTTCCCCCTGATGCTCGAGCGGCCGGACGAGGACCCGCGCCGGCTGGCCGAAGCGAACGACCTGCTGCAACAGCGCGACGACAGCGCCATGGAGGCCGCCATGCGCGAGGCCATGGACCGCTACCCGGATAAGGTGGAGGCCTACCGCAAAGGCAACAAGGGCCTGCTCGGCCTGTTCATGGGTGAGGTGATGAAGGCCACGAAAGGCAAGGCCGATCCCCGCCTGGCGAACACCGTGGTCCGCGCTCTGCTCGACCGGGAACCGACCCCCTGACCCACCCCACATGATGAACCGCATGTTCCGTCATCCCCTCCTTCCGCTCCTTGCCCTCACCCTTGCCGCCTGTTCCGGCGGCGGAGGCGGCCGCTCCATCGACCTGGCCATCGAAGGCGGCGGTGGCCGCACCGTGTTCTTCGACCGCTTCGAGAACAACAGGCCCGTGCACCTGGACTCCGTGTTGCTGTCCGCCGACGGCAAGGGCACCCTGAAGGTGCCGGCGCTTCCGCTGGACTTCTACCGCATCGCGCTCGACGATCGCGACGCGCTGATCGTGGCCCTGGACAGCGCCGAGACGCTGAGCGTGGAGGCCAAGGCCGGCGAGCTCGCCCGCCCTTCGGTGTTGGACGGCTCGAAGCACACCCAGGACCTGCATGCCTTTTATCGCGAGGCCACCCTGCATGAACAGCGCATCGATTCGCTCCGCAGGCGCATGGCCCAGGGCGCCGGCGACAGCACCACGGTGAGCGCGCTGAACGAGGTGAACGAAGCCTACTACACCCTGTGCAAGGACGCCATCAACGGGCACCCCGGCTCGCCCCTGCAGCTGAGCGCGGTGAGCAAGCTGAACATCCAGCAGGATATCGACACCTACAAACTGGTCCGCGACCAGTTGCGCGGGACCATGGGCCGCTCCGGCTTCTTCACCGCATTCCGCGATCAAGTGGACCGGATGGAGAAACAGGCCCAGGCGATGAAGCAGCAGGAGGCCGAGATGCAGCGCCTGAGCAACCTGATCCCCGTGGGCGGCATGGCGCCGGAGATCGCGCAACAAACACCGGACGGGCGCACCGTGAGGCTGAGCGACCTGCGCGGCAAGGTGGTCCTCATCGACTTCTGGGCCAGCTGGTGCAAGCCCTGCCGCATGGAGAACCCCAACGTGAAGAAGGTCTACGACCGCTTCCACGGCAAGGGCTTCGAGATCCTCGGTGTGAGCCTCGACCGCACCAAGGAGGCCTGGGTGGCCGCGATCCAGCAGGACGGCCTGCCGTGGAAGCACGTGAGCGACCTCGGCTTCTGGAACAACGCCGCAGCGCAGGAATACGGCGTGAGCAGCATCCCCTTCACCGTGCTGGTGGACCGTGACGGCAAGGTGATCGACAAGAACCTGCGCGGCGCGATGCTCGAACGCCGCCTCGCGGAGCTCTTCGGCAGCTGAACAGGGCCACCCGCGCATCCGCCATGCGCAACGCATCCCTCCTTTCAGCGTTCGCGCTGTTCTCCTGCGCTTACGGCCAGGTCCCGTTCCAGCAACGCGTGGACCATGCGATCACGGTCCGCCTGGACGACCAGGAACATGTCCTGCGCGGCCTGGCACGCTTCACCTACCACAACAACAGCCCCGTCGCCCTCGACACGCTGTGGGTGCACCTCTGGCCGAACGCCTATGCCGACCGGCACACGGCATTGTGCCATCAACTGGACGCGGCCGGCGAGCTCGACCTCCACTTCGCGCGGCCGGAGGACCGCGGACGCATCGACAGCCTCGACTTCCGCGCGGAGGACCAGGCGTTGCTCTGGGGCCTTCATCCGCAGCACGCGGATATCGGCTGGATCAAGTTGCCCACGCCCCTGGCCGGCGGCCGCTCCATCACCGTGGACACCCCGTTCCGGGTGAAGGTCCCCGACGGCAGGTTCTCGCGCCTGGGCCACACCGGTCAGGCCTATCACATCACCCAGTGGTATCCCAAACCGGCGGTGTTCGACCAGGAGGGCTGGCATGCCATGCCCTACCTCACCCAAGGCGAGTTCTTCGCCGACTTCGGCCGGTACGAGGTCTCCATCACCCTGCCCGCGAACTACGTCGTGGGCGCCACCGGCCTGCTCCAGAACACGGAGGAGAACCGCTGGATGGACTCCCTGGCCACCGTTCCGGCCCCGGAACGCAGCGGCCGGAAGGGCGCCGCACCCTTCCCACCCTCGGCACCGACCTGGAAAACGATCCGGTTCGTGCAGGACAGCGTGCATGACTTCGCGTGGTTCGCGGACAAGCGGTTCGTGGTGCGCAAGGGCGAGGTCCTGCTTCCGACCAGCGGCCGCAGCGTCACCACCTGGGCGCTCTCCACACCCCGCAACGCGGCGCTCTGGGAGAACGCCGTGAGCTACATCAACGAGGCGCTGCTGCACTACAGCCGTACGGTGGGCGACTATCCGTATGCGGCGTGCACCGCGGTGGACGGCACCATCAGCGCGGGCGGCGGCATGGAGTACCCGATGATCACCATCATCGGCAACATGACCAGCGCCGAAAGCCTGGACAACGTGATCGCCCATGAGGTGGGGCACAACTGGTTCCAAGGCATCCTGGCCAGCAACGAGCGCGAGCACCCCTGGCTGGATGAGGGCATGAACAGCTACCTGGAGCTGCGCTACATGCGAGCCCGATACCCCCATCCCGAAAGCGCGTTCGGCATCCCCGGCGAAGCACGGCTCATGCGGCACTTCTCCGATCCGCACCGGGCCCGGAACGAACTGGCGATGCGCCTGAACACCCGGCGCGACCAGGACCAGGCCGCATCCCTGCCTTCCACGCGCTTCTCGTCCACCAACTACGGCACCATGGTGTACATGCGGACCGCGTTGGTGATGGACCAGCTGGAGGCATCCCTCGGCACCGACCTCATGGACCGCTGCTTGCACGCCTACTTCGATGCGTGGAGCTTCAGGCACCCCGGTCCAGCGGACCTGCGCGCGGTGTTCGAACAGGTGAGCGGCAAGGACCTGGGCTGGGTCTTCGATGAGCTGCTGGGGTCAACGCGCAAGGTGGACGTGAGGGCGCGCCGGCTCAAGGACGGGGTGCTCCGCTATACCATCCGCGGCGGGTCGCACATGCCCTTCCCGGTGAGCGACACGGACGACCCTGTGCGCAGGACGCTCTGGGTGGAACCGGACAGCACCCGCCGGGTGAGCCTCCCCTGGCCCGATGTGGACCGCATCCGCATCGACGCGGTGGAGCGCACGCTCGACATGGACCGCCGCAACAACGGCGTCCGCGCGAACGGGATCCTTCGGCGGTGGACCGCTCCGCGGCTGGCGCCCTTCGTGGGCCTCGAGCGCGAGGACCGCCGCAGCACCTGGCTGAGCCCCGCGTTGGCGTGGAACGCCCACGACGGCTTCATGGCCGGCATCGCCCTGCACAACGCCACCTTCCCCATGCAGCGGGTTGAATGGGGACTTGCCCCGCTGTACGGCTTCCGCAGCGGGCGGCCCGTGGGTGGGGCCCGGCTCCTCTGGCACCACGACCGGCTGGCGCACGGACCTGTGGGCAACATCCATGTGGGCCTCACCGCCCAGAGCGCCTCGCTCTTCGTGGACGCGCCGCTGGAGCGCTGGTACCTGCGGGTCTCCCCCCAGCTCACCGTGGACCTGCGCAACGATCCCGGACGGCGACAGGCGGCGCACAGTGTGGGCTACCGGGCCGTGATGCTCCGCGAGACCCTGAGCGGCATCCAGGGCGACACGCTCACGATCGACCGCACGAACGAGGACATCTACCACGAGCTGAGCTACCGCCTGCAGGGCCGCGCTCCCCTCCTGCCCCGATCGCTCCGCCTCGATGTGCAGCACCACGCTGCGTTCACCCGGCTGGCGCTGGAGGCGCGCCAGGCCTTCGTGTACGATGATCGCAAGCACCGCGTGGCCTTCCGGCTCTTCGTCGGTCAATTCCTGCGCACCGACGACCGGCTCATGCAACGGCAGATGGGCTGGCGCCTGCACTGGGGCTCCAGCGACATGACCTTCGACCACCTCTTCATGGACCGGCAGGATGTGGGACGCAACACCGCCCAGCAGATGGCCAAGGACCAGGGGGCCTTCCGCGTACCCACCGCACAGGGCACCTCGGACAGCTGGATCGCCGCGCTGAACATGGAGGCCGACATGCCCTTCATCCTCCCCCTGAGCGTGTACGCCAGTGCCGGTGCGGCACCCTACACGCAGGTGACCTCATCGGGTCGTGTGGCGAAATGGCGCATGCACGCCGAGGCCGGCATCGGCATCCGCATCGTGCGCGATGTGGCCGAGGTCTGGGTGCCGCTGGTCTTCACGCGCGAGATCGCCGACGAACTCGCGCTGCGCGATGTCGACTTCGCCGAGCGCATCCGCTTCGTGCTGGCGCTGGAGAAGATCAACCCCTTCGAGCTGCTTCGCTCCATCCGGCCTTGACCGCGCAGTGACACCGGCGACCGCTTGGACCCCGGGTCCGGAACGTGCACCGACCGATCATCCCTGCGGCGATCTTCGCACACGGATGAAGCCCGGCCAACGGATCCACTTCCTGAGCGACTTCCACCTCGGCGTGCCCGACGCGGCCTCCAGCCTGGCCCGGGAGAAGCGCATCTGCGCCTTCCTGGACGAAGCGGCGAAGGATGCCGCGGAGATCCACCTCCTGGGCGACCTGTTCGATTTCTGGTTCGAATGGCGGAAGGCCGTGCCCCGGGGGCACGTGCGGCTGCTGGGCAAAATGGCCGAGCTGACCGACCGGGGCATCCCCGTGCACCTGCACCTCGGCAACCACGACATGTGGATCTTCGACTATGTGCCCGGGGAGACAGGAGTGACCGTGCATCGCGAGCCCATTGTGCACACCTGGAACGGCAAGCGGTTCCTCATCGGCCACGGCGACGGGCTCGGACCGGGGGACCACGGCTACAAGTTCCTGAAGGCCGTGTTCCGCAACCCGCTGTGCCAGTGGCTCTTCGCCCGGTTGCACCCCAACTTCGCCCTGTGGCTGGGCGACCAATTGAGCGGCCAAAGCCGGAAGAAGAGCTACGAGAACGACCGGCGCTGGCTCGGTGAGGAGAAGGAGTGGCTCGTCCAGTACTGCCGCGAACGGCTGCGGACCGAGCACTTCGACCATCTGATCTTCGGCCACCGCCACCTGCCCATCGACATGGAGGTGGCCCCCGGCACGCGCTATGTGAACCTGGGCGATTGGATCAGCCATTTCACCTACGCCACCTTTGACGGTCAAGAGCTGAAGCTGATGAAACGGATGAGTGACGGGCCCTTGAGCGATGACGTGCGAATCACGGGTGGGCCAGCGGTGTGAGAGGGGTGGTCCACTGCGGATACACCGGACCGCGCGTCGGATCGCCCGCAGAAGCGGCCCGGTCTACTGCCCACGGCCCCCCAGTTCCACCACCAGGTCCACCAGCCGGGAGCTGTACCCGTATTCGTTGTCGTACCAGCCCATCACCTTCACCATGTTGCCCACCACGCTGGTGAGCTGGGCATCGAAGATGCAGCTGTGGGGATCGCCCACGATGTCCACGCTCACGATCGGGTCCTCGGTATAGCGGAGGATGCCCTTGAGCCGGCCACCGGCGAGCTGCTTGAAATAGGCGTTGATCTCGTCGGCCTGCTTCAGGTCGCGCACGATGCAGGTGATGTCCGTGATCGAGCCATCCGGCACGGGCACCCGGATGCCCCCACCTCCGAGGCGTCCGTCGAGCTCGGGGAAGATG
This sequence comes from Flavobacteriales bacterium, assembly GCA_020847755.1. Taxonomy (GTDB): domain Bacteria; phylum Bacteroidota; class Bacteroidia; order Flavobacteriales_F; family PHOS-HE28; genus PHOS-HE28. The sequence continues at coordinate 34,495 of JADLBK010000049.1, read as the reverse complement.
CGGGTGATGGCCTTGGCCGCCCCGGTGGTGGTGGGGATCATGCTCACGGCCGCCGCGCGCGCGCGGCGAAGGTCCTTGTGCGGCGCATCGTGAAGCCGCTGGTCGCCCGTGTAGCTGTGCACCGTGGTGATGAACCCATCCTCGATGTGGCACAGCTCGTGGATGCCCATGATCATGGGTGCCGCGCAGTTGGTGGTGCAGCTGGCGTTGCTGATGATGGGTTCCCCGCCGGTGAGGATGTGGTCGTTCACGCCCAACACCACGCTCGGAATGTCCGCATCCTTGGCCGGGGCCGATAGGATGACCCGTTCCGCGCCGGCCTTCAGGTGGGCCGAGGCCAGCTCCCGCGTCAGGAAATGCCCGGTGCTCTCGATCACCACATCCACCGCCAGCTCGCGCCAGGGCAGCCCGGATGGGTCCTTGGTCGCGAAGGCCTTGATGGCCCTTCCGCCCAGATGCAGGTGGTCCTCGTCATGGTCCACCGGGTCGGAACTGACGCCATGCACCGAGTCGTACTTGTACAGATGGGCCAGCGTCCGGTTGTCCGTGAGGTCATTCACGGCGACAAGCTCCACATCCTTCCGTTGCAGCAGCAGACGTGCGGTGACACGGCCGATGCGGCCGAATCCATTGATGGCGACGCGAACAGGTCTCATGGTGTCGGGAACGATCGGGTGGGACACAAAAGAACGGCCCCGGACGCGATCGTCCGGGGCCGTTCATCATGTTCGTGGACCTGATCAGCGGGAGACCACGAGGCGTCCCGTGCGTTTCACGGAACCCGAGCGAAGCTCCACCACGTAGGTGCCGGTAGCAAGATCGTTCACCCCGATCTCGATCTGGTTGCGGCCTTGGCCGAAGCTGGCGGCGCGCTGGGTACGTACCGCACGACCATTGAGGTCGAAGACCGTGATGACCACCTCGCGCCGCTCGGCCAGGTCGAACACCACCGTGGTCTGCACCTGGGCGGGGTTCGGGAAGAAGCTGAGGTCGCCGATGACCGTGCCGCCGCCGGCCACGCCCGGACGATCGGCCACGGACAGGAAGGTCTCGCTCCGGAAGGCGCCACGCCCATGGGTGCCTGCGTAGATCACCCCCTGGTTGGTGAGGTAGTCCGGTCCGTACGGGTTGGTGTTCCACTTCCACCGCTGCTGCCTCACCTGGAAGGTCGGCACCTTGTCGAGCCCGGTGTTCTCGAAGGTCCAGGTCGCGCCCCCGTCATCCGTGGCCATCACACCGAACTCCGTACCGACGACGAAGATGTCCGGGTTCTCGTAGTGGATCAACCCATCATACACGGGCATCCCCACCAGCTCGGCCGGCATGTTCCACTTGTTCGTCACGGTCGGCGTACCGCTGATGCCCGTGATGAGCCGCACTTTCTGCGAACCGCCATAGCCACCTTGGGTGACCAGCAGCCGATCGGGGTCGTTCGGGTCGGAGCTGAGGCCGGTCACAGGTGCTCCGCTGGTCATCAGCGTGACCGGAGCGGAAAGCTGCAGGTCGGTCCCGAGTTCCACATCGGCCTGATCCAGGGAGTAGGCATTGTTGAAGCCTTCCACCATGAACACCTCGCCATCGAGCGTGCCCCAGAACAGGCGGTCCCCATCAGCGGACCACTCCAGCACGTTCACGTTGCCTCCAGCGTTGTTCGCCACCTTCCACCACTGCGGGTTCTCAATGAACTGGCAGGCATCACGGGTCACCCAAACGCCCTGAGCTCCGGAGAAGCCGACGGCGAACAGGGTCTGCACACGGTCCTGAAGGCGCAGCTCCGCGTCCGGAAGCACCATGGCCTGGGTGATGGTGTGGAACTGGTCGATCTGGGGCATCCGACCCTTGTAGGTGATGACATCGCCGAAGAAGAGGGTGTCACCCGTGGTGTTCAGCCAATTGATACTGTCCTGGCTGTTCACGTCGTTCCAGTTCTCGTAGAGGCGGATGTTGGTGTAGAAATCGCCCAAGCCGTTGCCGCCCAGCTCGCCGGGGGTGCCAAGGGCCAGCACGCGCGCGTCATAGAAATCACCGAAGTTGGTGCCATCGTCCGCCGACCGGGCCACGGATCCGAAGTACACCGTGGAGAACATGATGTTGGGGTCGATCTGCGAGATCTCCGCATCGAAACCATCACCGCCGCTCACCTCGATCGCCTCCTCGGCGGTCGTTCCACCGCTGAGGCGGATGTACTGGGTGCCATTATCCTGTGTGCCGCCCATCACTTTGCCCTTGGGCGAATACGCCAGCGAGTAGAACTGGGTGATGTTCAGGAAGCGGTTCGCCGCGTAGAACACACCGCCCTTGTCCGGACTCACGTAGATGCCACCATCGCAGGCCACATAAGCGGTCTGCCCATCCGGTGCGAAGGTGATGTCATGCACGTCCGCATGCACGCAGTTGAAGCATCCCGGGAAGTCGAACGCCAAGGCCAGCTGCACCGGCTGAGCATTGAGGCTGGTGGTCCACAGCGATACACCGCCCAACCAGATCCTGTCCGGCTCTCCGGGCACGACGGCCAGCACATTGTCCCACCACCCCTGGCTGTTGTCGCCGAAGATGTCGAGCTCGGGCACACCGTTCGTGCCGAAACCCGCCGGCCAGATGCGGAACCAGTTGAACCCTTTGTCCGTGGAGGCCCACACACCGTTCATCTGCCCACCCCCTGTAGCGATCATGCAGTAGAGGTAATTGTTGTCGTCCGGAGAGATGGCGAACTCCATGCGGCCGATCTGGCTGTTGGGGAAGCCGTTGCTGCCGAGCGTCATCTGTTGGAAGGAGGCGCCCCCGTCACGGCTAAGCCAGCAGTTGCTTCCGATGTTGCAGATCACCACCGAACCGTCCGCGCTCACTTCAAGCGCCCGACACCGGGAGGTCGGAAGACCGGGTCCAGGGGTTGAGCTGTTCGTGCTCTCATCGTAGAGGACCAGGCCGTTGTTGTTGGCCACCCACACCTTGTTGGCTTCCGTGGGATGAGCCACGATCTTGTCCACGATGGCCCAATCGTCATTGGTGTTCCAGTTCGAGGAGGTCCCGAAGACCTGTGTGAAACTGGCACCTCCGTCGGTGCTCATGAACAAGCCGTCCCCGATGAAGCCGCTGCCCCCCGAGCCGGACTGGCCTTCCGGGGTCGCTCCCGTGGCCACATACAAGTGTCCGTTCCCGAGAATGGCGATGCTGCTGATGCACAGGTTCTCATTGAACGCCGACATCTTTTCCCACGTGTTGGCGGCGTTCGAGGACTTGTACAGCCCGCCGGAGACGCCCCCGCACCAGATCACCTGGGGATCGGACGGATCGACAAGTACCGTTCGGATGCGTCCACCCACGTTGTCAGGGCCCATTTCCACCCACTCAAGCCCAACGCTCTTGGGACCTCCATAGGCCTGGACCGCGGCCTCCATGGCGATGCGGTCGCCGGGCTCGATGCGTCCGGTGGCGAGGTTTCCGCGGATGGCGGCGAGGTAGTCCATCGCTCCGCGCGCACTTGCCGCTTGGCCACGTTCCGCGCGCGGGGTGTAACGAAGACCTTGCTCGCCGATCCAGATGGCGCCGACGGCGATGGCGGCGGTGGTGGTGGCCAGAAGGCCGTTGCGTACTGCTCGGGTCATGGGAGGGGTCGGAATGGCCGGTTCAGGTTCGTTGATGAAGGAACACAAAGATAGTCCGCAGGGTTCCCTCCCCATCCCTGCCCTGGTCACAATTCCGTCGATCGTATACCGGTCCGGGCTACCCCACGTGGCGTTCCGCGTGATAGCTGGACCGTACCAGCGGTCCGCTCTCCACGAAACGGAATCCCTTGGAGAGCCCCGCCTCCCTGAACCGGGCGAAGCGGTCGGGGTGCACGAACTCCTGAACGTGGAGGTGGGCCTTGGTGGGCTGCAGGTATTGCCCGATGGTCATCACATCGGTACCCACGGCGCGCAGATCGTCCATCGTCTCCAGCACCTCCTGGTCGGTCTCGCCCAAACCGAGCATGATGCCGCTCTTGGTGCGCAGGCCCGCCCGCTTGGCCCGCATCAGCACCTCCAGGCTGCGATCATAGCGGGCTTGGACGCGCACCTGTTTGGTGAGGCGCCTCACGGTCTCCAGGTTGTGGGAGAGGACGTCAGGGGCGGCATCGAGCACCACGGCCAGGTCCTGCCAGCGCCCCTTGAAGTCAGGGATCAGGGTCTCCATGGTGGTGCCCGGACAGCGCCGCCGCACGGCACGGATGGTGCGCGCCCAGGTATCCGCCCCGCCATCCTCCAGGTCGTCCCGGTCCACGCTGGTGATCACGCAGTGCCTCACCCCCATCAGCTCCACACTCCGGGCCACGCGTGCCGGCTCGAAGGGGTCCACCGGTTCCGGGCGGCCGGTGGCCACGGCACAGAAGCCGCAGCTCCGCGTGCACACGTTGCCCAGGATCATGAAGGTGGCCGTACCCTCGCCCCAGCACTCACCCATGTTGGGGCAGTTGCCGCTCTGGCAGATGGTGTGCAGCTTGTGCTCGCTGACGATGGACCTGACCTTGCGGTAGCTCTCGCCTGTCGGCAGTTTCACCCGGAGCCAATCGGGACGTCTCGCGGGACGCACCGCGGCCTGGTTCTCCTCCACGCTCATCGCACGTACTTCTTGCCGAACTGAATGCTGATGTACAACTCAAGGAAGAACTGCTTGTTCTCGACCCCATCCAGATCGGCCATGATGGGCAGTCGCTCCGGGAATGCGTCGATGGTGCCACCCACCTCCAGGGCCTTGATCCCGGCAGCCGATCCCGAGTGCTCGAAGTTGAGGCCGAAGCGGGCGAATCCACCGAACCGGAACTTCGACTCCTCGATGCCTTTGAACCAGGAGGCCCGACCGAAGATGTCGTCCGGGTAGTGCACCTCGGGGTCATAGCGCTCCACGGCGATGGTCTCGTAAGGAAGGCTGGGCTTGCCGATCTGCAGGTACACAGGCTTCAGCATGGCGATGGACGGGCCGATGCCCCACACGTAGTTCACCTCCACCCCGCTCTTCCGCAGTTTATCGGTGATGAGCTCCTTGCGCCCCCAGGTGGGTCGGAACAGAAGCACGCTGTTCATCTTTCCATAGAAATAGCCGCGTGCGTCCTCGTAGTACGGGTTGAAGCTCTTGATCTCCTTGGGGTGCTTCATGCCCACGATCTCGATGCCGATCATGCGGCGTGAACGCGCGGTGCGGTGCTTGCCATGAAAGAAATTCGCACCCCATCCATCGCCATGGGCGATGAGGCCACCATGCAGCTCCTTCTTGTAGAGGATCCGCGTCTCATCATACACCGTCTGCTGCGCCACCAGCAGGACCGGCAGCAGCATCAGCGGCAGAAGGATCGAGCGGCGCATGGAGGCTGTCAAAGCTACGAAGACAACGCTACCTTGCCGACCCTGGTCCATGAGCACCTCCTCCATCCGCTACCTCGGTGACCTGCGCACCGAGGCCACCCACACCCGGAGCGGGGCCACCATCATCACCGATGCGCCACCGGACAATCACGGGCGCGGCGAGGCCTTTTCGCCCACCGACCTGATGAGCACCGCGCTGGCCAGCTGCCTGATGACCGTGATGGGCATCCGGGCGCGAGAAAAGGGCTACCCCTTGAATGACCTGTCAGCCCGCGTGACGAAACACATGGTCGCCGGACCGCGACGGGTCTCGAAGATCGAAGTGGACATCTGCATGAACGGGGCTGGGCTGGACCCGGCCGCGCGGGAGGAGCTGGAGGAGGTGGCGCGCACCTGCCCCGTGGCCCTCAGCCTGCGGGAGGACCTCGTTCAGGTCCTTCGGTTCACCTACTGCTGACGGATGAACACGAAAGCCCGGACCTGCCGGCCGGGCTCGATGTATGCACAGGAAGGATCAGGCGGGCCGTTCAGCCTTCACCTGATGCGTCTTGGAGTACGCCGGACAGCTATGGCTCGAGCCACAGGAGCTGAAGAGCATCGCGCCCACCGCCACCACCGTCAGTACCAGAAGCACCTTTTTCATCGTTGTGCGTTCGTTATCCACGTTCCTTGGACGCAGGTAGAACGTTCCAGGTCGCCCAAAGTTATCGCGTGGAACGGGAGGTGCCTTGAAAAAGTTTCAACGATCCGTTGGCGAACTTGGCGGACCCGATGAGCATGGCCACAGCCGCACCACGAACCGCCGAGTTGGGCCCCGGCTGGGCACGTGTGCTCGGTCAGGAATTGGAAAAGCCCTACTTCCAGGCCTTGCGGTCCTTCCTGGTGGAGGAGCGCGCTGCACACCGCGTGTATCCCGCCGGGCGCGACATCTTTCACGCGTTCGCACGCACGCCGTTGGAGGCCGTACGTGTGGTGATCCTGGGACAGGACCCCTATCATGGGCCGGGCCAGGCCCATGGACTGTGCTTCAGCGTGCCGTCGGGGGTGCCCGCCCCCCCTTCCCTGGTGAACATCTTCGCCGAACTGAAGCGCGATCTCGGCATCGACCGGCCTGCCCACGGTGACCTGGGCCGATGGGCCGATCAAGGGGTGCTCCTGCTGAACGCCACGCTCACCGTCCGGGCCGACCAGGCCGCATCGCATCAGGGTCGCGGTTGGGAAACCTTTACAGACACGGCCATCCGAGCACTGGCCACCGAACGGAGCGGGCTTGTGTTCCTGCTTTGGGGCCGGCACGCGCAGCGGAAGGAAACGCTGATCCCTCCGGACCGGCACTACGTCCTGAAGGCACCGCATCCCAGTCCATTGTCCGCCCACCGGGGCTTCATCGGATGTGGCCACTTTTCGGCCACCAACGAGATCCTTCAAGCCCAGGGCCTGCCCCCCATCGATTGGCGCACCTGATGGCGGACACCAGGCACCGTCCCCGGCACCGGTTCCGTCGGCTGCTCCTTCTGGCCGCCGGCCAACTCGCCGTCCTTTGCATGGACGCCCAACGCACGGTCCTGGTGCTGCATGCGGACGGTCCCCTATCGAAGCGGGCCCTCCGCCCCGAACGGTCCGACACACCGGTCGAGGCCGAGGCCAGGGCCCTGGCCTGGGTGGATGCCCTGCGTGCTCAAGGCGCGTTGGAGGCCTCGCTCGACACCTGTATCCTGGTGAACGACACCCTGCGCTGCACCCTTCACCGAGGCCCTGACCACCGATGGGCCGCCTTGTCCGGGTCGGGCATCCCCCAGGACATGGCCGGCCGCACGCGGTTCAGGGAGCGCGCCCACGCCGGCAGGCCCATCGCGCCGCGCCGCACGGTGAAGGTGCTGGACGACCTGCTCCGCGACGCGGAGGACCATGGCCACCCGTTCGCCACGGTGCGGCTGGACAGCCTGCGCCCCACAGGCGATGGCCTGATGGCCGCCGTGCGCGTGGACCTCGGGCCGCTCGTGCGCATAGACAGTGTGGTGGTGAAGGGCAGCGCCCGCATCTCGCCGCGCTACCTGCACCAGCACATCGGCATCCGGCCCGGGGATGTGTACGACGAGTCGCTCATCGTGGCTCTGGACAGACGCATCCGGGAGCTGCCGTTCGTGACCCAACGGCAGAAACCCTACGTGCTGTTCGCCCCGGAGCGCACCAAGCTCTACCTCTTCCTTGACCCGCGCCGCGCCAGCTCCATCAATGGCATCCTCGGGGTGCTGCCGGACGCAGCCACCGGGCGCGTGGCATTCACCGGCGACGTGGACCTGCGCCTTCGGAACGCGCTGCGCCGTGGCGAGTCCATCGACCTCAACTGGCGCAGCCTGAAGGACCGCACCCAGGACCTGAAGGTGCGCACCGCGGTGCCCTTCCTGTTCCAAACCCCCTTCGGCATCGACCTGTCGCTGAAGCTCTTCCGCCGGGACACCTCGTTCCTGGAAGTGAACGGTCGCGGCGCGGTCCAGCTCGCCCTGCGCCAGGGCGACATGGTCAGCGTGTTCGTCAACAGCAAGTCCTCCCGCACGCTCGGGCGAAGCACCTCGCTGTTGCCAGGCCTCGGCAACGTGAAGTTGCTCACCTATGGCCTGGGCATCGAACGCCAGCGCTTCGACTACCGCCTGAACCCGCAACGCGGGCATTCCATGGCCCTGGAGGGTTCGGCCGGCAACAAGGAAAGCCGCACGCCCGACCCGAACGACAACACGCTCACCGTGACCACGAAGTCCCTTCAGGTCCAGGTGGACGGGCAGGTGGTGGTGCACTGGGCGCTGGGCCGCCGGGGCACGGTGCGCCTGGCCGCACAGGGCGGTGCCATGATCAACGACCGGCTGTACCTGAACGAGCTGTACCGGCTGGGCGGCATCCGCAACCTGCGCGGGGTCGATGAGGCCTCGATCTACGCGAGCAGCTTCGCGATCGGCACCCTGGAGTACCGCCTGCTGCTGGAGGAGAACAGCAATGCCTTCGTCTTCGTGGACCAAGCTTGGTGGGAGGACCGGAGCCGGGAGGAGGTGCTCGCGGACGACCCCATCGGCTTCGGCGTCGGCACCAACTTCGAGACCAAGGCCGGTATCTTCAGCCTCACCTACGCTCTGGGCAGCCAGTTCAACAACCCTTTCGACCTGCGCGATGGCAAGGTGCACTTCGGCTTCACCAGCCTGTTCTGACCCTCGCACGGGCCGGGCTCCGGCAAGGTCGTTGGTTGCGCTTCTCCTCGTGTTGGCGGCTCCCCCATCGCTCCGCGCCACGGATCCACCCAAACAAGGGCTGGCCGACATGCTGTTGGAGTACATGGCCGTCCGGTATCCGGGCACTGCGCTCGATGGCCACATCCTGTACGTCTCCGCGCAACGGCAGCGCCTGTTCCATGTGGTGGACGGCCGCATGCAGGGCAGCTACCTCATCGCCACCGCCAAGGCCGGGCTTGGCTGCACCGTGGACAGTTACTGCACCCCACCGGGTCTGCACCGTGTGGCCGAGAAGATCGGTGACGGACTGCCCCTCGGCGCCGTGCTGAAGGACCGCCTGCCCACCGGTGAGGTGGCCGACCTGGTCAGGTCGGACAGCGCCCGCGATGTCATCACCTCCCGCATTCTCTGGCTCGAAGGCCTTGAGGAGGGCGCCAACCGCGGTGGAACAGTGGACAGCCATGAGCGCTACATCTACCTGCACGGCACCGGGGACGAAGCGTCGCTCGGGCGGCCGACCTCGATGGGCTGTGTGCGCATGCGGAACCTCGATATCGTGGCCCTGTACGACCAAGTGCCCGTCGGCGCGCTCGTGGTGATCCTGGACAACTGAGGCGGACCCGGGCCGTACCTTCGTGCGCATGGCATGGGGCGCATTCCTGCTGGGGATCCTGTTCGGCGCGCTGGGCGGTTCGACCGTGGTGTGGGCCTGGTGGCGGGGGAAGCTCCAGGCCATGGCCGCGCGGCACGCCCTGGAGGCGGAGCAGCAACGCGGGCAGCTGGAACAGCGGCTGGCCGGGTCGGATGAGGCCCTGAAGCAGCGGACCGAACAGAACGCGCAGCTGCGCGCCGAACACAAGGCCTCGCTCGATGCCAAGGTGGCGGAACACGCGTCCACCAGCGCGGAACTGCTTCGCGTCAGCGCGGAGCTCGCCCGGGAGCAGCAGCGCAGCAGCGGCCTTCACACCAAGCTCCAGGAGCAGAAGGCCGAGCTGGACCAGCTGCATGCCCGCATGACCACCGAGTTCGAGAACATCGCCAACAAGCTTCTCACCGAACGCGGCAAGGCCCTGAACGACCAGCAGCAGGAACGGCTCGGCACCCTGCTCAAGCCCCTGCAGGAGCGCATCAAGGACTTCGAGGACAAGGTGCAGAAGGCGTATGACGAGGAGGGCCGGCAGCGTTTCGCGCTCAAAAGCGAGGTGATGCGGCTGGTGGAACAGAACCAACGCCTCAGCCAGGAGGCGAATGACCTGACGCGCGCGCTGAAAGGCGATACCCAGGCCCAGGGCGCGTGGGGGGAGATGATCCTGGAGAAGCTCCTGAGCAGTTCGGGCCTCGTGAAGGGCCAGGAATATTCCATGCAGGAGAGCACCACCCTGGCCGATGGCAGCCGTCTGCGGCCCGATGCGGTGGTGATGCTGCCGGATGACAAGCACCTGGTGATCGACAGCAAGGTGAGCCTGCTGCACTACGAACGTTTCGCCGCCGCCACCGAGGGGGCCGAGCGCGAGCGGCTCCTCAAGCAGCATGTGGACAGTCTGCGCGCCCATGCCAAGGGACTGGCCGAGAAGGATTACAGCAAGCTCTACGGCGTGCGCAGCGTCGATTTCGTGCTGATGTTCGTGCCGATCGAACCGGCCTTCCTGCTGGCCTTGCGCGAACGACCGGAGATCTTCCAGGAGGCCTACGACCGGCAGGTGGTGATGGTGACGCACAGCACCCTGATGGCCACCCTGCGCACCATCCACGGCATCTGGAAACATGAACGCATCGCCCGCAACCACCTGGAGATCGCGGACCGCGCCGGAAAGCTCTACGAGAAGTTCGTGGGCTTCACCGAGGACCTGATCAAGGTGGGCAACCAACTGAAGCTGGCCAAGGGCAGCTACGATGAGGCGATGGGCAAGCTGAGCGAGGGTTCCGGCAACCTGGTGCGCCAGGTGGAACTGCTGAAGCAGCTCGGCGCAAAGACGAACAAGGTCCAGAACACGGCACTGCTCTCGCGGGCCGAAGGGGCACCGAACCTGCTTGAACCATGAGCATCCGTCGGACCCCGGTCGCGCTGTTCACCGCAGCCCTGCTCGCCGCCTGCGGCAGCCGACCGCCCGCCCGGACGGGCACGGCGGACAATCTGGCCTACCTCTACGGCCAGGAATCATCGAGCCTGGAGTTCAAGGCCAGGGTCCACCACCTGGCGGATGAGGCCTCGGTCATCTTCTTCAGCCTGCGCACGCGCGACCTGCTTTACAAGGGTGACGGCGACGGGCCGCCCTTCCGCGCCGTCGTGCGGGTCAGCTACGAGGCGCTCTCCGACTGGAACGCCCGCACTTTGTTGGACAGCGCCAGCACACTGGTGCGGGACGCTGCGGACGGGCAGGGCGGCGACCATGAACTGATCGGCCGGATGGACCTGCGGCGCAACGAGCGAAGCAGTTTCGTGCTGCGCATCACCGCACACGACCTGAACCGCAACACGCGCAGCACCGTGATGATCGATGTGGACCGCGCCAACGGCAGTGTGCGCCAGGATTTCCTGCCCATGGAGCGCGACCGCGAACTGCCCTACTTCGACGACCACTTCGGCGGTCCAACGGACCTGCGCGTGCACTGCCCCCGGTACGCAGGGCGCACCCTGATGGCCGCGCACTACCATCAGGACCATCGGCTCCCGTCACCGGTGTTCACCGAGCAGGGAGCCTCCGGCCTTGACCTCACCCCCGACACGACCTTCATGGTAAGGGTGGACGATCACGGTGATCTGCTGCTCGAGCTGGCGCGGCCGGGCTGCTATCACCTGCGCCCGGACAGCACCCGCAGCGAGGGGTACAGCCTGTTCGTCCTCGGCCCGGGTCATCCCTACGTGGCCGATGCGGAAAGCATGGTGCCTCCCCTGCGCTACATCACGTCCATGCAGGAGTTCGACCGCATCAGCCAGGCCGGCAATGTCCGGCAGGCCGTGGAGCGGTTCTGGCAGGATGCCGCCGGTGATCGCGAAAGGGCGCGGGCCGCCATCCGGGCCTATTACCAGCGTGTGGAAAGCGCCAACCGGTACTTCACGGCCCATGTGGAAGGCTGGCGCACGGACCGCGGCCTGGTCCACATCATCTTCGGCACACCGACCACCATCTACCGCAGCGCGCGGGGGGAGACGTGGATCTACGGCGAGGAGAGCAACCTGATGAGCACCACCTTCACCTTCATCCGGCGCAGCTCGCCGTTCTCGGAGAACGACCTTGTGCTGGAGCGCGATCCCCTGCTGAAGGGGGCCTGGTACCGCAACGTGGAAAGCTGGCGCAACGGCCGCGCGCTGCAGAACTGATGGCGGGCAAGGACGGCATCCTCTATGGTGTGCACCCCGTGCTGGAGGCCCTGCGGTCCGGCGTCACGGTGGAACGGGTGCTCCTGAAGCGGGATGCCACCGGCGAAGGCCCGCGCAGCGTGAGGCAGGCCGCACAAGGGCAGGGGGTCCCTCTGCAGATGGTACCGGCCGAGAAACTGGACCGCCTGGTGCGCGGCGAACACCAGGGCGTGGTGGCCTTCGTCAGCCCCGTGGGCCGGCAGGACCTCGACGAGCTGATCAGCATGGCCTATGAGCGCGGCGAGCAGCCCCTCATCGTCGCCCTTGATGGCGTGACCGATGTGCGCAACGTGGGCGCCGTGGCCCGAAGTGCGGAATGCCTGGGCGCCCACGGCCTTCTGGTGCCTTCCAGCGGTTCCGCGCGCCTGGGGCCCGATGCGGTGAAAAGCTCGGCCGGCGCCCTGATGCGGTTGCCCGTGTGCCGAACACGGATGCTCGTGGACGGCCTCCACGTGGCCCGGGCCCATGGTCTTCGCATCGTGGCCTGCACCGAGAAGGCCGCAGAGGACATCCATCTCACGGATCTCAGCGGACCCCTTGTGCTGGTGCTGGGAGCCGAGGCCACCGGGGTCAGCGATCGCGTGCTCCGCATGGCCGATGCCTTGATGCGCATCCCCATGGCCGGCCGGGTCGGATCCCTGAATGTGAGCGTGGCGGCCGGCATCGCGCTCTACGCCGCCCTCATGACCCGTCGCGGCACACGGTCCTGAACCGGCTCCGCCGGTCGCCGCCACCCGCTCGTCGACCATCCGGACCGATCGGTCGATAACCTTTCGGCCCTTGGTCCGGTAAAAAGGGCCGCGGATCCCGGGACCACTCATCCCGAGGAGCTGCGTGAACGAACGGACCATGGAACGGAACGCCTTTTTCAAAGGCCTGATCCTCAGCACCTTTCTGCTGATCAGCGCCATCGGCCTCCAGGCACAGACCCACCCGGCTGCGACCCTGATCCTGCGCGTGGACGGCCTCACCGCACAGGAACGCGATGCCCTCTCCCAGGACCTGCTGAATGGCACCGGCCTCAAGCTGGCCTATGCCTGCGTGCCGGCCGGGCTGCTGGTGATCGCACCGGCGGACCCGCTGAGCGGCATCGATCCGCGCAGCGCCGCCGCCGCCAGCATCGGGCGGACCGTCACCAGCGCCCGTGCTCACGAGGAGAGCCTGACCCAGCAGCAGGTCGAGGCCCGCTGCTCCAACGCCCGGAACCAATGAGCCCGATGCGCCCCACCCGCCTCCGCTCCATCGCCGCGACGACCCTCATCGCGGCCTTGTTCGTCCTCACACCCGCCGCACAAGCTCAATTGGTGGTGAGCCCGCAGGCGAACCTGCAACAGCTCGCGGCCAGCATCACCGGCCCGGGCGTCACCATCAGCAACCCGGTGATCACGTGCCATGGTCTGGGCTACGGGGAATTCAGCTACACCGGCTCCGCCCTTTCCGCGGAGGAGGGTGTGATCCTCACCACCGGTCGCATCACCGATGCCATCGGGCCCAATAACAACGGGGGCGGCGGCAACTGGTTCGCGCAAGGCACCCCGGGCGATCCCATCCTCAACGCGGTCACAGGTCGCACCACGATGGATGCGTGCAAGTTCGAGTTCGACATCATCCCCACCGGCGACAGCCTCTCCTTCAACTTCGTCTTCGCCAGCGAGGAATACAACGAGTGGGTGGGTTCGCAGTACAACGACGTGTTCGGCTTCTACATCAGCGGACCGGGCATCGTGGGCGATCCGAACGCGGGCAACGAAAAGAACATCGCACGGATCCCCGGTAGCAACCAGCCGGTCACCATCAACAACGTCAACAACGGCAGCAACTCCGCCTACTATTTCGACAATGCGGGCGGTGCGACCATCCAGTATGATGGCTTCACCCGGCACCTTGTGGCACGCAGCGCCGTGACCCCGTGCCAGAGCTACCATCTGAAGCTCGTCATCGCCGACGCCTCTGACCGGAAATACGACTCCGGTGTGTTCATCGAAAAGATCGAGAGCAACAACGTGACCATGCAGGCCTTCACGGCCAGTGGCACGCCCGAGCTCGTGGAAGGATGCAACCCGGGCTGGGTGCGCTTCGAGCGTCCTTTCGCCCATCCCACGCCGCTCAGCGTCCAGTACTACATCCAGGGCAGCGCGACCAACGGCACGGACTACACGGCCATCCCACCGGTCAACCCGTTGCTGCCGAAATCCATCGTGATCCCGGCGAACCAGACGTTCGTCGACCGAACGGTGGACCCGCTGATCGACGGCCTCAATGAGTACAGCGAAGAGCTGCTCTTCATTCTGGGCAACCCGTTCTGCCCGGCACAGAACCTCGATTCGCTCACCTTTCCCCTGCTGGACACGCTGTTCGCGACGGTATCCCCGGGAGGCACCATCTGTACGGGTGGTTCCTGGCCCTTGCAGGTCACCGGCGGAAGCACCTACAGCTGGAGCCCCGCCGCCGGCCTGAGCTGCGCCTCGTGTCCGAACCCGGTGGCCTCCCCCACGAGCACCACCACCTATGTGGTGACCATCACGGACGGCAGCTGCACGCGCAGCGTGGGCCGGCAGGTGCGCGTGAGCAACCTCGCGCTCAGCGCCGTCATCACCGCCCCCCTCTGCAACGGCCAGTCGAACGGTGCCATCAACCTGAGCACGACCGGCGGTGTGGCGCCCTACACGTACAGCTGGACCGGCCCCAACGGGTTCACCGCCAGCACGCAGGACCTCACCGGCCTGGCCGCCGGCACCTACACGGTGACCGTGACGGACGCAGCGTGCACCCGCACCCAGAGCTTCAATGTCATCGGTCCCGGCGTTCTGGTCGTGGACCTCGAACCCGCTGTGCTCGCCTTCGGACAGAACATCAGCTGCCACGGCGGAAGTGATGGATCCATCGATGCGACGATCACCGGAGGTTCCGGTCCCTACGCACCGACCTGGTCCGGGCCGAACGGCTTCACCAGCAGCTCGGCCGACATCAGCGGACTGGCCGCCGGCGCGTACACGCTCAGCGTGACCGATGCGAACGGCTGCACGGCCTCCTCCAACGTGACCCTGGTGGAGGCGACACCGGTGGTGGCCTCGATCGCACAGACCACGCCGGTGGCCTGCTTCGGCGATGGAGCGGGCAGTGCCACGGCCTCCGCGGTCGGGGGCATCCCGCCGTACAGCTACGCGTGGAACACGGCACCGGCACAGGTTGCGGCCACGGCCACGGCCCTCACCCCCGGCACCTGGACGGTGACGGTGAGCGATGGCTACGGCTGCATCGGATCGGCCACGGCCAGCATCGGTGGTCCCACGGCGCCGATCAGCATGTCCACGAACCTGGTGACGCATGTGCGCTGCTTCGGCAACAGCACGGGCAGCGCCACCGTGGCGGTCAGCGGTGGCACCGCTCCGCACAGCATCACCTGGAACACATCCCCTGCGCAACATGGCGCCACGGCCAGCAACCTGCCTGCAGGCAGCTGGACGGCCACGGTGACCGATGGGAATGGTTGCACGGCACAGCACAGCGTCATCATCGACCAACCGGCCGCACCGCTGAGCGCCACCGTGCAGGCGCAGACCGATGTGCCGTGCCATGGGAACGCCAGCGGCAGCGCCACCGTGGGCGCGACCGGGGGCACCGGCCCATACGCGTACAGCTGGAACACCAGCCCGGCCCAGAACGGCGCGACCGCCACGAACCTGCCCGCAGGCACCTGGACCTGCACGGTGACCGATGTGAACCTGTGCACCACGACGGTGAACGTGACCATCGGGCAACCGAACGCCGCACTGACCGCCTCCATCGCTTCCAGTTCGCCCGTGCTGTGCCATGGGCAGAGCACCGGCGGCGCTTCGGCGACCGCTTCCGGCGGTACCGGCCCCTATACGTATGCCTGGAGCACGAGCCCGGTGCAGACGGGGGCGACCGCCACGAACCTGCCCGCCGGCACCTGGACCTGCACCGTGACCGATGTGAACGGATGCACCCACAGCGTGCAAGCCAGCATCGCCCAACCGGCCGCACCCATCCAGGCGAACCTGCTCAGCACCACGCCGGAGGGCTGCTTCGGTGATGCGGCCGGCACCGCCGTGCTCAGCATCACCGGCGGCAGCGGAGCCTATGCGGTGAATTGGAACACCACACCGCCGCAGCACGGGCTGATGGCGACGGGTCTGGTGGCTGGCACGTACATGGCCACGATCACCGACCAGAACGGCTGCCCCCTCACCGCCTCGGTGAACGCGACGATCGGCGGCCCCGTCGCAGCTCTGAGCTTGACCGCCGGCACCACCGCTCCCACCTGCTTCGGTGGCAGCACCGGCAGCATCGACCTTGCGGTGACGGGCGGTGTATCGCCGTATACGTACGCCTGGACCGGGCCGGGCGGCTTCAGCAGCACCAGTGCCGACCTCAACGGAGGCCTGACCGCAGGCACCTACACCGTGATCGTCACCGACGCGCACGGCTGCAGCGCGACCGCAAGCTGGACCCTGAGCCAACCTGCTGCCTTGAACGTCACGGCGATCGTGAGCGATCTCGCCTGCCGCAATGATGCCTCGGGCGCGATCGCGATCGCTGCCACGGGGGGCAACGGTCCGTACAGCACCGCCTGGAGCGGTCCTAACGGCTTCTCCAGCAACGCGGAGGACCTGAGCGGTCTTGCCGCCGGGGTGTACACCCTGATCCTGAACGATGCCAACGGCTGCACCTTCACCGCAAGCTGGACCGTATCCGAACCGGCCCTGCTGAACGCATCGATCACCGCGCAAACGGCGGTAACGTGCCATGGTGGTGCAAGCGGCAGCGCCACGGCCGACGCCAGCGGGGGAACAGCTCCCTACACCTATCAATGGAACACGAGCCCTGCGCAGAACACGGCTTCGGCGATCAACCTCACGGCCGGCACGTGGACCTGCACCGTGACCGATGCGCATGGATGCAGCACCACCACGACCGTCACCATCGGCCAGCCTGCCGCCGCGCTCAGCACGAGCAACGGCGCGAACCTGTCGGTGAGCTGCTTCGGTGGTTCCAACGGCAGTGCCGCGGTGAACGCCTCCGGTGGTACCGCTCCCTACACCTTCCAATGGAACACGACCCCCGTGCAGAACGGTGCCACCGCGAACAACCTGCCCGCAGGCATCTGGACCTGCACGGTGATCGATGCCAACGGATGCTCCACCCTCCACGCGGTGACGATCACGCAACCGGCGGCCGCTCTCTCGGCCTCCATCACGTCCACCACACCGGCCGCCTGCTTCGGTGAGGCAACGGGTGGCGCCACGGCCTCGGGCAACGGCGGAACGGCCCCCTACACCTTCAGCTGGAACACGAGCCCCGTCCAGGCCGGTGCCACGGCCACGAACCTTGCGGCCGGTACCTGGACCTGCACGGTGACGGATGCACGCGGCTGCACCACCACCGTGCAGGCCACGGTGGGTCAGCCGTCAGCCGCCATCGGTACCACGGCCTCCATCACGGCCGCTGCCTGCCAGGGCGCCAGCGATGGCGCGGTGGACCTCACCACCACCGGAGGCACTGCGCCCTATGCGCATGACTGGACCGGACCTGGTGGCTTCACCGCCTCCACGGGCGACATCAGCAACCTGGCCGCCGGCGTGTACCAGGTGACCGTGACCGATGCCAACGGATGTGTGCACACCAGCAGCTGGAACGTGAACCAGCCCGGGCTCTTCAGCATCAGCGCCAACGTGCCCACCTACACGGGTGGTGCGCATGTGAGCTGCCCTGGAGCCACCGACGGCAGCATCGCCATGACCGTCAGCGGGGCCACGCCGCCGTACACCTTCTCCTGGACCGGCCCCAATGCTTTCACCAGTGCGGCCGAGGACATCAGCGGGCTCGCTGCGGGAACCTACACGTTCGTCGTCACGGACGACAACGGATGCTCCAGTTCCGAGACCATAGCCCTGAACGCCCCTCAAGCGCTGCAGATCCAGTTGAGCGCAGCAGACCAGGGCAACGGCTTCGGCGTGTCGTGCTTCGCTGCGTCGGATGGCACCATCGATGCCACCATCACCGGAGGCGTGGCACCCTTGACGCCCATCTGGTCCGGACCGAACGGCTTTGCCTCGAACAGCGAGGACGTGAACGGGCTCTCCGCTGGGTCGCACACGCTGACCGTAACGGATGCGAACGGCTGCGCCGCGAACGCCTCCGTGATGATCACCAGCCCCGCCGCGCTCTTGCCCACCGTGCCCACCACGGCGGATGTGCTGTGCCACGGCGGCCAGACGGGCACTGCCACCGCCGCGGTCTCCGGTGGGGTCGCACCGCATCAGTTCGCGTGGAACACCACGCCCGCGCAGTTCTCGCCGAACGCCTCGGGGCTCGCGGCAGGAACGTGGACCGTGACCGTGACCGATGCGAACGGATGCACGGCACAGGTCGGCGCCACGATCGCTGAACCCACCGCCGCCCTCAGCGCCGGGATCGGCAGCATCAGCGACGTGGGTTGCCACAACGGAACGACCGGAAGCGCCACGGTGAACAGCAGCGGTGGCACGGCCCCGTATTCCTATTCCTGGAACACGGTGCCCGCCCAAACGAACGCCACGGCGACCGGGCTTGCCGCCGGCCCATGGACCTGTACCGTCACCGACGACCATGGCTGCACCACGAGCGTGGACGCCATCATCGCTGAGCCGGCCGCTGCATTGAACGCCATCGCCTCCCCGGTGAACGCCGTGGCCTGTCATGGTGGCAACAGCGGAAGCGCCTCGGTGAACGTCACCGGTGGCACCGGTCCCTACACCTACAGCTGGAACACGACACCGGCGCAGAACACCCAAACGGCCACGGGCCTCACCGCAGGCCCCTGGACCTGCACCGTGACCGATGCGAACGGATGCACGACGACCGCCAACGTGCTGGTGACCCAACCCGCGGCACCATTGACGGGTGCCGTTACGGGCACCACCGACGTGGCGTGCGCGGGCAACACCGGCAGCGCCAGCGTGTCCGCCAACGGCGGAACGCCCCCCTACACGTACAGCTGGAACACGGTTCCCATTCAGACCAGTGCCACCGCGAGCGGCCTCGGTGCCGGCTCGTGGACCTGCACGATCACCGATGCCTACGGATGCACCACCTCGGTGAACGCGTCCATCGCCGCACCTGCCGGTGCGCTGACGGCCGCGCTGATCGCGACCACCGACGCGGGCTGCTTCGGCCAGGCCACCGGCTCCGCGGAAGTCGCCGCTTCGCTGGGCACCGCGCCCTACACGTACTCCTGGAACACGACACCGGTCCAGAACACGCCGCAGGCCACGGGGCTCGCAGCGGGCACCCACCTGTGCACCGTGGTGGACGCCAATGGCTGCAGCGCGCTGGTGAGCGCCACCATCAGCGCACCGGCCGCATCCTTGACCGCTTCGATCGTCAGCACGGATGGTGTGAGCTGCTTCGGACTCACCGATGGCGGTGCTGCGGCCACTTCCTCGGGCGGCACGGGCCTCGTGAGCTACATCTGGAACAGCATCCCCGTTCAGAATGGCGCGCTGTTGAACAATGTGGGCCCGGGCACCTATGTGGTGACCGTGACGGACGGCAACGGATGCACCGCCACCGCGCAGGCCGTGGTGACCGCGCCCGCCTCAGCACTGAGCCTCAGCACGGTGTCCACCACCGACCAGAGCTGCTTCGGCAGTGCGAACGGACAGGCCACGGTGAGCGCATCGGGCGGCACTGCGCCCTACACCTACGCCTGGAACACCGCTCCGATCCAGTTCGGCGCCACGGCCAACGGTCTTGCGCAAGGCAACTGGACCGTGACCGCGACGGATGCGAACGGATGCACGACATCCTCGTCCGTGTCCATCGGCGGGCCCGCCGCACCGCTCGCGCTGTCGGCGACCATCATCACGGACGTGCTCTGCCACGGTGCGAACAGCGGCTCCGCCACCGTGAGCGCCACGGGCGGCACCGCACCGTATACCATCACATGGAACAGCACCCCTGTGCAGACGGGGGCCACCGCCTCGAACCTCTTCGCCGGCAGCTACACCGCCACGGTGCAGGATGCCAACGGATGCAGCGCCAGCACAGTGGTGACGATCGCACAGCCTGCGGCCACCATCCTGCCCTATGTGGAGAACCTGGGCATGGTGAGCTGCCATGGCGGTAGCGACGGCTTCGCCGAGATCGAGGTGACCGGCGGTAGCGGAAGCTTCAGCATCACGTGGAACACGAGCCCGGTGCAGACCGGAGCGCTGGCCACAGGTCTGAGCGCGGGCACCTGGACCGCCGACGTGGTGGACAACAATGGTTGCGCGATCCCGAAGCAGATCCCGGTGACCATCACCCAACCGGCCGCTCCGCTCTCCATCACCAGCGCGGTGAGCGATCACTCGGGCACCAACATCTCCTGCCACGGTGGTGAGGACGGATGGATCGACGTGACGGTGAGCGGCGGCACCTGGCCGTACAACTACTTCTGGAGCGATCAGTGGGGCAACCAGACCGGTCTGGAGGATGTGACGGGACTGAGCGCCGGTTCGTACGCCCTGATGGTGAACGACGGCAATGGCTGCACCACCTCCACGAGCTTCCTGCTCAACGAACCCCCGGTGCTCGGGGCCACGGCCACCATCATCCCCGCCGCCTGCCAGGGTGCTGCGGACGGCGCCATCGACCTGTCGGTCACCGGCGGCACGGCGCCGTACCAGATGACCTGGACCGGACCGAACGGCTACTCAGCGAACACGGATGACGTGAACGGGCTGACCGCCGGTGTGTACACCGTGACCGTGACGGATGCGAACGGATGCGGCATCCAGCGCACCTTCAGTGTCGTGCAGCCCGGGCTCTTCACCATCGCGGCCGTGCTGAGCGACATCAACGGTTCCGGTGTGAGCTGCGTGGGAGCCACCGACGGCAGCATCGCGGTCAACGTCTCCGGCGCCACCCCACCATACACCTTTGCGTGGACCGGCCCCAACGGCTTCACCAGCACGGACGAGGACCTGACGGGCCTTTCCGCAGGCACCTACACAATGACGGTGACCGATGCGAACGGATGCGCCACGACCGAGAACTGGACACTGACCGCGCCCACCCCCTTGAACGTGCTGGCCATCGCGCCCAAGCACAATGGCACCGAGATCAGCTGTGCCGGCGGGTCGGACGGTGTCATCGACGCCACGGTCCTCGGTGGCACGGCACCCCACACCTTCGTGTGGACCGGACCGAACGGCTTCAGCGCCACCAGCGAGGACCTCTCCGGCCTGGCCGCCGGCACCTACGACCTCCTGGTCACGGATGCGAACGGCTGCACCGCGGCGGCGACGATCGTGCTCGAAGAGCCCGACCCGATCGCCTCCTCCATCGCGCTCAGCCAGACCGCCAGCGGGGATGCCATCTCCTGCCATGGTGCCGCGTCCGGCTCGATCGACCTCAGCCTCACGGGCGGCAACGCTCCGTTCAGCGTCACCTGGACCGGACCCAACGGTTTCACGGCCACAGGTGCCGATCAGTTCAACCTCATCTCAGGCACCTACACCGCGACGATCACGGATGCCAATGGGTGTGTGGTGAACGCGGGCACGACGCTCACCGAGCCGGACGCCCTGGTGCTCACCGGTGACCCGAGCACCACGGTGGGTGGCACGGCCATCTCCTGCGCAGGCGGTTCCGATGGCAGCATCGACCTGCACATCAGCGGCGGCGCGGGCGGCAGCATCGTCCAATGGACCGGACCCAACGCATACGTCAGCACCACCGAGGATCCCTCGGGCCTTGCTGCCGGCAGCTACTCGGTGACCGTACTGGATGCCAACGGCTGCACCGCCAGCACAAGCTTCCTGCTCGATGAACCCGCAGCCATCACCGCCACCCAACTGGTGCAGGACGCCCTCTGCCAGGGCAACGCCGATGGGGCGATCGACCTCACTGCCGCGGGAGGGACCGCCCCGATGATGTTCAACTGGAGCGGGCCCAACGGCTTCATCTCGACGAGCGAGGACATCGCCCAGCTGCCTGCCGGCGTGTACGTGGCCACGATCACCGATGCGAACGGCTGCTCGTCGGTGCACCCGGTGAACGTGCAGGAACCCGGCATGTTCATGGTGAGCTCGCTGATGAGCGGCTACCCCGGCGGTTACCAGGTGAGCTGTGCCGGTGCTTCCAACGGAGCCCTGGACATCGACGTGACCGGAGGCACCCCGGGCTACCAGTTCAGCTGGACCGGGCCGAACGGCTTCGCCAGCAGCGATGAGGACATCACCGGGGTGCCCGCGGGCAACTACTTCGTGATCATCACCGACGCCAACGGGTGCGGCCACCTTGAACAGTATTCGCTCGTGGCACCGGCGCCCCTGAACGTGGGTCTGCTGGCCAGCGTGTGGCCAGGTGGTGCCAACACCAGCTGCGACGGTGCGTACACCGGATCGGTGGACGCCACGATCGCGGGCGGTCTCGCCCCCTATGGCGTCAGCTGGAGCGGTCCCAATGGCTTCGCCGCCAACGTGCAGGACCCCACGGGCCTGCTGGCCGGCACCTACACGATCAACGTGACCGACCTCGTGGGCTGCACCGCGCAACAATCCATCACCCTCACCGCACCAGCGCCGGTGGATGGGACCATCACCACGAGCGTGCTCGGCGGCGGCACCGGTGTGAGCTGCGACGGCGCCACGGATGGATGGATCGACCTCGCCCCCCAGGGCGGCACCGCACCCTACTACGTGGTCTGGAGCGGCCCGAACGGTTACATGAGCAATGACGAGGATCCGAGCGGCCTCGCTGCGGGCACTTATGCGGCCACCATCACCGACATGAACGGCTGCACCACCAACGTCGATGCGACCCTCACCGCACCGGTACCGATCACGGTGGACCTGCAAGCCGCCCTCTTCGGCGGAGGCTTCACCCTGCCCTGCTCCGGCAGTGAGGCCGGAAGCATCACCGCAAGCGTCGCGGGCGGCAGCGGTGCCTTGCAGTATGCCTGGAGCGGACCGAACGGCTTCGCCGCCAACACGGCCACCATCACGGGACTGGGTGCAGGAACGTACACGGTGGTCGTCAGCGACGCCACCGGCTGCTCCGCCACGCAGAGCATTGCGCTGAGCGCACCGCCGGCCTTCGACGGCGACCTGGTGCTGAGCGATGCCGGCAACGGCTTCCACGTGAGCTGCGGCGTCGCGGATGGCACCATCGACCTCACCGTGAGCGGTGGCCTCGCCCCGTACCAGTTCGCCTGGAGCGGACCCGGCGGTTTCGCCGCGGTCACCGAGGATCTCAGCGGCCTGGCCGCAGGCACCTACATGGTGACCATCGTGGATGACAACGGCTGCACGAGCGCGCAGCAGGCGCTGCTCATCGCGCCGCAGCCCTTGCAGGCCACGCTCAACAACAGCGGGACCGTGTGCGATGGAGGAAGCGATGGCAGCATCGACCTGGAGGTCTCCGGCGGTGTGCTGCCCTACACCTTCGCCTGGAGCGGCCCCAACGGGTTCACGTCCACCAGCGAGGATCCCTCGGGCCTCGCGGGCGGCACCTACGCAGTGACAGTGCTCGACGCCGGTTCCTGCAGCGGAAGCTGGAGCACGACGATGTCGGCCAGCGCACCGATCGACCTCAGCACCTACGTGAGCCAGACCGGAGGCACCAACATCGCCTGCGCCGGCGACAGTACCGGCGTGATCGCGGTGCTCGCCACCGGTGGGGCCGGCACGTTGGACCACCTGTGGAGCGGACCGAACGGTTTCAGCGCGAACGGTGCCGACACCCTCACCGCCCTCGTGGCCGGCACCTACACGCTCACCGTGACCGATGGCAACGGCTGCCAGCGCGATACGAGCTTCACCCTGAGCGAACCCGCGCAGCCCATGGACGGCAGCCTTTCGGCTCAGGCCTTCCCCAGTGGCACGAACATCAGCTGCCTGGGCGGCAGCGACGGCACCATCGATCTCGCCATCAGTGGTGGCACCGCGCCGTACAGCTTCGACTGGCGCGGGCCCGACAGCACCAGCTACGCCACCGAGGACCTGAGCGGTGTGATCGCCGGCGACTATGAAGTGGTGATCACCGATGCGAACCAGTGCGCAACGCTTCTGAACATCACGCTCACCGAGCCGGACAGTGCGCTGACCGCCCTGCTGGACATCGCCACCTTCAACGGCTTCAACACGAGCTGCGACGGATCGAGCGATGCGGCGGTGGGCGTCACCGTGCTCGGCGGCAACGGCGGCGAACAGCTCACCTGGTCCGGCCCGAACGGCTTCTCCAGCAGTTCGGACACGCTGAGCGGCCTCGCGGCCGGCCTCTACACCCTCACGGTGACCGACATGAACGGCTGTGTCAGCGTGCAGGACGTGACGCTTACGGCCCCGACCCCGGTGGTGCCGATGCCCATCGCCTTCACCTACCCCAGTGGCAGCAACACGAGCTGCGCAGGTGTCAACGACGGCCTCCTCACAGCGCTGGCCAGCGGTGGTGCGGGCGGCTACACCTATCTCTGGACGGGTCCGGGCAGCTTCAGCAGCACCGCTGACAGCATCGCCGCGCTCGGTGCAGGCACCTACTGCCTCACGGTGACCGATGCGAACGGATGCCAGGCCCAGGGCTGCGCGGACCTCATCGCGGCCACGGCCATCGACGCCACCTACAGCGCCACGGCCGCCGGATGCGGCCAGACCAATGGCGCCGTGGACCTCACCGTCCAGGGGGGCGGCGCACCCTACACCTTCGACTGGGCGCATGGCGCGATGAGCGAGGACCTCAGCAGCGTCAGCGCCGGCACCTACGCGGTGACCATCACCGACCTCAACGGCTGCATCGCCGCACTGTCCGTGCAGGTGGAGGGCGGACCTGCGCTCGTCGCCGAAGCCATCGTGAACGATGCCAGCTGCCTGGCCGTGGCCACGGGGGCCATCGACCTCACCGTCACGAGCGGTACGTTGCCTTACAACTTCCTGTGGAACACCGGCGCCGGCTCCGAGGACCTCAGCGGACTGGCCGCAGGCACCTACACGGTCACGGTGAGCGATGCCGCCGGATGCAGCTGGAACAGTGCGTTCACCGTGAACGATGGCGCCACACTGACCGTGGACAGCCTGGTGGTGACCTACTCCAACGGCTACAACCTCAGTGGCCACGGCAGCAACGATGGCAGCATCACGGTGACCCCCGATGGTGGAACGGCGCCGTACAGCTTCGCGTGGAGCACCGGTGCGGATGAAGCTTCGGTGAACGGTCTGGCCGCCGGTACGTACACCGTCACGATCACCGATGCGAACGGCTGCTCCATCACCCTCTCCTTCACCCTTGACCAACCCATGGACGTGGTGATGCCGACGGGCTTCACCCCGAACGGGGATGGCAGCAACGACAGCTACGTGGTGCAGGGTCTCGAGGCCTATCCGGACAACCGCATCATCATCTACAACCGCTGGGGCAACGTGGTGTACGACCGCGTGCGCTACACCAATGACTGGAGCGGCGAGAACCAGCAGGGTGAGCCCCTGCCCAACGGCACCTACTTCGTGGTGCTGACGCTGACCCCGGACGGCGCACCGATGCAGAACTACGTGGACCTCCGCCGATGAACCGCTCCATGGAACGAACGACAACACCCTCCGCCATGCACCGCATCCTGCCCCTGCTGTTCGTCCTGCTCGCCGGAGCCCCGCTCCGCGCCCAGCAGGAGGTGATGGTGAGCCAGTACATGTTCAACGGGCTCTTCCTCAATCCGGCCTATGCCGGCAGCCATCCCTACGTGAGCGGCAGCCTGCTCCATCGTGAGCAATGGACGAACATGCCCGGCGCGCCACGCACGAGCATGGCCGCCGTGGACGGTCCGCTCTGGAACAACCGCATGGGCCTCGGGCTCTCGGTGGTGCATGACCAGATCGGCATCAGCCGCGACCTCGACATCTCCGGCCACTATGCCTACAGCATCCGCACCGGTGGTGCGAGCCGCCTGGCCTTCGGTCTCCGGGCGGGGCTGTCGGTGTACTCCGCGCGCCTCAGCGAGCTCACCTACTGGGACGAGGATGATGCGGTGTACGCGCAGAACCTGAAGAACGCGCTGGTGGGCAAGTTCGGCTTCGGCCTCTACTGGCACGACCCACGCACGTACGTCGGCCTCTCGGTGCCCAATCTCTACAGCGCCGACGACCAGGTGAGCCAGGCGAACACCACCGTGGTGGACGACTACTTCACGCGTCACTTCTACCTGCATGCCGGCCGCGTGTTCCCGGTGAGCGAGAGCATCGACATCAAGCCTTCCATCCTCCTGAAGGTGGAGCCCGCGGCGCCACCCCAGGCCGACATCAACTGCAACGTGCTGTTCCGCGAACGGCTTTGGGTGGGGGCCGGCTACCGCACCGGCGACGGCGCGATCGCCATGGTGGAGTACCAGATCACGCCCGTGTTCCGCGTGGGCTATGCCTACGACATGACCACATCGCGCCTGCGCCGGTTCAGCGGAGGTTCCCATGAGGTGATGCTCGGCATCGACCTCGGCAAGGACCCCATCCGCATCAAGTCACCCCGTTACTTCTGACCATGAGCCCCATCGTGCGCCACACCCTCCTTCTGGCCGGCGCGGCCCTGCTGACCTCCTGCGCGAGCCTGCACCTGCACAAGGGTGACAAGGCCTTCGACCTGATGCAGTACCGCAAGGCCTCCGAACACTACGACCGCGCCTTGCGCAGCTCACCCGACCGCCGCGCCCAGCTCCGTCTGGCCGAGGCCCATTACCATCGGAACGATCCGCACCGCGCACGCGAGTTCTATGCCCTGGCGGACGCCACGCAACGCCTCAGCGGGGACACCGCGCTGCGCTACGGACAGGTCCTGCTCTCCTCCGGAGCGACGGACGCGGCGGGTGCGCTCTTCCTGCGCGTGCTCGAGGAAACGCCCGAGGACCGCCGTGCCCAGGACCTCTTCGCCTCCACCCGGGATGTGGCCCTCTTCCATACCGACAGCGGCAGGTACATCGTGAACAGGCTCACGCTGCCGGGCCTCACCACGGCCTTCAGCCCGCGCCCCCACGGCAAGGGCCTCCTGGTGGTGGGCGAACGTCCCGCACCGGCAGCCAAGGCCGACCCCTGGGACGGCCTCTCCTACATGGACCTGTACACGGTGAACAAACGCACGGTGGTGACCTGGACCGAGGCCGTGCCCCTGCCCGGCGCAGTGAACGGTCCCTACCATGAAGGCCCGGCCGTGGTCTCCCCGGACGGGCGGACGCTCTTCTTCACACGGAGCGACTACCTGAAGCGCAAGCTGATGAAGGACGCCGCGAACACCAGCCACCTGATGCTGTTCCGCGCCACGCTCGACAGTACGGGGCAGTGGAGCGACCTGATCGACTTCCCCTACAACAGTCCCGACTGGAGCACCGGACATCCCGCCTTGAGCGCCGATGGCCGGACCATGTACTTCGTGAGCGACCGGCCCGGCGGGCTGGGCGGTTCCGACATCTGGATGAGCGAGGACCGGGGTGCCGGCTGGACCGCGCCGGTGAACCTGGGGCCCACGGTGAACACCCCGGGCAACGAGCTCTTCCCCGTGGTGAACGGTCGTTCGCTCTACTTCTCCTCCACCGCGCACCGCAACATGGGCGGACTTGATGTGTTCGAGACCCATCCGGAGAATGATGGGTGGAGCACACCGCGCAACCTCAATGCCCCCCTCAACACGCCGTTCGATGACTTCGGCCTGGTGCTGGACAGCACCGAGCAGGGCGGCTACCTCAGCAGCAACCGCGAAGGCAGCGACCAGGTGTACGTGTTCTGGGCCTATGAACCCACCTTCTTCGTGGAAGGTGAGGTCGTGGGCGATTCCGGGCTCTTCCTGCCGAACGTGCACGTCACCCTCACGGACCTCACGTTGAACGAGGACGTCACGGTCATCACCGGTCCCAATGGGGCCTTCTCATTCCCCCTGAAGGCGAACACCGACTACCGCATCAAGGCCGGGCATGCCGACCACCTCACGCGCACGATCGACCTGAGCACCAAGGGCCTGCTGCGTTCCGATACGCTGCACCACGGCATCCAGCTGCAAGGTGCGCAGGTGGGCCAGAGCTTCGTGCTGAACAACATCTACTATGACTACGACAAGTGGGACATCCGCCTGGATGCCGCCAAGGAGCTCGACCGCGTGGTGCAGCTGATCAACGACAATCCGCACCTCAGCTTCGAGCTCAGCGCACACACCGATGCGCGCGGCAGCGTGCCCTACAACCTGGTGCTCAGCGATGCGCGGGCCAACAGCGCCGTGAACTACCTGATCCGCCGTGGTGCCGACCCCGCCCGCATCCAGGCCATGGGCTACGGAGAGGAACGGCTGGTGAATGACTGCCGGGACGGCGTGAAGTGCAACGAGGAGGAGCACCAGGCCAACCGCCGCACCGAGTTCAAGGTGGTGAAGGCGGACCAGGCCTCCATCGGCCGATAAGGCTCAGCGCACCGCAGGACCATGAAGGAAGGGCCAACTCTGCGCCGCCGATAGCTCGGCGATGTGGAGCTCACCGGCGCCATCGCGCCAATGGCAGGCGACCCGCGACCCGCGGGTGCGTCCGTCGCGCACCGGCGTCACACGCTCCATCGTCATCCGGTCCTGGCGACGACGGCGCATCGAACGATGACCGGGCTTTACCATGCCACCAAGATAGCCCGCGAACGGACAGGGACCACCCCGGTGGTCGAAATGCGCTAGACCGCCACGGCACTGCTCACCCGCCGTTGCGGGAACGTCCCGATCAGGTGGCGTCGGACGAAACGCGGCGTGGCATCGGTCCCCACGAACTTGTTGTACGTGTTCGCTGGCACGCCCACGAACGCGTGCTCGCTGCCATCCCCGAAGGTGAGGCTCAGCACCCGGCCCTTGTACTGCCAGCCCGCGATGCCACTGGCGAGGGTGCGCTCGAACTCCTCGGCCCGTGCGGCCCGCGTCTCCGGATGCAGGCCCTCCAGCAGCTTGTACGCCGCGATGATGCGCTGGCTCATCGCCTCGGCCGCGGTGCGCTCCGCCTCGTCGGTGAAGCGGTCGGGGTGGTGCTGCTTCATCAGCCCCTTGTACAGGCTGTTCAGCTCCTTCAGCGACAGGTCCGCGGTGGCCCCCAGCAGGGCGCGGCTTTCGGCGATCTCCTTCATGGCTCCTGAATTCGGGCCGCAAAGGTCGGGATTTCCAGTGATCCAGGGATCCTGCCCGGGATCACCGGACCCCTAGTGCACCACCAACCGCCGCACCTGCTCGGTCCCCTCCACACGCAGGACCACCAAGTAAACGCCCGAGGCCGTGCGACCACTGAGGTCGATCACTTGACGCACCGTGCCATCGGTCACCGGCACCTGGACACTTTGAACCAGCTTGCCGAAGAGGTCGGTGACGGAGAGGTCGGCCGTGGTGGTCCCGATCGGCAGGCCATCGGCCAGCACGTTCACGACATCGCCGCGGTTGGGGTTGGGGAAGACCAGCAGATCGGTGGAGGTCGACACTTCGGACCGTTGTTGTGCGCTGGCCGGAGCGGTGATGGCCACCGTGCAGGCGGCGCCGGTCGGGCACCAGGTGGCGCCCGCATCGTAGCTGGCCGCCACCGTCACGGTGTAGCTGTCGCCCGCCACCAGGGGCAGCGTGTTCCACTTGAGGGTGAGGACCCGCGAGCTGCTCGCGATCATCCGGGTGAAGCCGCCGCCGATGCGTTCGAACCGGAACCGGTAGCGGTTGGCACCGGGCACCGCGTCCGCGAACAGCTTGTCCGCACCGCCGAAGCTGCGGGTGACGCCGCAGGAGTGCTCGCTGCTCAAGGGGTTGTTGGTCAGTTGCGTGGTGGTGCAGGCAGCGCCGATGCGCAGGCGGCACGCGGGGCCGAACGCCGCATACGCCCCGTTGACCAGGCCGCGCAGCCGCACGTTCAGCAGCTGCTGCTGCGGGAGGGGGTTGGTGACGATGCCGGCGAAGCCCAGGTGGCACGCGCGCGTCGCGCCCGCCGGGAACAGGTAGCTGGCGCTGGCATGGGTGACCAGGATGCGTCGGCTGTACCCGCCGTCGGGGTTGAAGAACCAGAACTGGTAGCCGTCATCGGCCTGGTTGCCCACGCCGAACTGGGCGCTCACCGCGGGGTTCTCCTCGGCGGCGATCCAATCCGTGGGCAGCAGGCTCTCCAGGTCGCAGCGGCTGGCGCGCAGGCGGTCGGTGCCCAGGGGCAGGCAGAAGCCGCCGTTGTTGGCGATGCGGCTCTCGAAGGTGAAGACCCCGTCACCGGCGTTGTCGATGATGCGCTGGCCGTTGGCATCGCGCAGCACATAGCCGCCGGTGCTCATGCCATCGCCGAAGCTGTCCAGCACGCGCAGCTCGTAGCAGCCTGCCACGATGGGGCAGCCGAGCACCTGGGTGCTGTTGTTCGCATAGCCCGAACCGCTGCACACGGCCGTTCCGCCGCCTTGGGGGATGATCTCCCAGCTGGTCTGTGCGGCGGCGGCATCGGTGCTGAGGGTGAGCTGCACGCCCGCGTTGGCCGGGGTGCCGGCGCAAATGCAGGTGGCGTCGTACACGTCGTTGATGGTGTTGGCATCGCCATCGTTGCACGGGGTGCCCGGCAGCGCCGATCCGCCCGGCACGCCGGCGCAGTCCAGCGGCTGGCCCACGCATTGGCAGCTGGCGTTCACCTGGTCGTTGCCCGTCAGCGGGTCGCCGTCGTTGCAGGCGGAACCCGGTTCCGCCTGGCCGCAGCCGCAGGTGCCGGGCGCGGTCTTGTTGGGGTCCAGCGGGCACAGGTCGTTGCAGTCCAGCGTGGTGTCGCCATCCGTGTCCGTGTCCGGCGTGCCACAACCGCACACGCCCGGCGCCACCTTGTCGGGGTCCGTCGGGCAGCCGTCCAGGCAGTCCATCACCGTGTCGCCGTCGCCGTCCACGTCGGGCACGCCGCAGCCGCAGATGCCCTCCCAGGTCTTGGTCGGGTCGGTGGGGCAGCCGTCGTTGCAGTCGGCCGTGAGGTCGTTGTCCGTGTCGCTGTCCACTTCACCGCAACCGCATTGGCCGGGGGCGGACTTCAAGGGATCGGTGGGGCAGCCGTCGGTGTTGTCCGCCACGTAGCCGATCGGTGGCGCGCAGGTCAGCGTGTCGCTGTCCGGGTCCCCGGCGCCATCGCCGTCCACGTCCGCATAGTATGGCACGGCCGCTCCGATCGTCAGGTCCACCCCATTGTCAACGCCGATGATCGCCGGGGCACTGCTCACCACGCGGATGCGGTACGCGGTGCCGGGCGCGACCGCAGGAACGGCGGCGTTGATCGTCCCGCTCCCGGTGGCGCTCACGCTCCCGATCGGGACCGGACCGACGAAACTGCCGAACGCGTCACTGAGCTGCGCGGTGAACACATTGCCCGGAGCGAACGGCCTGGCCGTGCTGTAGGTGATCATCACCAGGGCGCTCCCGCTTCCGCAGAACGTCGATCCGCTCACGGAACAACGGATCCGGCGATCGGCAGGCTGCTGGTACCCTTGGGTCATCGCACCATTGCCCGCGGTGCCCGTGCCGATGAAGGGCTCGCCCACCGACCAGCTGATGGTGGTGTTCGGTAGAACAGAGGTGCCACCATCCGTGCCGATGAGCACCTGCGCCTGCAGCCCGATGGTAAGCACCAGCGTGGCGAGCGCGATCACGCGGCGCAGAGCACTCCGATGAGTTCGTGTGTTCATGATCCCGTGTGTTGTGCGGTGATCACGATCACTTGCGGGTCTGCGCATCCAAGACGCTCTGCAGCTTCAGCATCAGCGCGGTGTTCGCCTCCAGTTGCGCCCTCATCCCTTCCAGCTCGGCGTCCAGCAAGCTGTTCCGCTGCTCCAGGGCCTCGTTCCGCTCCTGCAGCGCGCGGACCAGCTTATGGAGCGCCTGTGTGGCGCTCACGTTCAGCATCGTCACGGCGTCATAGTCCACCGTGCGCAGGTCGTTCACCTTCCGGCCCCACACGAAGATCCGCGACCGGGGTTCCGCGCTGGGCAGTTCGAAGGTGTGCGCATCGATCACGCAGGATACGCTGTCGAAGTGCTCCGTGCCGTTCTCTTCGATCCACTTCAGTTGATCGCCTTGGACCAGGCCGTGCGGCTTCGCCAGGGTGACGACCAGCTTGCCCTCCGCGCTGCGCACGGCGCTGGACAGCGAGTAGATGTCCGGGATGTGGTCCTGGTTGTACCTGATGGCGTTCGGGTACACTTCCTCGAGCTCCTGCGCGATCACCTTCTTCTGCACGGAATTGCCTTGGGTGATGCTGTCGATGAAGGTGTAATCGGTCACCTGGATCCGGTCCAGGACGGCCAGGTCCTCCTCCGTATCGGTGCGGCCCACGATCTTCTTCAACCGTCGATCGGAGACGGTGAGCGCGCCGTTGGTGGTCATCACCGCTTGAGTGACCATCAGATTGCCTTGGAAGTAGCCCGCCATGGTGACCGGGACCCAGTTGATGTTCTGGAGAACGGAGCCGTAATTGAAGAAGGTGATGGGCAGGCTGGAATAGGAGTTGGAGCCGTTCGGCACCACGTGCAGGGGTGCGATGGGGTTGGTGGTGCCGATGCCCACGTTGCCCCCGTTGTTGAAGATGTTGCTCGAGTTCGCCACCCATTGCGTTCCGTTCCAGTACGGCGTATTGCCCGCCGCGCTGCCGTTCTGGGTGAGCCCGGCCAGTTGCTGGGCGGTGAATTCACCGGTCACGGGATCGATCGTCACCATGTTCGGCGGGCAGAACAGGTTGAACACCTGCATGGTGTTGCTGGTCGCATTCACCACAAAGGCATGGCTGCCGGAAACAGCCACGGACTGGGGATTCGACCCGGTGGCGATGGTGGCACTGAGGGTGGGCGCCGCCGGGTTGCTGATGTTGAACACCTGCATGGTGCTGCTGCTCTGATTCACCACATAAGCATGACTGCCGGAAACGGCCAAGGACCTGGGCTGGGATCCGGTGGCAATGGTGGCACTGAGGGTGGGCACCGCCGGGTTGCTGATGTTGAACACCTGCATGGTGGCGCTGTTGTAATTCACCACATAGGCGTTGCTTCCAGAGACGGCCACTGAAGCGGGACCCGATCCGGTGGCGATGGTGGCACTGAGGGTGGGCGCCGCCGGGTTGCTGATGTTGAACACCATCATGTTGCTGCTGCCATAGTTCACCACATAGGCCTGGCTGCCGGAAATGGCCACGGACCAGGGAGTCGAGCCTGTAGCAATGGTGGCACTGAGGGTGGGCGCCGCCGGGTCGCTGATGTTGAACACCTGCATGGAGTTGCTGTACTGGCTCACCACATAGGCGTTGTTTCCGGAGAAGGCCACTGAAAGGGGACCCCATCCGGTGGCGACGGTTGCGAGGCTGTTCAAGCAAATGGCGCCACCGGGCACACTGCCACTGCCGAAGATGCTTTCGGGGCTCAGGGCCTGCCAGCTGGCGTTGCCCTGGGCATCGCTGGTGAGGAGTTTGCCGGTGCCTTGTGTACCGTCGGCGATCTTCACGGTGCCGGCCACATCCAGCTTTGCGGCCGGTGTGGCGGTACCGATGCCCACGTTGCCTTCAATGATCGCACCGTTGGCGGGTGCGACGGTGGAGCCGGAGTAGGAGCTGCCCACGGCCAGCCTGCCCTCCACGTCCAACTTGTTGGCCGGCGTGGTGGTGCCGATGCCCACGTTGCCTTCGATGATCGCACCGTTGGCGGGTGCGACGGTGGAGCCAGAGTAGGAACTGCCCACGGCCAGGCCGCCCTCCACATCCAACCTGTTCGCTGGTGTGGTGGTACCCATGCCCACATTGCCTTCAATGATCGCACCGTTGGCGGGTGCGGCGGTGGAGCCGGAGTAGGAGCCACCCACGGCCAGGCCACCCTCCACATCCAACCGGTTCGCCGGCGTGGTGGTGCCCATGCCCACGTTGCCTTCGATGATCGCACCGTTGGCGGGTGCGGCGGTGGAGCCGGAGTAGGAGCCACCCACGGCCAGGCCACCCTCCACATCCAACCTGTTCGCCGGCGTGTTGGTACCCATGCCAACGTTGCCCCCGTTGTTGAAGATGTTGCTCGAGTTCGTCACCCATTGCGTTCCGTTCCAGTACGGTGTATTGCCCGCCGCGCTGCCGTTCTGGGTGAGCCCGGTCAAGGGCTGCGTGGTGAATTCACCGGTCACGGGATCGATCGTCACCATGTTCGGCGGGCAGAACAGGTTGAACACCTGCATGGTGTTGTCGTACCGGTTCATCACATAGGCGTTGCTTCCGGAAACGGCCACGGACCACGGAGCCGAGCCCGTGGCAATGGTGGCACTGAGGCTAGGCGCCGCCGGGTTGCTGATGTTGTACACCATCATGCTGTTGCTGCCCGAATGCACCAAATAGGCATGGCTGCCGGAAACGGCCACGGCCGTGGGACCCCATCCGGTAGCGATGGTGGCAGTGAGGGTGGGCGCCGCCGGGTCGCTGATGTTGAACACCTGCATGCTGTTGCTGCTCGTGTTCACCACATAGGCATGGCTGCCGGAAACGGCCACGGACCAGGGACCCGATCCGGTGGCGATGGTGGCACTGAGGGTGGGCGCCGCCGGGTCGCTGATGTTGAACACCTGCATGGAGTTGCTGTACT
>JADLBK010000048.1 GCA_020847755.1 Flavobacteriales bacterium | reverse complement strand
TGGTGACCAAGTTCGTGAACAACCTGATGTACTCGGGCAAGAAGAGCAAGGCCTTCGACATCTTCTACGATGCGATCGACATCGTGGGCGAGAAGAGCGGGGAGGACGGCCTTGAGGTGTGGCGCAAAGCCCTGCAGAACGTGACCCCCCAGGTGGAGGTCCGCACGCGTCGGGTCGGCGGTGCCAACTTCCAGATCCCCCAGCCGGTGCGCGATGACCGCAAGCGCAGCCTGGCCATGAAGTGGCTCATCGGATACAGCCGCGGCCGCAACGAGCGCAGCATGGCGCAGAAGCTCGCCAACGAGATCCTCGCCGCCAGCAAGGAGGAGGGGGCCGCGTTCAAGAAGAAAGAAGAAGTCCACAAAATGGCCGAAGCGAACAAGGCCTTCAGCCACTTCCGCTTCTAAGCCAACGAGCACAGCCACATGGCCCGCGACCTCAAATACACGCGCAACATCGGCATCATGGCGCACATTGATGCCGGCAAGACCACCACGTCCGAGCGCATCCTGTACTACACCGGCCTGGTCCACAAGATCGGCGAGGTGCATGACGGAGCCGCCACCATGGACTGGATGGAGCAGGAGCAGGAGCGCGGCATCACCATCACCAGTGCCGCCACCACCACCAGTTGGAACTACCGTGGCGAGAAGTACAAGATCAACCTGATCGACACCCCGGGCCACGTGGACTTCACCGTGGAGGTGGAGCGCAGCCTGCGCGTGCTGGACGGTGCCGTGGCGCTTTTCTGCGCCGTGGGCGGCGTGGAGCCCCAGAGCGAGACCGTTTGGCGCCAGGCCAACAAGTACCAGGTGCCCCGCCTGGCCTTCGTCAACAAGATGGACCGCAGCGGTGCGGACTTCTTCAACGTGGTGAAACAGATCCGCGAGCGCCTCGGCGCCAACCCCGTGCCCCTGCAGGTGCCCATCGGCGCCGAGGCGGACTTCAAAGGGGTGGTGGACCTGATCAACAACCGCGGCATGGTGTGGAACGAGGCCGACCAGGGCATGACCTGGAGCGAAGTGCCCATTCCCGCCGACCTCGTCGATACCGTGAAGGAGTGGCGTGACAAGCTCATCGAGGCCGTCGCCGAAAGCGACGACACCTTGATGGAGAAGTACTTCGCCGACCCCGACAGCCTCACCGAGGCCGAGATCATGAACGCGGTGCGCATCAGCACCATCAACATGAGCATCACCCCGGTGCTCTGCGGCAGCGCCTTCAAGAACAAGGGCGTGCAGACCATGCTCGACGCCGTTATGGCCTACCTGCCGAGCCCGATGGACATCGCCTCCGTCACCGGCACCGACCCCGATACGGGCGAGGAACTGACGCGCCGCCCCGACGCCAAGGAGCCCATGGCCAGCCTGGCCTTCAAGATCGCCACCGACCCCTATGTGGGCCGTCTGGCCTTCTTCCGCTGCTACAGCGGTGCGGTGCCCGCCGGCAGCTATGTGAAGAACATGCGCACCGGCAACACGGAGCGCATCAGCCGCATCTTCCAGATGCACGCCAACACGCAGAACCCCGTGGAGGTGATCGAGGCGGGTGACATCGGCGCAGCTGTCGGCTTCAAGGACATCCGCACCGGTGACACGCTGTGCGATGAGAACAAGCCGATCGTGCTGGAGAGCATGAGCTTCCCCGAGCCCGTGATCGGCATCGCCGTGGAGCCCAAGAGCCAGGCCGACATGGACAAGATGGGCACCGCCCTCTACAAGCTGGCCGAGGAGGACCCCACGTTCCGCGTGCACACGGACGACGAAACAGGCCAGACCGTGATCAGCGGGATGGGCGAACTGCACCTGGAGATCATCGTGGACCGCATGAAGCGCGAGTTCAAGGTGGAGTGCAACCAGGGTGCACCGCAGGTGAAGTACAAGGAGGCGATCAGCGGCTCCGTGGAACACCGTGAGGTGTATAAGAAGCAGACCGGTGGCCGCGGCAAGTTCGCCGACATCCATGTGCGCATCGAACCCCAGACCGACCAGGAGAAACCCGGTCTGGAGTTCATCGATGAGATCAAGGGTGGATCCATTCCCAAGGAATTCATCCCCGCCGTGGAGAAGGGCTTCAAGGCCAGCCTGCAGAACGGCGTGCTCGCCGGCTACCCGATGGAGAGCCTGAAGGTGACGCTGTACGATGGTTCGTTCCACAACGTGGACTCCGACGCACTGAGCTTCGAGATCTGCGCCAAGAGCGCCTTCCGCGAAGCGGTGCCCAAGTGCAAACCCGTGCTGATGGAGCCCATCATGAAGATCGAGGTGGTGACCCCCGAGGAGAACATGGGCGACATCGTGGGCGACCTCAACCGCCGCCGCGGCACCATCCAGGGGATGGAGGACCGCTCCGGTGCCAAAGCCATCAAGGGCACCGTGCCCCTGAGCGAGATGTTCGGCTACGTCACCAGCCTCCGCACCCTGAGCTCCGGTCGCGCCAGCAGCACCATGGAGTTCAGCCACTACCAGCAAGCCCCCAACAACGTCGCCGAGGCCGTCCTGGCCAAGGTGCGTGGCAAAGTCTCCGCCTGACCCCCAACTGCGATGACCCAAAAGATCCGCATCAAGCTGAGGTCCTACGATCACAACCTCGTCGACAAGAGCGCCGAGAAGATCGTGAAGACCGTGAAGAGCACGGGCGCCGTGGTGAGCGGTCCCATCCCCCTGCCCACCCACAAGCGCATCTTCACCGTGCTGCGCAGCCCGCACGTCAACAAGAAGGCCCGCGAACAGTTCCAGCTCTGCAGCTACAAGCGCCTGATGGACATCTACAGCTCGTCCAGCAAGACGATCGATGCCCTGATGAAACTGGAGCTCCCCAGCGGCGTGGACGTGGAGATCAAGGTCTGACCGAGTAAACGAACTGCACAATGAGCGGCTTGATCGGCAAGAAGATCGGAATGACCAGCCTGTACGATACGGACGGGCAGCTCGTGGGCTGCACCGTGATCGAGGCCGGTCCCTGCGTGGTGACGCATGTGCGCACCACCGAGAAGGACGGCTATGAGGCCGTGCAGCTCGCCTATGGCGAGCGCGGCGAGAAGCACGCCACCAAGGCCCTGGCCGGCCACTACAAAAAGGCGGGCACCACCCCCAAGGTGAAGGCCCACGAGTTCAAGGAGTTCGAGCAGGACCTCAAGCTGGGCGACACGGTCGGTGTCGACCTGTTCGAGGAAGGCTCCTTCGTGACCGTGACCGGCAACAGCAAGGGCAAGGGCTTCCAGGGCGTGGTGAAACGCCACGGCTTCAGCGGCGTGGGCGAGACCACCCATGGTCAGCACGACCGGAGCCGCGCCCCGGGTTCGCTGGGCGGCAGTTCCTATCCCGCCCGCGTGTTCAAGGGCCTGCGCATGGCCGGCCGCAAGGGCGGTGAACAGTACACCACCGAGAACCTCAAGGTGGTGAAGGTGGACAAGGACAAAAATCTCCTCGTGGTGCGTGGTGCCGTCCCCGGTGCCAAAGGCAGCATGGTGATCATCTGGAAGTAAGATGGAGCTCGAGATCTACAGCACCGACGGCAAGGCCACCGGAAAGAAGGCCAAGCTCAACGACGCGGTCTTCGCCGTGGAGCCGAACGACCATGCCATCTGGCTGGACGTGAAGCAGCACCTGGCCAACAAGCGCCAGGGCACGCACAAGACCTTGGAGAAGAGCGAGGTGAGCGGCAGCACCAAGAAGTTGCACCGCCAGAAGGGGACCGGCGGCAGTCGCAAGGGCTCCATCAAGAGCCCGCTGTTCAAGGGTGGCGCGCGCGTGTTCGGCCCCAAGCCGCGCGATTACTCCTTCAAGCTCAACAAGAAGGTGAAGGACCTGGCCCGCCGCAGCGCCCTCACCTACAAGGCCAAGGATGGCGCCATCGCCGTGCTCGAAGGCACCGGCATCAAGGCCCCCAAGACCAGCACCTTCGCCGGCATGCTCAAGGCCTTCAGCCTCAACGACCGCAAGGCCCTCTTGGTGCTGCCCGCCAAGGATGAGAACGTGCTGCTCAGCGCGCGCAACATCCAGGGCGCCCGCGTGGTCATCGCCAGCGAGGTGAACACCTACGACATCATGAACGCCAACAAGGTGCTGATCGTGAAGGACGCGATCGCCGCCCTCGAGGCCACCCTCACCAAGTAAGCCATGAGCCAGATCCTCATCCGACCGATCATCACGGAGAAGATGACCGCCCAAGGCGAGAAGGAGAACCGCTACGGTTTCGTGGTGGCCCGCGATAGCAACAAGCTGCAGATCCGCGACGCGGTGAAGAAGCAGTATGGCGTGGAGGTGGACAGCGTGCGCACCATGATCGTGCGTGGCAAGCGCCGCACCCGCTACACCAAGACCAACATCCTGCACGGGTCCAGCGCCTCCTACAAGAAGGCCATCGTCACCCTCAAGGCGGGCGAGACCATCGACCTGTACAGCAGCATCTGATCCCGCAGCACCGAACGACCCATGGGCATCCGCAAGCTGAACCCCGTCACCCCCGGCACCCGCCACCGGGTGATCACCGACTTCGAGGGCGTCACCACCAACGTTCCCGAGCCCAGCCTGACCACGGGCCGCACCAAGAGCGGCGGCCGTAACAACCAGGGCAAGATGACCATGCGCTACATCGGCGGTGGTCACAAACAGCGCTTCCGTACGGTCGACCTCAAGCGCAACAAGCACGGCATCCCCGCCACGGTGCGCACCATCGAGTACGACCCCAACCGCAGCGCCCGCATCGCCCTGCTGGTGTATGCCGACGGCGAAAAGCGTTACATGCTCGCCCCCACCGGCCTGAAGGTGGGCCAGCAGGTGCTGAGCGGCAAAGGCGTGGCCCCCGAAGTGGGCAACACCCTGCCCCTGGCCGAGATCCCGCTGGGCACCCTGGTGCACAACGTGGAGCTGCAGCCCGGCAAGGGCGGCGCCCTGGCCCGCAGCGCCGGCACCTTCGCCCAGTTGAGCGCCCGCGAGGGCCGCTATGCCACCCTGAAGATGCCCAGCGGGGAGCTTCGCATGATCCTTTGCGATTGCCTGGCGACGGTGGGAAGCGTGAGCAACGCGGAGCACATGCTGCAGAAGAGCGGCAAGGCCGGTCGCAGCCGCTGGCAGGGTCGTCGCCCCCGCACCCGTGCCGTGGCCATGAACCCGGTGGACCACCCCATGGGCGGTGGTGAGGGACGCGCCTCCGGCGGTCACCCCCGCAGCCGCAAGGGCCTCCTTGCCAAGGGCAAGAAGACGCGCCACCCCAAGCGCACCACGAGCAAGTTCATCATCGCGCGCCGCAACAGCAAGGCCGCATCGATCTGATAGCCAGTCATGAGCCGCTCCCTCAAGAAACCGCCGTTCGTCCACTACAAGCTGGCGAAGCGCGTCACCGACATGCAGAAGTCCGGCAAGAAGGCCGTACTGAAGACCTGGTCGCGCTCCAGCACCATCACGCCCGAGTTCGTCGGCCTGACGCTCGCGGTGCACAACGGCAACAAGTTCATCCCCGTGTACGTGACCGAGAACATGGTGGGCCACAAGTTGGGCGAGTTCGCCCCCACCCGCACGTTCCGCGGCCACTCCGGCAACAAGAAGCAGTGATAGCCCATGGGACAGCGTAAGAAACTGAGCGCCGAGAAGCGCAAGGAGGCCATGAAGGAAGTGGCCATCGCCCGCCTGCGGAACGTGCCCACCAGCCCCCGTCGCATGCGGCAGGTGGCGGACAACATCCGCGGCCTCGGCGTGGAGAAGGCCCTGAGCATCCTGCAGTTCAGCACCCGCCACGCCAGCAAGCCGATGTACAAACTGCTCCGCAGCGCCATCGCCAACTGGGAGGCCAAGCACGAAGGCCAGCGCGCCGACGAGGCCGGGCTGATCGTGCGCAGCGTCATGGTGGACGAGGCCCGTGGCCTGAAGCGCATGCTGCCCGCCCCCCAGGGGCGCGCCTACCGCATGAAGAAGCGCTCGAACCACGTCACGCTCATCGTCGACACCGCCAACAACTAAGACCCGTACCCTCGGACCATGGGACAGAAAGCACACCCGACCGGCTCGCGCCTCGGCTACATCAAGGGCTGGGACAGCAATTGGTACGGCGGCGACAACTACGTCGACAAGATCGTCGAGGATGAGCGCATCCGCCAGTACCTCATCACCCGCCTGAAGAAGGCGAGCGTGAGCAAGATCATCATCGAGCGCACCCTCAAGCTCGTCACCGTCACCATCAACACCGCCCGCCCCGGCGTCATCATCGGCAAGGGCGGCGCCGAGGTGGACAAGCTTCGGGAGGAGCTCAAGAAGTTCACCGGCAAGGATGTCCAGCTCAACATCTTCGAGATCAAGCGCCCTGAACTGGACGCCAAGCTCGTGGCCGACAGCATCGCCCGTCAGCTCGAAGGCCGTATCAGCTTCCGCCGCGCCATGAAGATGGCCGTGGCCAGCACCATGCGCATGGGTGCCGAGGGCATCAAGCTCACGGTGGCCGGCCGCCTCAATGGGGCGGAGATCGCCCGCACGGAGAGCTACCGCGAGGGCCGCGTGCCCCTGCACACCCTGCGCGCCGACATCGACTTCGCCATCAGCGAGGCGCACACCAAGATGGGCCGCATCGGGGTGAAATGCTGGATCTGCCGCGGCGAGGTGTTCGGCAAGCGCGACCTGAGCCCCAACGTGGGCCAGCAGAAAGGCGGCAAGGGTCCCGGTGGCCCCCGCCCCATGGGCGAGCGCCGCGGTGGTGGCGAGCGTCGTGGCGGCGGTGGTGACCGCCGTCCGGGTGGAGATCGTCGTGGAGGAGGTAACCGCAGTAACAACTGATCGCCATGTTGCAACCGAAGCGCAGCAAGCGCCGCAATATGCACAAGGGCCGCATGAAGGGCGTGGCCCAGCGCGGACACCGCGTGAGCCTGGGCTCCTTCGGCCTCAAGGCCATGGAGAGCGTATGGCTCACCAGCCGCCAGATCGAGGCCGCCCGTGTGGCCCTCACCCGCCACATGAAGCGTGAAGGCCAGGTCTGGATCAAGGTGTTCCCCGACAAGCC
Source organism: Flavobacteriales bacterium (assembly GCA_020847755.1). GTDB lineage: Bacteria > Bacteroidota > Bacteroidia > Flavobacteriales_F > PHOS-HE28 > PHOS-HE28. The sequence continues at coordinate 1,987 of JADLBK010000048.1, read as the reverse complement.
CGTGACCGCGAAACCCGCAGAGGTGCGCATGGGCAAGGGCAAAGGCGCCCTGGACCACTGGGTGGCCGTGGTCCACGCCGGACGCATCATCTTCGAGGCCGACGGCGTGCCGATGGCCACCGCCAAGGAGGCCCTGCGCCTGGCGGCCCAGAAGCTGCCCATCAAGACCAAGTTCGTCGTGCGCGAGGACTACGACGGTCAATAAGCGAAGCCATGAAGAAGAAAGGCACCACCCTCAAGGACCTCACCGTCCAGGAACTGCAGGACAAGCTGCAGGAGGAACGCAACGCACTGGCCAAGCTCCGCTTCGACCACGCCGTGAGCCCCGTGGAGAATCCCCTGCTCCTGCGCAGCCGCCGCCGTGAAGTGGCCCGCGTGCTCACCGAGCTCCGCGCCCGCGAACTGAACGCCAAATCGAACTAAGCCATGGAACGCAACCTCAGGAAGGAACGCATCGGCATCGTCACCAGCGACAAGATGGACAAGAGCGTGGTGGTGACCGTCGAGCGCCGCGTGATGCACCCCAAGTACGGCAAGTTCGTCAAGAGGAGCAGCAAGTTCATGGCGCACGACGAGAAGCAGGAGGCCCACATCGGCGACACCGTGCGCATCATGGAGACCCGCCCCATCAGCAAGAACAAGTGCTGGCGCGTGGTGGAGGTGGTCGAACGCGCCAAGTAACGCACCCGAACGATGATCCAACAGGAATCCCGGCTCAATGTGGCCGACAACAGCGGCGCCAAGGAGGTGCTCGTGATCCGCGTGCTCGGTGGCACGGCCCGCCGCTATGCGCGCATCGGGGACACCGTGGTGGTGTCCATCAAGGATGCCCTGCCCAACGGCAGTGCCAAGAAAGGCACCGTGCACAAGGCCGTGGTGGTGCGCACCCGCAAGGAACTCCGCCGCAAGGATGGCAGCTACATCCGCTTCGACGACAACGCGGTGGTGCTGCTGGACGCCGCCGGCGAGATGAAGGGCACCCGCATCTTCGGCCCGGTGGCCAAGGAGCTGCGCGAGAAGAAGTTCATGAAGATCATCTCCCTGGCACCCGAGGTGCTCTGATCCACACCGCGCCATGCAGAAGAAGACACACATCAAGAAGGGCGACCTGGTGAAGGTGATCGCCGGCGAGGACCGCGGCAAGGAGGGCCGCGTGCTCGAGGTGATGCGCGAGCGCAACACCGCCCTCGTTGAAGGACTGAACATCAACAAGAAGCACTCCAAGCCCACCACGGCCAACCCCCAGGGCGGCATCGTGGACAAGGAGGGACCCATCCAACTGAGCAACCTCATGCTGATCGACGCCAAGAGCGGCCTTCCCGGCCGCGTGGGGCGCCGCCTCAACAAGGAGGGCAAGCTGGAGCGCTACGTGAAGACCAAGAGATCAGCCGCCAAGTGATGAGCACCTACAGCCCCCGGCTCAAAGCCAAGTACGTCAAGGAGGTGGCCCCCGCCCTGCAGAAGGAGTTCAACTACAAGAGCTCCATGCAGGTGCCCCGCCTGGTGAAGATCAACCTCAACCAGGGCCTGGGCGATGCGGTCGGCGACAAGAAGATCGTGGACAACGCCGTCGTGGAGATGACCACCATCAGCGGCCAGAAGGCCGTGCCCACCGTCTCCAAGAAGGACATCAGCAACTTCAAGCTGCGCCGCGGCATGCCCATCGGCGCCCGCGTCACCCTGCGCGGCGACAAGATGTACGAGTTCCTCGACCGCCTCATCGCCGTGGCCCTGCCCCGCACCCGCGACTTCCGCGGCGTGCCCGCCAAGGGTTTCGACGGCCGCGGCAACTTCACCTTCGGGGTGAAGGAGCAGATCATCTTCCCGGAGATCGACATCGACAAGGTGGCCAAGATCCGCGGCATGGACATCACGTTCGTGACCACCGCCCGCACCGACGCCGAGGCCAAGGCCCTCCTGCGCGAGTTCGGGTTCCCGTTCGCCGACAAGAAATAACCGACCAGACAACGACCAGACCATGGCCAAG
>JADLBK010000047.1 GCA_020847755.1 Flavobacteriales bacterium | reverse complement strand
AGCAACGGCAAGCGGCTGGAGGTGCTGGAGGAGGCCGTGCGGGAGGTGGGCACGTACACCCACGAATGGACCACGACCGATCTGGCGCCGGGCACCTACCACTGCACGCTCTACCTCAACGACAGCTTCGTGGTGAAGAAGGCCGTGAAGGTGGCGCGGTAACGTTGTGCTGAACCCTGGCCGAGGGCCGCTTCGCGTTCGCGGGGCGGCCCTCGGTGCATGTGCCCAGGTGCCCATGAGCACCTGGGCACCTGGGCATGCTGCCTCCGCCTTTCGCACCTTCGCCCCGATGCAAGGCCGCTTTCTGCGCAACCTGGCCCTGGTGGTGGTGCTGAACCTGCTGGTGAAGCCCTTCTACATCCTGGGCATCGACGCCGCCGTGCAGGAGCGGGTGGGCGCCGCCGCCTACGGCACCTACGCCGCGCTGCTGAGCCTGAGCTTCCTGCTCAACATCCTGCTGGACCTTGGGCTCACCAACCACACCACGCGACGGCTGGCCCGCGAGCCCGGGACGATGGCCGCCGAGCTGCCCGGCCTGCTGGGCGTGCGCGCCGCCCTGGTGGTGCTGTACGCCGTGGTGACCCTCGCCACCGCCCTGGTGCTCGGCTACGGCGGCCTGCAGCTGCACCTGCTGGGCTGGCTCATCGTGAACCAGGCGCTGGCGGCGCTGCTGCTCTTTCTGCGCGGCGCCGTGGCCGCCGGGCAGCGCTATGCGCAGGACAGCCTGCTGAGCGTGCTGGACCGCGCCCTGCTCATCGGTGGCATGGCCTGGCTGCTGTGGGGCCGCGGCCCCGACGCGCCGCTGCCCATCCTGTGGTTCGTGCAGGCGCAGACCGTGGTGTACGTGGTGGCCGTGGGCGTGGCCTGGGCCCTGGTGCGCCGGCAGACCCGCGTCCTGCGTCCCCGCTGGCCGGGCCGCGCCGCCGGCGACCTGCTGCGCCGCAGCTTCCCCTACGCCCTGCTGGTGCTGCTGATGACCTTCTACTACCGCACCGACACCGTGATGCTGGAGCGCCTGCTGCCCGACGGACCGCTACAGGCGGGCATCTACGCGCAGGCCTTCCGCTTCTTCGAGGCCTTCAACATGCTGGGCTACCTGCTGGCGGGCCTGCTGCTGCCCATGTTCAGCCGCCTGCTGGGCGACGGCGCACCGGTGGCCCCGCTCACCAGCCTCGCGTTCCGGCTCGTGTGGGCGGGCACCGTGGCGCTGGCCGTGCTGGCCGTGCTGCTGGCGCCCGAGGTGATGGCCCTGCGCTACACCGCCCACGTGGCCGAGAGCGCCCCGGTGCTGGCCGTGCTCGGCGTCTCCTTCGTGGCCGTGTGCACCACCTACGTCTTCGGCACGCTGCTCACCGCCGGCGGCGACCTGCGGACGCTGAACCGGCTGGCGGCCGCGGGCATGGTGGCCAACCTCGCGCTCAACCTGTGGCTGATCCCCCGCCACCAGGGGCTCGGCGCCGCCTGGGCCAGCCTCATCACCCAGTCCGCCATGGCCATCGCCCAGGCCGTGCTCGCCGCGCGTCGCTTCAGCCTGCCCCGGGGAGCCTCCGCGTGGGGCGGTCCGGTGCTCTACGCCGCCGGGCTTGCCGCCGTGGCCCTGGGCCTGGGCACGGTGGACGCCGCACCGCTCACCGTGCTGCTGGGCGTGCCCGCCGCGGCCCTGCTGCTGGCCTTCGCCACGCGCACCCTGCGGGCCGCCGACCTGCGCGGCCTGCGCGCTCCGGCAGCGGGCGGGACCGGATCCGTACTTTAGGCCTCCTTTTCCACACCCCTTCCATGACCGACGCCCGCAGCGCCAGGCCGGACGACAGCTTCGACCTGGTGCTCTTCCTCTGGGAACGCCGCCGCCTCATCCTCGGCATCACCCTGCTGGGGATGGTCGCCGGCGTGGCCGCCGCCTTCATCATCCGCCCCCTCTACAAGAGCGAGGTCATCCTCTTCCCGGCCATCACCAACTCGGTGAGCAAGGCGCTGCTCACCGAGCAGAGCACCGGCCGCGACGACATCCTCGCCCTCGGCGATGCCGAGGACGCCGAACAACTGCTGCAGGTGCTCAACAGCGACCTCATCCGCGAACGCACCTCCACCACCTTCGACCTGATGCGGGCCTACCGGATCAAGCCCGACAGCCGCACCCGCAACACCGACCTGCGCGAAGCGTTCCAGGACCACATCACCTTCGAGTACACCAAGTTCGGCAGCGTGCGCGTGGAGGTGCTGCATCCCCAGCCCGACACCGCCGCCCTCATCGCCAACTACATCGCCGCGCAGGTGGACAGCGTGTGGAAGGACATGAACCGCGAACGCGCCGAGAAGGGCCTGCAGCTGGTGGCCGAGAAGGTGACCAAGCTGGAGCGGGAGATCGCCGCCATCGAGGACAGCATGCGCGTGCTGCGCCAGCTGGGCGTGCACGACTACCACACCCAGACCGAGCGCTACAACGAGTACCTCGGCGCCGCCATCGTGAAGGGCGACCAGCGCGCCGTGCGCGAGTTCGAGGAGCGGTTCAAGGTGCTGGCGCAGTACGGCGGCGCCTACGTCACCCTGCAGGACCGCCAGTTCAACGAGGTGAAGCGCCTGAGCGTGCTGCGCATGAAGCTGGAGCAGGCCCAGGCCGACCACGAGAGCGACCTGCCCCACAAGTTCGTGGTGAACCACGCCCAGCCCGCCGACAAGAAGAGCTACCCCGTGCGCTGGCTCGTGGTGGCCGTCAGCACCATCAGCGCCTTCCTCCTGGCCCTGCTGCTGATCGTGGTGCAGGAGAACGTCCGCAAGATCAAGACCCACCATGGCCGCTGAGCTCGACCTTTCCCATGCGCTGACCGTGCTGCGCCGCGGCTGGCGCACGATGGCCCTCACCGCCCTGGTGGCCATGGTGCTCAGCGCCGTGCTCAGCGGGCCCACCTTCATCGCCCCGCGCTACCGCTCCAGCGCCACGGTGTTCCCCGTGAACCTCACGAGCTACAGCATCGAGACCCGCACGGACCAGCTGCTGCAGTTGCTGGAGAGCAACAGCATCCGCGACAGCCTCGTGCAGCGCTTCGACCTCGCCCGCCATTACGAGATCGACATCACCAAGCCGCCGGGGCGGTTCTACCTGGACGCGGAGTACCACGACCGCGTGGAGATCGGCAAGACGCGCTTCGAGAGCGTGCAGATCGAGGTGACCGACGAGGACCCGCAGCTGGCGCGCGACATGGTGCAGGAGATCCTGCGGCAAACCGACCTGCTGGCCCGCAGGCTGCAACGCGAGAAGTCGCACGAACTGCTCGCCATCTCCGAACGCGAGATGGCCATCGCCAAGCACAAGCTGGACAGCGTGGAAACGAGGCTCGACCAGCTGCGCCGCGAGACCGGCCTGCTGGACTACGACGCCCAGACCGAGGAGGTGACCCGCGGCTACCTGCGCATGCAGAGCGGCGGTGCTTCCGGTGCCGCGCGGGAGGAGGCCCGCGGCCTGTTGAAGGCCCTGGGCGAGAAAGGCGGTGAGTTCCGGCAGCTCACCGAGCTGAGCACCATTTTCCGCGACAACTACGTGGCCCGCCTCAACGAAGTGGAGAAGGCCCGCACCGACGTGAACAAGGTGCTCACCTACACCAACGTGGTGGGCTACCCCGAGGTGGCCGACAAGAAGGTCTTCCCGGTGCGCTGGCTCATCGTCCTCATCAGCACGGTCAGCGCGCTCTTCCTGGCCTACGTGCTGCTGGCCCTCCGCCATCGTCCGTAGGCCATGGTCCAGGCGTTGAAGCGGCAGTGGATCACGGTGGTGTGCACCGCCTTCGTGCTGCTCAACCTGCTGCAGACGGCCAACGACATGCCCTGGCTGGCGCTGCTGCCCGCGGCCCTCATCGCCGTGTGGGCCATGCTGGCCGCGGCCGACAAGCTGCTGCTCTTCATCGTGTTCGCCACGCCGCTGTCCATCAACCTGGAACAGCTGGACCTGGGCGGCATCGGCATCAGCCTGCCCACCGAACCGCTCATGGTCGGGCTCACCGTGCTCTTCCTGCTCAAGGTCGCCCTGGAGAAAGGCGTGATCGCGCCGGGTGTGCTGCGCCACCCCATCACCGGCATCATCGTGGCCCAGCTGGTGTGGATGACGGCGTGCATCGTGCCCAGCGCGATGCCGCTGGTGAGCTTCAAGTTCCTCCTGGCCCGCCTGTGGTTCGTCACCACCTGCTAATTCATGGCCACGCGCCTGTTCGAGGACGGCCGCAACATGAAGCGCATGATGTGGCTCTTCATCACCGCCATGGCCGGGGTGATCGTGTACACGCTGATCAACCACGCGCAGCATCATTTCGAGCAGGACCCCGCGCACTGGGTGATGACGCCCTTCTTCAAGGACCACACGAGCTACGGCGCCTTCATCGCCTTCTTCCTGCCCTTCCTGGTGGCCGCACCGTTCATGCGGGACACGCCACGCACCCTGCGCGGCTATGCGGTGGTGATGCTCCTGCTCTTCGCCGCAGGCTTGGTGTTCAGCTACACCCGCGCCGCCTGGGTGAGCCTGGTGGGCGCCTTCGGCATGCTGATGGTCCTGCGCCTGCGCATCCCCCCCTGGGCGCTGCTCCTGGTGCTGGGTTCCGGCGGTGCGCTCTATGCCGTGAACGCCGACCGCATCACCGTGGCGCTGGAACGCAACCGCGAGGAGAGCAGCGACGACCTGGGCGAGCACGTGCAGAGCATCAGCAACATCAGCTCCGACGCCAGCAACCTGGAGCGCCTCAACCGGTGGAACTCGGCCCTGCGCATGTGGCAGGAGCGGCCGGTGTTCGGCTGGGGGCCCGGCACCTACATGTTCCAGTACGCCCCCTTCCAGGCCAGCGAGGACCGCACCATCATCAGCACCAACTTCGGCACGGGCGGCAACGCGCACAGCGAGTACCTGGGTCCGCTGGCCGAACAGGGCGTGCCCGGCATGCTGCTCATGGTCCTGCTCGTGGTGGTCACGGTGTGGACGGTGATGCGGCTGTACCCGCGCATGGCGAAGGGCCCGGACCGCACGCTGCTGGTGGTGGCCTTCCTGGGCCTGGTGACCTACTACCTGCACGGAGCGCTGAACAACTTCCTGGACACCGACAAGGCCGCGGTGCCCTTCTGGATGTTCACGGCGATGGTGGTGCTGTTCGACCTGCGCCACCCGAAGCTTCCGCGCGATCGCGAAGCGCTCAGCGCAGCGCGCAGCTGAGCAGCGCGATGTCGTCCAGGTAGGGCTGTCCGCCCCGGTGCGCCTCGAAGCGCGCCACCACCGCCTCGATCACGGCGCCCGGCCCCGCGTGGCGCACCTCGTCCACCGCGCGACGCACCTGGTCCAGCTCGAAGGCCTGGCCATGCACGTCCTCCTGCTCCACGAGGCCGTCGGTGTAGGCGAGCAGCAGGCTGCCGGGCGGCAGGGTGGTGGTGCCCACCTGCAGGAAGGGCAGCTTCGGCATCATGCCCAGCGCGATGCTGCCGGTGGAGAGCTCGGTGAAGCCCTCCGCCGTGCGCAACAGCACCGGGTTGTGCCCGGAGTTCACATAACGCATCGCGCCGGTGCGCAGATCGAGGTCGGCCAGGAAGCAGGTGATGAAGCGCTCGCCGCGGGCGTTCCCGTACACCTTGTCGTTGAGGTCGCGCACCAGCTCGTCCAGGGGGTCGTTGGAATACTCCACCAGCGCGCGCAGCGTCGCCTGGAAGTTGCTCATCAGCAACGCCGCGGCGATGCCTTTGCCGCTGACGTCGGCCACCACGAGCACCATGCGGTCGCCGCGGTGCACCACGTCGTAGTGGTCGCCGCCCACCTGGCGGTGGGGCAGGTACCAGGCGGCGGCCTCGAAGCGGTCGGTGCGCGGCAGCTCCTGCGGCACCAGCATGCCCTGCATCTCGGCGGCGAGCTCCAGCTCGCGCTTGTCGCGCTCCTGCTGCAGGGCCTGGGCGGCGAGGCGCTTGTTCTCCAGCGCCACCACGATCAGGTTGGTGAGCGTCTGGATGAAGTTGAGGTGCTTCACTGAGGGGCTCATGCGCTGCTCGTCCTCGTCCAGATCGCCGATGAGCAGGTAGGCCAGCGGCCGCTGCTCGTGGAACACGGGCACCACCACGTCGAAGCCGGCGAGGCGGTCCTCCTCCTGGGCGGTGGTGAGATGGATGCCTTCGCCGGCGGTGACCAGCGCATCAAGGTCGATCGACGGGGGGGTGTGGCCCACGCCGTGGCTCAGCGCCAGCTGCCAGCGGTCGGTGCGCTCGTACAGCAGCAGGCGGGTGATGCCCAGTTCCTGGTGCACGATGCCGCTGTAGAGCCGCAACAGGCCGGCCCGGTCCACGTTGCCGTTGATGGCCTTGGTGACCTCCAGCAGGGCCTTGAGCTGGAACTCCTTCAGGCCGAGGCGCTCGGTGAGGCGGTCGAGGCGGGTCATGCTCACAGCCCCAACTTGCGGGCGATGTCCGGCAGGCGCTGGCTCAGGGCGATCTCGCGCAGCTTCTGGCGCGCCTCGGTGGCCGGTGAACCGAGGTAGCTGCGGCCGCCCTCCACATCGCTCATGATGCCGCTCTGCCCGAGCAGCACGGCGCCCCTGCCCACGCGCAGCTTGCTGGGGATGCCCACCTGGCCCCACAGTGTCACCTCGTCCTCGATCACCACGGCACCGGCGATGGCCACGTGCGCGGCGATCAGGCAGCGCCGGCCGATCAGGGTGTCGTGGCCCACCTGCACATGGTTGTCCATCTTGGTGCCTGCGCCGATGCGCGTGTCGGCGCTCACCCCGCGGTCGATGGTGCACAGCGCACCGATCTCCACGTCGTCCTCGATCACCACGCTGCCGCAGGGCATCATCTTGTCGTAGCCGGTGGGGCGCTTCTTGTAGTAGAAGGGGTCGGCGCCGATCACGGTGTTGGCGTGCACCGTCACCCGGTCGCCGAGCTGCGCCGGACCGTAGATCACCACCCCGGGCATCAGCAGGCAGTCCGCACCGATGCGCACGTCGGGGCCGAGCACCACGCTGGGGTGCACCTCGGTGCCCGCACCCACCACGGGGCGGGCCTCGCTCCACGCCTTGCGCGGGCTGAAGTGCCGCACGAGCCGGTTGTAGTCGCCGCAGGGATCGCTGCTGATCAGCAGGGCCTTGCCCGCCGGGGCCTCGACCTCCTTGTCGATGAGGATGGTGGTGGCGGCGCTCTCCAGGGCCTTCGCGTACCACTTGGGATGGTCCACGTAGACCAGGTCACCGGTGCGCACCCGGTTGATCTCGTTGATGCCGGTGACGGCGCGGGTGGCGTCACCCGCCACGCGCACGCCCAGCAGGGCGGCCAGTTCGGCGGCGGTGCAGGGCTCGGTCAGCTCCATCGGCACGAAGGTAACCGCGCGGCCCTCAGGGGCGGAAACGCGGACCCCGCCGGCTGCGGGGCCGGGGCGGGGTCCGCGTCGGGCGACGTGAACGTCGGCCGCAAGGAAGGGCCGACGTGAACGTCGTCCCTACTTCTTGACGCGGTCCATGTACTCCCCGGTCTCGGTGTCGATGCGCACCACGGTGCCCTCCTCCACGAAGATGGGCACGTTGATCTCCACGCCGGTCTCCAGCTTGGCGGGCTTCATCACCTTGTTGGCGGTGTCGCCCTTCACGGCGGGCTCGGTGTACACCACCTTCAGTTCCACGGTCTTCGGCGGGCGGGCGAAGATGGGCTGCTCGCTCTCGAAGCCGATCTGCACCACCATCTCCTCCTTCATGAAGCCCAGCGCGCCGCCGAAGAGGCCCACGGGGATGTACTTCTGCTCGAAGCTCTGCTGGTCCATGCACACCAGGTTGTCGCCTTCGCGGTAGAGGTATTGCAGTTCGTGCACCTCCACGCGGAGCACCTCGATCGTTTCGCCGCTGCGCCAGCGGTTCTCGGCCAGCTTGCCGTTGCGCAGGTTGCGCATCTTGCCCTGGTAGAAGGCGCGCAGGTTGCCCGGCGTGCGGTGCTGCCACTCCATGATCTGGCAGATGTCGCCGTTGAAGCGGATGTAGGAACCGATGTTGACGTCTGCGGTGGTGGCCATGGCGGGTCGGGATGCGGCCTTCGTTTCTGGAAGGCGGGCGCGAAAATAGGGGATCGGGCCGAAGCCCACCGTCCTTCGTTCAGCCGCGCGCGCCGGGTTTCCACGCCAGCACGTCCAGCTGCGCGGTGCACAGGGCGGTCTCGGCCTCCACGCGGTTGCTGGCCACCACCAGGGTGCGTCCGTCGAGGTGCTCCTTCAGCAGGTCGACGGACCAGGCCGTGCCGCGTGCGTCGAGGTTGCTGGTGTGCTCGTCCAGCAGCAGCAGGGGCACATCGCTCAACACGGCCAGCACCAGCTTGAGGCGCTGCTTCATGCCGCTGCTGAACTGCCGCACGGGTTTGTCCAGTTCCTTGTCCAGATAGGCCGCTCGGGCCACGTCCACGTCGGCAAGGCCCGGCCGGAAGGGCTTGAAGCGCCGGTGGAAGGCCAGGGTGTCGCGCAGGCTCAGGTCCTCGTAAAGACCCAGGTAGGGTGTGGCGAAGACCACCTGGCGGTACACCGCTTCGGGGTCGATGACGCGCCCGTTCACTTGGTGGACCACCGCGCCCGAGGTGGTCGAGAGGGCGCCCCCGATCACCTGCAGCAGGGTGCTCTTCCCGCTTCCGTTCGGGCCCAGAAGCGCGGTGCGGCTGCCGGCGGCGAAGACATGCTCCACATCACGGAACACCACCTCGCGCCCGAAGGACCGGGTGACGGAGCGGAGGGTCACTTCCATGTGCTCATGTGACCATGTGCTCATGTGCACATGTGCCTCATTCCGCCAGCCCGCGCATGATGCCCTTGGGGCTGTTGCGGATGAAGTCCAGGATCTGGCCGCGCTCGGGGCTGCGGGGCAGGGTCTGCTCCACGCTCTGCACGGCGCGTTCCACGTTGTTGTTGCGCACGAAGATCTCGCGGTAGATGTCCTCGATGCGGGCCACCTGCTCGTCGGTGTAGCCGCGGCGGCGCAGGCCCACCACGTTCACGCCCACGTAGCTCAGGGGCTCGCGCGCCGCCTTCACGAAGGGCGGCACGTTCTTGCGCACCAGGCTGGCGCCGGCGATGAAGCTGTGGGCCCCGATGTGCAGGAATTGCTGCACGGCCACATTGCCCTCCAGGATGGCCCAGTCGTCGATGGTGACGTGGCCGGCCAGGTTCACGCTGTTGGCGATGACGATGTTGTTGCCCAGCACGCAGTCGTGGGCCAGGTGCACATAGGCCATCAGCAGGCAGTTGCTGCCCACGGCGGTGCGCTGGCGGTCGGCCGTGCCGCGGTTGATGGTGACGCACTCGCGGATGGTGGTGCCGTCGCCCACCTCGGCGGTGGTGTATTCGCCGGCGAACTTCAGGTCCTGCGGGATGGCGCCGATCACCGCGCCGGGAAAGATGCGGCAGCGGCTGCCGATGCGGGCGCCGTCCATCAGCACGGCGTTCGGCCCGATCCAGGTGCCGTCGCCGATCGTCACGTCGGCGTAGATGGTGGCGAAGGGCTCGACCACCACGTCGCGGCCGAGCTTCGCGTCGGGGTGCACGGAGGCGAGGGGGGAGATGCTCATGCGTTGACCGCCGAGGTCTTCGGCGCCGGGGTGTCCGCGTTGGTCCTGGGTTCGGGGGCCTTGTCGCGCGCGATCTGGGCCATCAGCTCGGCCTCCATCGCCGGCTGCCCGTTCACGTAGGCCACGCCTTTCATGTGCACGATGCCGCGCCGGATGGGCGTGATCAGCTGCAGGCGGAACACCACCGTGTCCCCCGGGATCACCTTGCGCTTGAAGCGCACGCCGTCGATCTTCAGGAAGTAGGTGGTGTAGTGCTCCGGGTCGGGCACCTGGCTGAGGGCGAAGACCCCGCCCACCTGCGCCATGGCCTCGATCTGGATCACCCCGGGCATCACGGGGTTGCCGGGGAAGTGCCCCTGGAAGAAGGGCTCGTTCATCGTCACGTTCTTCACCCCGATGATGGTGTCGTCCGTGATCTCCATGATCTTGTCGATCAGCAGGAAGGGATAGCGGTGCGGCAGCATCCGCGCGATCGCGTTGATGTCGTACAGCGGCTCGCGCGACAGGTCATACTGGAAGCCGGCGGCCTTCTTCTCCTGCCGCATGGCCTCCTTGATGCGCTTGGCGAAGCTGGTGTTGCCGAAGTGGCCGGGACGCGCGGCCAGGATGTGGCCCTTGATCGGTCGGCCCACCAGGGCCAGGTCGCCCACGATGTCCATCAGCTTGTGGCGGGCAGGCTCGTTGAAGAACTTCAGGTCCGTGGTGTTCAGCACGCCGTTGCGGCGGATCTCCACATCGCGGTATTCCTTGCCCAGCAGCTTGGCCAGCGCCTGCAGCTGCTCCTTGCTGGTGCCCTCGCGGTCCTCCATCACGATGGCGTTGTCCAGGTCGCCGCCCTTGATGAGGCCCGCCCGGGCCAGCTGCTCCAGTTCGCGCAGGAACACGAAGGTGCGGCAGGGGGCGATCTCCGTCTTGAACTCGCCGGTGTGGTACATGCTGGCGTGCTGCGTGCCGAGCACCGGGCTGTTGTAGTCCACCATCACCGTCAGCCGGAACTCGCCGCCCGGGGTGGGCACGCCCAGCATCTCGGTGCCGCGCTCCTGGGTCTCGAACCAGATGGGCTCCTTGAGCACGTACCAGTCCTTGTCGGCCTTCTGCTCCACGATGCCGGCCTCCTCGATGGCCAGCACGAAGGGCAGCGCGCTGCCGTCCATGATGGGCACCTCGGGCCCGGTGAGCTGCAGCAGGCAGTTGTCCACGCCCAGGGCGTACAGCGCCGCCAGCACGTGCTCGGTGGTGTTCACCTTGGCGCCGTTCTTCCCCAGGGTGGTGCCGCGGTCGGTGCTCACCACCAGGTCGGCGTCGGCCTCGATCACCGGGGCGCCGTCCAGGTCCATGCGCTGGAACTTGTAGCCGTGCCCTTCAGGGGCCGGGTTCAGGGTCAGCGTCACCGGTTCACCGGTGTGCAGGCCCACGCCGGTGATGGAGACGGTCTGCTTGAGGGTGCGTTGTTTGTCGCTCATGCGTTCGCGCGCCCGGGCCGTCGCGGTCCCCGGGATCGCCGGCCGAAGCTACGGCGCGTCCGCGAAGCGGCGGGTCAGGCGTCCCCGCCGGCCGCCCGGCGCAGCTCCGCCAGCGCCTTCTCCAGTTCGGCCACGCGCCGCTGCAGGTCGGGCAGGTTGCGGAACACCACGTAGCTGCGCTTGTAGGGGCCGATGGCGAAGGCCGGGCTGCCCTGCACCGTCACCCCGTCCGGGATGTTCTCCCCGATGCCGCTCTGCGCCGCCACCTTCACGCGGTCGCCCACCGTGAGGTGCCCGGCGATGCCCACCTGACCGCCGATCATGGCGTGGGCGCCCACCCGGCTGCTGCCCGCGATGCCCGTCTGCGACACCACCACCGTGTGCGGTCCGATCTCGGCGTTGTGCCCCACCTGGATCAGGTTGTCCAGCTTGGCGCCCCGGCGGATGATGGTGCTGCCCAGGGTGGCCCGGTCGATGGTGCAGTTGGCCCCGATCTCCACGTCGTCCTCGATCACCACGTTGCCGATCTGGGGGATCTTCTCCTGCTCGCCCGCCGCGTTCACCGTGAAGCCGAAGCCGTCCGAGCCGATCACCGTGCCGCTGTGGATGATGCAGTTCCGGCCGATCATACTGCGCGAGTAGACGGCCACGTTCGCATGGATCCGCGTGCCCGCGCCGATCACCGCGTTCTCGCCGATGGTGCAGTTCGGCAGGATCTTGGCCCCGTCGCCGATCACCACCCCGTCGCCGATGTGGGTGAAGGTGCCGATGTACACGTCCTTGCCGATGGTGGCCTTCGGGCTGATGTAGCTGGGCTGCTCGTACCCCCGCTTCTCGTATTGGTGCGCATCGTGCATCTGCAGCAGGCGCGAGAAGCTGGCGCGCGGGTCGGCCACGCGGATCAGCGTCACATGCTTGGGGATCGGGCGCGTGGGGTGGAAGCCCTTCTCCACCAGCACCACGCTGGCGGCCGTGGTGTACACGTGCTCGGTGTACTTCGGGTTGGCCAGGAAGCTCAGCGTGCCCAGGCGGCCCTCCTCGATCTTGCTGATGTCGCTCACCAGCACCTGCGCATCACCGTCCACCTCCCCCTGGAGGAACTCGGCGATCTGTCCGGCGGAGAACTGCATGCCCGGCAAAAGTAGGCCGCGGAACGCCCGCGCTCAGTGCGCCATGGGCACCGTCACCCGCACATCATCCCAGCTCAGGGTCAGCGCCAATGGCGCCTCCTGCACGGCGATGGTGAACGCCTCCACCGGTTCCGTGAGCCGCTCCACGGGCACCTGCACCTGCAGGGCATCGTGCTCCGGCCGGCGCTGCGCCTGCTGGTCGAAGTCCACGCCCCACGGGTACATGCGGTCGTTCCAGATCACCGTCCACCGGTCCTGGCCGGGGATGGTCCACAGGGTGTAGGCGCCGGCCTTCAGCACCTTGCCATCGATGGTGAGGGGCTTGCTGGTGGTGAAGGTCGTGGCCTCGTTGGCTCCCGTGCGCCACACCTGGTCGTAGGGCACCAGCTCGCCGAAGATCACCCGGCCCTTCTTCGTCGGGCGGTTGTAGAAGACCTCCAGCTTCAGGTCGCCCTGCGTGAACAGCACCCGGTCCTCGGGGCTCGCCTTCTTCGTGTTGTACTTCATGAACTGGAAGCCCGCGAAGGCCACCATGAGCACAACGGCCAGGACGAGCAGGATCCACTTCAGTGCTTTCTTCATCGGAACGGGGTGTGGGGCGAAGGTAGGCGACCCGGAATGCGCATGTGCGCATGCGACCATGTGCACGACTTGTCCCGCCTAAGCGGGATGTGCACATGAGCACATGCCCACATGGATTCAGGCGGTGCGCTGCACCACCATGCTGTTGGCCTGCGCCGTGGGGGTCACCACCAGGTCGTTGATGCAGACGTGGGGCGGCAGGGTGGTGACGTAGTGCACCAGCTCGGCGATGTCCTCGGGGCGCAGGGGTTGAAGGCCCTGGTACACCTGCCTCGCGCGGTCCTCGTCGCCGTGGAAGCGCACCACGCTGAACTCCGTTTCGGCCAGGCCGGGCGCGATCTGCGTCACCTTGATGCCGTGGGGCAGCAGGTCCTGCCGCAGGCCCTTGGTGAGGGCGTCCACCGCGTGCTTGCTGGCGCAGTACACGGCGCCCCTGGGGTACACCTCCTTGCCGGCGGTGCTGCCGATGTTGATGATGTGGCCGGCCTTGCGGGCGATCATGCCGGGCAGCACGGCCCGGGTCACGTGCAGCAGGCCCTTCACGTTGGTGTCCAGCATGCGCTCCCAGTCCTGCAGGTTCCCCTCCTGGATGGGGTCGAGCCCCGCGGCCAGCCCGGCGTTGTTCACCAGCACATCGATGGGGTGCCAGGCCGCGGGCAGCGAGGCGATGGCGCGTACCGTGGCGTCGTGGTCGCGCACGTCGAAGTGCAGGGCGTGCACGCGGTCGTGGGCACCGAGGGTGCCGTGCAGGCCCTCCAGCTCCTGGCGCAGGGCCTCGAGCCGCTCCTTGCGGCGGCCGGTGATGATCACGCGGTGGCCCTCGGCGGCGAAGCGGCGCGCCGTGGCCTCACCGAAGCCGCTGGTGGCGCCGGTGATGAGGATGAGCTTGGGCATGGGGCGAAGGTCGGGGCGAAGGTCGGTGTCCGCTCTGACCAGCCCGGGTCACGACTTCAGGGGAAGCGCCGGTGCCTTGTGCGCGAACCGCAGTTGAACGCACTCGCAGGCTTGCATGGTGAGCTCGAGGTTATCCACCACGACTTTCTCCCCGGCGAACAAGCGGATCAGCGCGTTCGTGTCCGCGAGCAGGCGTTCACCACTCATCGCGCATGCGTCCGACCTCCTCCAACGCCCAGTCGGCCATGCCCGGTATGCTGCCGGCCACGCGCTTCACATCGGGCAATTGCCGCTTGGGCCGCTTCGGCTTCGACCGTCGCACGGACCGGCTCCGGTCCTGTCGCTTATCGCTGAGCTTTCCCATGGGCGTGGGTCCGGTGCCGAAGGTACGACCGCGCCGTGGCCTCACCGAAACCGCTGGTGGCGCCGGTGATGAGGATGAGCTTGGGCATGGGTGCTGCGCCAGGGCACAGGGCCGGGGCGCGGGGTGAACGTCGGGAAGGGAGGGGGAGGATCGGCGATCCCGGCACCGATCCGCGCTCTTCCACCCTTGGTCCGGGCGCGACGGGCCTCTTCCGTTCGTTCCGACCTTCAGGCAGCATTCGCGGAGGATCCGGCATCTTTGGTATGGTCTTCACCGCCCCCAACTTGATTCCTGTCCCGATGGAAATGCGTGTGTCCCTTCCTACGGTCATCGTCGTTTCGATCATCCTTTCCGGACCTCTGCCACAGGCGCGAGGGCAGGTGGCCGGACAATGGCTGCTGAGCCCTGGACTTGATCACATGCAGTACGCCCGGGACGCCGTGGTCTCCACCGACCAGGCCACGGTGTTCCAGGTCGCCGGGGACAGCGGGCTGGTGTTCGTCCGGGTCGATGCGTTGGGCGCGGTGGAATGGGCCGTCCGGCTGGAGCCCGACCAGAACGCCCTGCAGTCCGGCAAAGCGCCGATGGCCGTGATGCCGGACGGCGGTATTTGTGTGTTGCTCAAACGACCGCAGATCTGGGGTGGCGACACGGTGGGCTGCGACCTGGTCCGGCTCGCGGTGGACGGCAGCACGGCATGGTCCCGGTTGATCGCCGTACCCGCCGATGGGTCCACGATCGGCGGTGACGTGTTCGGTCTGACATCCAACGCGCAAGGGGAGCTGTTCCTTCGAGCCTCCCAGAACTACGGATCCATCCTGATGAAGCTGGATGCGAACGGAGTACCGCTCTGGAGCGACCGGATCTGGGACCTCGCCTTGAACACCTTCGCCCGGGAGATCGTCGATGTGGTGCCCTTGTCCGATGGTGGTTGTGCGTTCCTGGCGGTGGGTGATGTTCCGACGGTCGCGGGTGTTTCCGTCGGGCGTATCCAGGCATCCGGTGCTGTGCTCTGGCATCAGGCCTACACCTACGGAGCGCAGAACGTGGCCATGTTGGACCCGGCGCTTGCCGCAGGACTTGGTGATGACCTGTTCGTCACCATGCGGCTCGATCTCGTCGGCCTCTCCAACAATGTTCTCCTGCATCACATCGACCCGTCCGGAACGCTGCTGCGTTCGGATCTGTATGAAGTGCCCGACGGGATCGGGTTCAACGATCCGCAAGCGATGGCGCTGGGCCAGGATGATGTCCGGATCATGGGCTGGTACCCCGTTGGCCCGTTCCTGCCGCGGGGGTTCATGTTGCGCGTCGATGCGCAGCATGCCCTGCTCGAAGCGGTCACTTCCGTGGCCGACACGGTCAATGGCCGCTCCCGCACGGTGTCAGGATGGCAAGGCCGGGCGCGCGATGGCGTGGCCCATTTGATCGGCACGTTCCGAACACGGGACCTCACCTTCGGCACCGAGGAGTTCAGGCCCACCCTGTGGCGGATCGATGGCCCCTTGTCCGACCTCTGCTTCGTGGAACCGTGGGCCGTACAGCACCATGCTGTGCCATCCGGTCTTGTCACGGTGCAGACCGTGGGAACCGCGCAGCCCGCGCCGGGCACGCACATGGCAGCAGGATCCATCAACACCGTTCTGCAGGCTCCGGCGTTGGTGCCCTTCTGTGCGGAGACGAACGTTCAGGACCTCCGGGAAACCGTGGTGGCTGCGATCCATCCGAACCCGGTCAGCGCAGGTGGATCGGTGCATTGGCCTGGTGAGGGTGCACGCGTCATCCTACGGGATGCCACCGGGCGGGTGCTCTCCGAACGCCCGGTCCAGCCCAATGAGCGGTCCCTTGCCCTGGACCCCGATCTCCCGCCCGGTACCTACCTGCTGCAACTGATCGGCCGGTCGCCGGAGGACGGGCGCAGATGGCCTCTGGTGGTGCGATGAAGCGGCCTGGAACTTCACCATCGGCGGCTACCAGCCCGCCCAGAAGTGGCTGAAGGACCGTGTGGGGCGGCAGCTTACGTTCGATGACATCCGCCACTACCAGCGGATGATCGTGGCGTTGACGGCGACGGGGAGGTGCATGGAGGAGGTGGATAAGGTGGGGGTGGTGTGAACTGAGACATCCGTGCCCACTCCTTCAGCCATAGCTTCCATCTAGCGCGAGCGTCCACGCTCGTGCCCTTGAACGCCTGACGAGGGGCCGACGCACGAGCGTGGACGCTCGCGCGAGGAGCTGATCACCCCACCCACCTGGGCCACGCCAAATACCACTTCTCCACCGGCCGCGCCATGGCCTGGATGCCGAAGTTGTCGCTGGCCGCCGCGATGTCGCGCAGGCCGCCGTCCTTGTACAGCAGCTCGATGCGCTGCCGCGTGTCGTCGTAGGCGTTGTTGACGATGCGGCCGTGCAGCACGAAGTGGTCCGCCTGTGCCGGGGGGATGCCCAGGGTGCGCGCCACGGTGGCCTTCAGCTCCTGCTGCCGCTCCTCGTCCCACGGCCGGTCCTGCAGGCGGATGCGGAAGGTGCGCCGCTCCACGATGTCGGCGCACAGGCGTGCCAGGGCGGGGTCGCGGTGCTGGGCCCACACCTTCACGGCGCCCATGATGTCGTGGTCGTCCAGCCGCAGGACGTCGGCCAGCACCGCCGGGTCGTCGAAGCTGCCCAGCTGGTGCCGCCCCCGCAGGAAGCGCAGCAGGGCCGGGCTGGCGAAGAGGTCGGCACCACCTTCCGCCAGGTCGCGGGCACGGCGCAGGGCCTCCACCAGCATCACCTCGGCGCTCACCACCGTCTTGTGCAGGTACACCTGCCAGTACATCAGGCGCCGCGCCACGATGAACTTCTCGATGCTGTAGATCGCCTTCTCCTCCACCACCAGGCGGTCGTCCACCACTTCCAGCATCTTGATGATGCGGTCGCCGCCGATGACCCCTTCGCTGACGCCGGTGTAGAAGCTGTCGCGGTTCAGGTAGTCCATCCGGTCCACGTCGAGCTGGCTGCTCACCAGCTGGTGCAGGAAGTGGCGGGGGTGCTCGTCGCGGAAGATGGCCAGGCCCAGCTGCAGCGCCCCGCCGAACTCCGCGTCCAGCGCGTCCATCACGCGGGCGCTCACCGCCTCGTGGCCCACGTCCTGCACGATGCTGGTCTCCAGCGCGTGGCTGAAGGGTCCGTGCCCCACGTCGTGCAGCAGGATGGCGATGGCGGCGCCCTGGGCCTCGGCCTCGCTGATGGTGTGGCCCTTGCCGCGCAGCACCTCGATGGCCTGGCCCATGAGGTGCATGGCCCCCAGCGCGTGGTGGAAGCGGGTGTGCAGCGCCCCGGGGTACACCAGGTGCGACAGCCCCAGCTGCTTGATGTAGCGCAGCCGCTGGAACCAGGGATGGTCGATCAGCCGCAGCACCAGCGCGTCCGGCACGGTGATGAACCCGTAGATGGGGTCGTTGAGGATCTTGCGGGCCACGCGGGGAGGCGGAGGGTCGGCGACACCGCCGTACCTTCACGGGCCGAAAATAGCCGCCCGGCGGCGCAACCCCCCGATCATGCAGGTGAACATCCTTTGGGCCGACGACGAGATCGACCTCCTACGTCCCCATGTGATGTTCCTGCAGGAGAAGGGCTACACGGTGGACACCGTGAACAACGGCCTCGATGCCGTGGAGAAGGTGGGCGCCAAGGAGTACGATATCGTGTTCCTGGACGAGAACATGCCCGGCCTCAGCGGGCTGGAGACGCTCTCCCGCCTGAAGGGCCTGCGCCCCCAGACGCCCGTGGTGATGATCACCAAGAGCGAGGAGGAGCACATCATGGAGGAGGCCATCGGCAGCAAGATCAGCGACTACCTGATCAAGCCCGTGAACCCCAACCAGATCCTGCTGGCCCTGAAGAAGCACCTCGACGGCCGCCGCCTGGTGAGCGAGAAGGTGACCAGCGACTACCAGCAGCAGTTCCGCCAGCTGGGCATGCGCCTGGGCGACCGCCTGAGCACGAGCGACTGGAAGGCCCTGTACCAGGAACTGGTGCGCTGGGAGCTGGAGCTGAACCGCAACGCCGACCCCGGCATGGCCGAGATCCTGCGCAGCCAGTGGCGCGAGGCCAACGACCAGTTCTGCCGCTTCGTGGAACGGAACTACGTGGACTGGGTGAACGGCAAGGGCGACGATGTGCCGTTGCAGAGCCACCAGCTCATCAAGGCCAAGGTGGCGCCGCTGATCGACGAGAAGCGGGCCCCGCTGTTCATGGTGCTGATCGACAACCTGCGGCTGGACCAGTGGCGCGTGCTGGAGCCCATCCTCAACGAGCACTTCCGGGTGGAGGAGCAGGACCTCTTCTTCAGCATCCTGCCCACCGCCACGCAGTACGCCCGCAACGCCCTCTTCGCCGGCATGATGCCCAGCGAGATCGAGAAGCGCTTTCCCGGCAAGTGGCTCACCGAGGACGCCGAGGGCAGCAAGAACGCGCACGAGGACGAGTTCCTGGCCGCCCAGCTGCAGCGCCTGGGCAAGGGCGTGAAGCACAGCTACCACAAGATCACCTCCCTGGCGCAGGGCCGCAAGCTGGCCGAGAGCATCGACAACCTGATGGGCAACGCCTTCAACGTCATCGTCTACAACTTCGTGGACATGCTGAGCCATGCCCGCACGGAGATGGAGGTGATCCGCGAGCTGGCCGAGGACGATGCGGCGTACCGCAGCCTCACCAGGAGCTGGTTCGAGCACAGCCCGCTGCGCGACGTACTGCTGGGCATCGCCGCCCGCAAGGGCCGGCTGGTGATCACCACCGATCATGGCACCATCCGCGTGGAGAGCCCCAGCAAGGTGGTGGGCGACCGCAACACCAACAGCAACCTGCGCTACAAGCACGGCCGCAACCTCACCTTCGAGGAGCGCGACGTGCTGGTGGTGAAGGACCCGGCGAAGGCCTTCCTGCCCAAGGCGAACGTGAGCACCACCTTCATCTTCGCCAAGCAGGACGCCTTCTTCGTGTATCCGAACAACTACAACCACTTCGTCAACTACTACCGCCACACCTTCCAGCACGGTGGCATCTCCATGGAGGAGATGATGGTGCCGGTGGTGGTGCTGAACCCCCGCTGAGCGATGAGCACGATCCTCGTGATGCAGCGCCCCGAGGAGGCCGCCGACCTGGCCGCCGCCATGTTGCACGCCTGTCCGCAGCGCCGTGTGTTCGCCTTCCGGGGCGAGCTGGGCGCCGGCAAGACCACCTTCATCAAGGCCCTCTGCGCCGAACTGGGCGTGGAGGACGAGGCCACCAGCCCCAGCTTCGCCCTGGTGAACGAGTACCGCAGCGAGCGCCGCGGGCCGGTCTACCACTTCGACCTGTTCCGCCTGACCGACGCCCGGGAGCTGGAGGGCATCGGCTTCGGCGAGTACATCGACAGCGGCAGCTACTGCTTCGTGGAGTGGCCCGAGCTGGCCAAGGGGCAGCTGCCGCCGGACACCGTGCAGGTGCGCTTCGAGGTGATCCCCGACGGAACCCGCGCCATCCACCTGGAGCCATGAGCAGCAGCGAACTGCTCAAGCAGCTGGCGCGCGAGGTCACCCTCCTGCCCCAGGAGGAGGTGCTGGAAGTGGGCCGCCGCCGCAAGAGCCTCTTCATCGGCATCCCCAAGGAGACCAGCTTCCAGGAGCACCGTGTGCCCCTCACCCCGCAGAGCGTGGCGGTGCTCACCGGCCGCGGCCACCAGGTGCTCATCGAACGCGACACCGGCCGCGCCGTCCAGTTCCAGGACAGCGACTACAGCGAGGCCGGCGCCCAGGTGGTGGAGAGCGCCGAGGAGGTCTTCAAGGCCGACCTCATCCTGAAGGTGGCGCCTCCCAGCCACCGCGAGATCGAGATGCTGCGCCACCGCCAGATCCTCATCAGCGCCCTGCAGCTCACCGTGCAGCCCAAGGACACCCTGCGCCGCATGATGGAGAAGCGCATGACCGCCGTGGCCTGGGACTTCATCAAGGACCGGGAGGGCATCTACCCCATCGTGCGCGCCATGGGCGAGATCGCC
The DNA here is from genome assembly GCA_020847755.1 of Flavobacteriales bacterium. GTDB lineage: Bacteria > Bacteroidota > Bacteroidia > Flavobacteriales_F > PHOS-HE28 > PHOS-HE28. The sequence goes on along the minus strand of JADLBK010000047.1, from coordinate 2,594 downwards.
GGCACCACGAGCATCCAGATCGCGGGTGAGTACCTGAGCGCCGACAAGGGCGGCCCGGGCCTCATGCTCGGCGGCATCAGCGGCGTGGCCCCCGCCGAGGTCGTCATCATCGGCGCGGGCACCGTGGGCGAGTTCGCCTGCCGCGCCGCCCTGGGCACCGGCGCCAGCGTCAAGCTCTTCGACAAGAGCATCTACCGCCTCCGCCGCCTGCAGAACGACCTGGGCCACCGCCTCTGGACCAGCGTCATCCAGCCCGAGGAGATCAAGAAGGCCCTGCGCCACGCCGACGTGGCCATCGGCGCCCTCCGCCCCGAACAGGGCCGCACCCCCATGGTGGTCACCGAGGAGATGGTGCGCGACATGAAGGCCGGCTCGGTGATCGTGGACATCAGCATCGACCGCGGCGGCACCTTCGAGACCAGCGAGGTCACCACTCACACCGACCCGGTGTACAAGCGCTACGGCGTGATCCACTACTGCGTGCCCAACATCGCCAGCCGCGTGCCCCGCACCGCCAGCTACGCCCTCAGCAACATCTTCGGCCCGCTGCTGCTCAGCATGGGCGACAAGGGCGGCTTCGAGGAGCTCATCAAGACCAACCTCGGCCTGCGCCACGGCGTGTACCTCTACAACGGCTCCCTCACCAGCCCCATCCTCGGCGAGGCCTTCAAGCTGCCCTACAAGGACCTGGACATCCTGCTGGCGGCCTTTTGAACCCCCATGTGCGCATGTGACCATGTGGGCATGTGCGCATTCAGCTCCCTCGGACCGACCGTTGACATCTCCGCATGACGCTCACCCGCCGCCTCCTGCTCTACGCCGTCGGCCTGCTCATCGGCGGTGGCCTGGCCTGGTGGTCCTTCGGCGAGCGCCTCACCAACGCCGCGTGGACGCCCCGGGAGCGCATCAAGCTGCGCGTGGCCGCCACCCTGGTGCGCAGCACCCCGGAGGCCGGTGCCGGCCTGCAGGCGCGTGGCCTGGACCTGGACGCTGTGCGGCGCGCCATCCCCCGCAGCGAGGTGCTGCTGCCCCGCACGCGCCGCAGCGGCGACAGCCTGTTCTACACCCTGCGCACCCCGATGGACCCCGACACGCTCACCCTGGAGGTGCAGGTGTTCGAGGATCACCGCCGCGACAGCACCGCCACCCTCGTCCGGGTGCAGTGAGTCACTGGTCGGCCGTGGGGCGATCGGGCCATACGAGGCCCAGGGTCAGGTAGCCCATCACCGCCCCGTAGAGGCTGCTGCGCCACCACACGCTGGTGATCAGGCAGCCGTTGGTGCAGCCATACCCGATCCACCACGCGTAACCCGCAGCCGCACCCAGCAGCACCGCCACCCCCGTCCAGAGCGTTCGCCGTCCCATGCCGCAAAGGTGCGGCCGTCGGGCCTGGAACGTGCGTGACCGGCATCACCGCATACCACACAGCCCCCTGGGTGCGTTCCCGCCTCATGCGCCTGCCCGTCCTCATCCTGCTCCTGGTGCTGTCGGCCCACGTCATGGCCCGTGAGCCGCGGGTGGTGCATGTGCTGGTGGCCCTCTGCGACAACGCGCACCAGGGCATCGCGAAGGTGCCGGCGCACCTGGGCAACGGACAGGACCCCGCCGGCAACCTCTACTGGGGCGCGGCCTTCGGCGTGCGCACGCACTTCAACAAGGCCGCGGAGTGGACGCGCGTGCCCTGCGACCGGGCGCCCGAGGCCCACATCCTGGAGCGCGTCGCCTGGCGCCACCGCGATAGCGCCGTGGTGCTCATCGCCGAGGCCTACGACGGCCGCCACATCCGCGAGGCCACCGAGGACCTGCTGCGCTACGCCAGCGGCGCCGGGGCGCGCACCGTGAACGTGAACGGGGAGCCGGTGCGGGCCGGGGGTGCCGCGCAACTGGTGGCCTATGCCGGTCACGATGGGCTCATGGACTTCCATTTGGACCGCGACTTTCCCGGCCCGCCCTCGAATGCGCGGGAGGTGATCATCCTGGCCTGCGTGAGCCGCTCGTTCTTCCAGGAACCGCTTCGCACCACAAAAGCGACACCGCTGCTGTGGACCACCGGCCTGATGGCGCCGGAGGCCTACACCCTGCGCGCCGCGTTGGAGGGATGGGTGCGGTGCGAGACCGCGGAACAGGTGCGCGAACGTGCCGCCGCTGCCTACCACAGCTACCAGAAATGCGGGATCGCCGGTGCGCGACGCTTGCTCGTGACGGGGTGGTAGGGGGAGCTCACATGACCAAGCCCCCTCCTGGGCGGCGATCGCTCGCTGCTCGGCATAAGGAGGGGTACGTGGAGGTTTCCGCTTGCGTTGGGATCACGGCGGTTCCGAGCTGCCACCTCCCTCAGCCCCTCCTTGCTCGGCGCGTGGAGCGTTCCACGCGCAGGAGGGGCGTTCACGCGGCAGGAAGGAACGGCGCCGCGGCAGTCTCCCCGAGGTGGACGAGGTGCATTCTCCGGCAAGGGGCCGCCTTCGCTGAAGCTTCGGCGAGCCGAAGAGATCGCTTCCGCCCCTTCGGGAGCGTCGCGATGACGGGTTGGAAATGACCAGTTCTGGTACCGATCACCTCCGCACCGTCTCTGCGAGGTGCCTGTGTGATGGGTT
>JADLBK010000046.1 GCA_020847755.1 Flavobacteriales bacterium | reverse complement strand
CTGATCGGCACGCACCACTTCGTCTTCGCGCCCCTGCCCTGGTGGCTGCAGACGGTGGCCATCGTGTTCAGCGCGGGCATGTTCATCCCCGTGGTGGCGGGCACCACCAACTTCCTGATGACCATGCGCGGCAGCTGGTCGGCCATCGGCCGCAGCTACGTGCTGCCCTTCTTCCTGGTGGCCGTGGTCTTCTACTTCGTGGGCAGCACGCAGGGCAGCTTCCAGGCCTTCCGCTTCACCAACCACCTCTGGCACTTCACGGACTTCAACGTGGCGCACTCGCATATGACCATGTATGGCATCATCACCTTCGCGCTGTGGGCCTGCCTGTACGCCATCCTGCCACGGCTCACGGGGAGGGAACCGGCACAACTGCTGGTGGGCGCACACTTCTGGCTGGCCTTCATCGGCCTCCTCGCCTACATGATCAGCATGATGGCCGGCGGCACCTTCAAAGGGCTGCAATGGCTGGAGGGACGGCCCTTTATCGATGGGGTGATCGGCTCACGGCCCTACTGGATCTGGCGGGCCATCGGTGGCTCGCTGATGTTCGTCTCCCACCTCCTCTTCGCCTGGAACTTCATCACCATGGTACGCCGTCCTGCGGTGAACACAGCAACCGCAGCAGCCCCCACCATCGCCTGACGCCATGCTCAACTTCCACAAGGACCATCAGAACCTGGTCAATGTCGCGCTCGTGGTGTTCGTGCTGCTGAGCATGGGCGTGGCCGTGATCCCCGCCAACGAAATGGCACGCAACAACGCACCGTTACCTGAAATGCCGCCGATGACCGCGAGCGAACGGCGCGGGCTGGAGGTCTATGTGGCCGAGGGCTGCGCCGCCTGCCATACACAGCAGGTGCGCAACATCGAGATGGATCGCATGTGGGGCGAGCGGCCAAGCATCCCCAGCGACTACCACTACAGCAAGCAGCGCCTGGACGTGTGGCGGCAATCGCCCTCCCTGCTGGGCAGCGAGCGCACTGGTCCGGACCTCACCAACACCGGACAGCGGCAGCCGGGGGCACAGTGGCACCTGCTGCACCTTTACGATCCGCGCATGGTGGTGAAGGGCTCCATCATGCCGCGCTACCCATGGCTCTTCGAGGAGACCGCCACACCAGCTGAGGATGCCGTGGTGGTGCCCGTGCCGAAGGAACGACTGCGCGACAGCAGCAAGGTACTGGTGGCCTCCCAGCGGGCACAGGACCTGGTGGCCTACCTGCTCACCCTGAAGCAGGCGCCCCTGCCCGGCGCCGGCGATCCGGTGTTCCTGCCATCGCCCGGGGCGCGCAGCGAGGCGGACATGCCGCAGACCGCCGGCGACCTGCCCAACGGCGCCGACCTCTTCGTGCAGACCTGCTCGGCCTGCCACGGTGCGGAAGCCAAGGGTCTGGCCGGTGCCTTCCCTCCACTGGCCGGCAGCCCGGTGGTGAACGACCCCGATCCCACCCTGATGCTCTCGATCATCCTGGGCGGCTATGATGCGCGGGCCGAGTATGGCGTGATGCCCGCACAGGCCGAGCAACTGTCCGATGCGGAGATCGCGGCCATCGCCAACTACCTGCGCGGCGCCTTCGGCAACGAGGCCCCCGCCACCACCCCCGATGCCGTCCGCGCCGTGCGATCCACGGTGGCGCCGGCCACTGCCCTGATGCCCTGATGCGCACGCTGATCACCCTTCTGTTCAGCGCGGTCAGTGCGGCCGCATGGGCCTGCGATGTGTGCCAGAAGAACCAGCCTGCTCCACTGCGCGGCATCACGCACGGTACGGGACCGCAGGGCCAATGGGACCTCGTCATCGTGTGGAGCGCGGGGATCATCGTCGGCATCACCCTGGTCCTTGCCCTGCGCATGCTGCTGAGGCCGGGGGAAAGGCACGCCGGCCACATCAAGCACATCATCCTCCACGACCCATCCATTCCCCATGGAACCTGAACGCCTGGTCCGCCTCTACATCGATGACGACCGCGAGCCCTTTGCCGAGTTCGAGCCGCCGGTGAAGTTCGTGCTGGACACCACCCGCCTGCCCGATGGGCCGCACACCCTGCGTGTTGTGGCGCGCTCCACCAGCGGTGTGGAGGGCGTGCGCACGGTGCCCTTCGAGGTGCGCAACGGTCCGGACATCGCCGTGGTGGGCCTCGATGATGGCGACGTGGTGGACGGCCGCATGCCCATCACCATCAACGCCTATGGCAGCGAGCGCGCCGACCGCTTCCTGGTCACCGGTTCGGAAACGCCCAAGGGCATACCCGCCTGGGTATGGGCCCTGCTCATCACCTTCCTCGGCTTCGCCCTGTTCTACTTCATCCAATACTGGCACGTGCCGCCCGCAGCATGAGGTCCGCACCGCGCACGGACATCCAGCACCACGACCACATCGTGCTCCTGGTGGACTCCTTCTACGGCAGGGTCCGCAACGACGAGCTGCTGGGCGGCATCTTCAACGGCATCATCGGCGATCGCTGGCCCGAGCACCTGGAGAAGATGCATCGCTTCTGGGGCACCGTGCTGATCAACGAGGGGTCGTACACGGGCACCCCGTTGCGGCCCCATCTGCACATGCCCATCGGTGCCGCGCACTTCCAACGCTGGCTCACGCTCTTCCTGGCCACGGTGGACGACCTGTTCGAAGGGCCCGTGGCCGACCTCGCCAAGCGCAATGCGCTGCGCATGGCCGACATGTTCCAAGAGCGCATTGAGCGCTACCGGACACGCTCGCAGGACTTCATCCAGTGAGCTACCGGCTGCACCACCCCATCGCGCTCATCTGCGCCTTCGTCTGGGTGGGCTTCGTGTGCGCCATCAGCTTCATGGAGGCGTGGCTGAAGTTCCGTGCGCACGGTGTCACCCTGCCGATCGGTCTTGGCATCGGACGGCTCGTGTTCCAGGCCTTGAACCGTGTGGAATGGGCGCTGGCCGTGGCCTTGCTCGCCGACCTGCTGTGGCGCAGGGTGGCCTGGCCTCCCCGCGGGCTCATGGTGCTGCCCGTGCTCATCCTCATCGTTCAAAGCCTGTGGCTGCTGCCGGCCCTCGACGAACGCGCGCTGCTGGCCATCCATGGCCACCCACCAAGCCCATCGCATCTGCATCTCCTGTACGTGACCGGCGAGGTGGTGAAGGTGGCGGCGTTGATCATTCTCGGCACCCGGCTGAGCCGTGTCACCACCGGGCAAGGATGACGTTCGTCATTCATTTTTGGACCTTTTTGTCCTTTTATTTGCATCGCACCTGAGAGCACCAGTACACCATGTCCATCCCCTTCTCCCCCGAGCGCACCGTCGGCTCCATCGTGGCCGATGACTACCGCACCGCCGCCGTCTTCAACGCCCACGGCATCGACTTCTGCTGCAAGGGCGGCCGTTCAATTGCCGAGGTCTGCCGGGCCAAGGGCATTGATCCGGGCACCTTGGAGATTGAGATCCGCCAAGCCATCGAACGCGATGGCGGCACGGGCGATGATGTGAAGCAGTGGCCCCTGAGCCGCCTGATCGAGCACATCGAACGCGTGCATCACCGCTATGTGGAGGCCCGCTCCATCACCCTGATGCAGTTCCTCAACAAGCTCTGCACCGTGCATGGCGACCGCCACCCGGAGCTCTTCACCATCCGGGAGGAGTTCCAGGCCTGCGTGCAGGCCATGGCCGCCCACATGAAGAAGGAGGAGCTGGTCCTCTTCCCCTTCATCAACCAGCTGGAGAAGGCCAGGCTGCACGACCTGCCCGCCCCCACCCCGCATTTCGGCACCGTGGAAAACCCCAACGCCATGATGGAGCACGAGCACGACGCCGAGGGTGAGCGCTTCCGCCGCATCGCCGAACTGAGCGGCAACTACACCAACCCGCCCGACGGCTGCACCACCTACGGCACCGCCTACGCCATGCTGCGCGAGTTCGAGGAGGACCTCCACCGCCACATCCACCTGGAGAACAACATCCTCTTCCCGAAGGCCTTGGCCCTGGAGGCGGAGTTGCGCCATGCCACCGCTTGAACGCCACCCGCAGTTGCGGCCCCTGAGCCGCGAGCACCACCACGGCCTGCTGTTGTGCTGGCGGATCCGCCGCGACCTGGTGGGACGCCGCGATCATGACCAGATGCTGGCCGAGTGCCGCACGGTCTTCGAGCGCGAGCTGCTTCCGCACTTCGCCGTGGAAGAGGAAGCCGTATTCCCCGTGCTCGGTGCAGGGGATCCGCTGGTGCGTCGCGCCATCGCCGAACACCGCCGCATCGCACGTCTCTTCCTGACAACGGATGATCCGACGCGCACGCTCAGCCGGATCGAGGACGCACTGGAGGCGCACATCCGCTTCGAGGAGCGCGTACTGTTCCCGCAGGTGCAGGAGCGGGCCACGGCCGAAGAGCTCGATCGCATCGACCAGGTGCATGGCGGTCGCACCGCCGTGTACGCCTGACCTCCGAAGGGTGATCCCGGGCCGGTGGTACGCGGGGGCGCGGTCTACCTTTGCGCCATGGGCGATGTCGCGCACGATGCCACCGGGCTGAACGAGGGAGCGGCGGTCCAGTTGCGCGAGCGCATCAAGGAGCTGCAGTGCCTGTACGCCATGGCCCGCGTGGCGCAGGAGCCGCATGCGGACCGGCGCACGCTGGTGGAAGCCGCCCTGGCCACGATCCCCCAAGGCTGGCAATGGCCCGAACGGGCGCGCGCGGCGGTGATCCTGGATGATGAACACATCGGCGATCCGCCCGGCGAGCTGCGCCGCATCACGGCACCGATCACCATCAACGGGCAGCAGCGCGGCCAGCTGCTGGCCGGCTATCCGGACGAGGACGCACTGCCCGGCACGCCGGTCTTCCTGCCCGAAGAGGAGCAATTGCTGGAGACACTCGCCACGGAGATGGCCCAGCTGATCGAACGTCAGGAGCACCGCGAGCAGCGCATGAAGATGGAGGCCCACCTGCGCCACAACGACCGGCTGATGCTGCTCAGCGAGCTTACCGCCGGTATCGCGCACGAGCTGAACACCCCGCTGGGCAATGTGCTGGGCTACGCCGAACTGCTCAAGACCAACGAGACCGACCCCGCCCGTCGCGAGGACCTGCAGCGCATCATCGATTCGGCGATCATCGGTCGCGAGGTGGTGAAGAAGCTCATGTACTTCAGCTGCGAGATGCCCAGCCAGTTCCGCGTGCTGGACGTGAACGAGCTGATCACCGGCGCGCTGCGGCTGGTGCGGCGCCAGTGCGAGGAGCGGCAGGTGCAGGTGGAGACCCGCTTCGCTGAGGCGCTGCCCCCCGTGCGCCTCGATCCCGTGCAGTTCGAGCAGGTGATCATCAACCTCGTGCTCAACGCCCTCACCGCCATGCCCGCAGCAGGCGCGTTGCGGATCACCACGCACGGCGACGCTGGCAGGGTATGCATCGACGTGACCGACAACGGCAGCGGGATCGCGCCCGACGTGCTGCCGCGCATCTTCCAACCCTTCTTCACCACCAAGCCCGCCGGCGAAGGCACGGGCCTCGGCCTCTCCTTGGTACACGGCATCGTGCAGGGCCACAACGGCTCCATCACGGTGGGATCCACGCTCGGCGAGGGCACCACCTTCCATCTCACTTTCCCCGCCGCCGCATGAACCAACGGCCTTCGGTACTGCTCGTGGACGACGCGCGCGACATGCTGGAGCTGCTGCGCCGCAACATGACCGCGATGGGCCTCACCCCCTTCGCCGCCAACAACGTGGTCGATGCCATCGAAGTGCTCGGCAACAGTCAGGTGGACCTGGTGATCACCGACCTGAACATGCCCGGCATCGGCGGCCTTCAGCTGGTGAAGTACCTCTCGCAGCACCATCCCGGCCTGCCCGTGCTGGTGATCACCGGCTATCCCGACCTGAACAATGCCGTGGAGGTGATGAAGCTCGGTGCGCTCGAGTACCTGGTGAAACCCTTCACGCAGGAGGAATTGCGCAAGGCCGTGGAGAACGTGCTGGGCGCGCGCATCGTGGAGGCCGAGGCCGAGGACGATGTGCCCGAGGTCTTCCACGGCATCATCGGTAGAGCCCCCGCCATGCGCGAGCTCTACCGCACGATCGAACGCACGCGGAACAACCGCGCCACCGTGCTCATCACCGGCGAGAGCGGCACCGGCAAGGAGATGGTGGCCCGCGCCATCCACTACAACAGCACCTGGTCGGCCGCGCCGTTCATCGCCGTGAACTGCGGCGCCATCCCCGACCAGCTGCTCGAAAGCGAGCTCTTCGGTCACGTGAAGGGCGCCTTCACCGGGGCCATCACCAACCGTGCGGGCTTCTTCCAGGCGGCCGATGGCGGCACCCTCTTCCTCGACGAGATCGGCAACGCATCGCCCGCCGTGCAGGCCAAGTTGCTGCGCGCCATCCAGGACAAGCGGATCACCATGCTCGGCGCCACCAAGCCGCAACAGGTGGAGGTGCGCCTGATCTCGGCCAGCAACAACGACCTGCTCGCCATGGTGCGCCAGGGCACCTTCCGCGAGGACCTGTACTACCGCCTCAACGTGATCCACATGCAGCTGCCCGCCCTGCGCGAGCGCACCACGGACATCCCGCTGCTGGTGGACCACTTCAACAAGCGTTTCAGCAAGGAGCTGGGCAAGGCGCCGCTGCGTTTCCCGCCGCGGATCATGGACACGATCACGGGCTACATCTGGCCCGGCAACGTGCGTGAGCTGGAGAACATGGTGCACCGGCTGGTGATCATGAAGGACCGCACCGTGGAGATGGAGGACCTGCCCGCGCACATGAAGATGCAGGCGCCCCAGCCCGCGTCCACCGGCGCGCTCACCACCCTCGCCGAAGTGGAGCGCCAGCACATCCGGCGCGTGCTGGAGGCCACCGGAGGCAACAAGACCAAGGCCGCCGAAGTGCTCGGGATCGACCGCAAGACGTTGCGGGAGAAGTTGAAGGGGGAGGAGGGTCCGTGAATGCGCTGATCAGAGGATCAGGCAGGGACCGGCCTGCCCATGCCCGGTCCTGCAGACATTCCATTCCCGGATCGCCCCCGGCCCATTTCTCCCCACCCGGCCCATTTCTCTCCAGAAAGCGACCGGTTGCCAGCCCGTTCGCCTGAGCCTGGCCATCCGTCCTACCGCGTTGTATCCCTTGCCCATTGTGGGTTAGCTGCAATAGCGGTGCGCTGCCTCCCCTGCCCTGGCACGCACTTGGCCTTGGGCCGGGCACACGAAGCAAGCGATGATGCCGATCCGTATCACCGGACCCTCCCTTTGCACGAATTGCGTCCACAGGGGGCGTTGTGTTTTCGAACGCACGGCGGCCGGGCCGGTGCAACATTGCGACGAGCACCTGGTGATCGCACCCGCGCAGAGCGCGGTCCCGTCCGTGGCGCCGGTGGTGAATGACTTCGTGCCCACGGGCCTGTGCGTCACCTGCGACCATGGGACCACCTGCGCGCTCCGCTCTCCCGATCGCATCGTGCTCCATTGCGAGCATTACGAATAACCCGAACCGATGTCCACGACAGCAACGCCCGTAGCGGCGCAGAAGCAAGGTATGTACGAGGTGGTGATGGCCCAGTTCGAACGCGCGGCCGACACCATGGGCCTCGATCCCGGGATCCGCAAGATCCTCGGGAAGACCAACAGTGAGATCGTCGTCCACTTCCCCGTGAAGCTGGACGATGGCAGCATCGAGGTGTTCACCGGCTACCGGGTGCAGCACAACAACGCGCTCGGGCCATACAAGGGCGGGCTGCGCTACCACGCCACGGTGGACATCGACAGCGCGCGGGCCCTGGCGATCTGGATGACGTGGAAGACCGCGCTGGCCGGCCTGCCGTACGGTGGTGCCAAGGGCGGTGTGGCGATCAACCCGAAGCTGTACTCGCAGGGCGAGCTGGAGCGCATCACCCGTCGTTTCACCTACGCGCTGGGCGAGAACATCGGTCCCGACCTGGACATCCCGGCGCCGGACGTGAACACCAACCCGCAGATCATGGCGTGGATCGCCGACACGTACAGCAGCACGAAGTCGCCCGCCACGCGCTTCAGCAACCTGCATGTGGTCACCGGCAAGCCCTTGGGCGCTGGTGGTCTCGAAGGGCGCGACCGCGCGACGGGCTTCGGCGTGGTGGCCACCTTGAAGGCCTGGGCCCGGCGCACGAACAAGAGCCTGAAGGGAATGACCTACATCGTGCAGGGCTTCGGTAACGTGGGCTACTGGACGGCGTATTTCATGCAGCGCGAAGGGGCCATCCTCGTGGGGGTGCAGGACGCCAGCGCCACGTACTACGAGCCGTCCGGGATCGATCCCGATGCATTGAATGCGCACAGCACGGTCAACGGCCGCAACATTGCCGGATACAAGGGAGCCGGGACCATCGAGCCGGAACGCTTTTTTGCCATCGCGTGCGACATCGTGGTGCCCGCCGCCCTCGGCAATCAGATCACCGCGGCCAACGCCGGCGACATCACTGCGATGGTGGTGGCCGAAGGCGCGAACGGTCCGACGGACACCGAAGGCGAAGCGATCCTGCGGAGCAAAGGCGTGGACATCATCCCCGACATCCTCTGCAACAGCGGTGGAGTGATCGGCAGCTACTACGAGTGGTTGCAGAACAAACGCAGCGAGATGTGGAAGATCGATGATGTGCTGGCCATGATCCAGGACAAGATCGACACGGCCTTCCACCTCACCGTGGACACGGCCAACGAATTCAAGACGGATTGGCGGACGAGCGCGTACATCGTAGCCCTGCGGCGCTTGGAGAAGGCCTATAAAGAACGTGGCATCTTCCCATAGGGACATTCCCCACGGAGGCACAGAGAACGCGGAGAAGAGCCATCACCGCAGGTGACACGGGGCATGGAGGGCATGCGACGCACTCGACGCATTGCCTCTGTGTTCCATGTGTCGTTGTCGTGAACAAGAACCCATAACGCAGCCATGCAACATCTGGGCGTATTGAAAGAAGGCGAACGGCGCCGGTTGGTGGCGATGGCCCCTGCGGGCGTGCAACGCCTGAGCAAGCAACTGCGCGTGAGCGTGCAGCGGGGCGCGGGCCGCGCGGCGGGCTACTCCGACGATGCCTATGCGCAGGCGGGCGCCACGCTGATGGAGCACCGCGACGAGATCCTGCGCGGTTGCGACCTGGTGCTGGGGCACGACAGCCATTACCGAGGCGAGGATATCGGCGGGCCGAAGACCTTCATCGGTTTCCTCAACGTGCTGAACGAACGCGAGGTGGTGGAGCACTACCGGAGGCCCGGCATCACGCTCCACAGCCTCGACCTGATCCCGCGCACCACCCTGGCACAGGCCATGGATGTGCTCTCGTCGGTGGCCTCCATCAGCGGCTACCAGGCCGTGCTGCTCGCCGCCGAGCGCTCGTTGGCCACCGTGCCGATGATCACCAGCGCGGGTGGCACACTGCGTCCCGCGCGCTTCCTCATCATGGGTGCCGGTGTGGCAGGTCTGCAGGCCATCGCCACCGCGCGTCGCCTGGGTGCCATCGGGCGCGCCTCTGATGTGCGCTCGGCCTCGCGCACCGAGGTGGAGAGCCTCGGCGCCACCTTCATCGAGGTGGAGGGCGCCGTGGAGGACCGCAAGGCGGGCGGCTATGCCGTGGAGCAGACCCCCGAGCACCTGGAACGCATCCGGCAGATGATCCATGCCGAGGCCGCGCAGGCCGATGTGATCATCACCACCGCCAAGATCCCCGGACGCAAGGCCCCCCTGCTGATCACCGAGGACATGGTGCGCGGCATGAAGCCCGGCGCCGTGGTGGTGGACCTCGCTGCGGCCACCGGTGGCAACTGCGCCCTCACTGAACCCGACTCCACCGTGATGTACGAGGAGGTGACCATCCTGGGCCCCACCGCCATCGAGTGCGGCTGTGCCCACTCCACCTCCTTCCTGCTCTCCAACAACTACACCACCTTCATCGAACACCTGCTGAAGAACGCGGAGAACCCGGCCGATGAGATCCTCAAGGCCACCCGCGTGGTGGAGAACGGCGAAGTGGTGAACGCACGCTACCTCGGCAACTGACCCATCCACATCCACATGGACTTCACCTACCACATCACGGGGATCGACGGTCTCTTCATCCTGGCCATGAGCCTGCTGCTCGGCTTCGAGGTGATCAAGAACGTGCCCGCTGTCCTGCACACGCCGCTCATGTCCGGCTCCAACGCCATCAGCGGCATCATCCTCTTCGGCGGGCTCATCCAGTTGATGAGCACACCGCCCGACCGCATCTGGGTGCTCCTCTTCGCCTCGATCGCCGTGCTGCTCGGGGCCATGAACATCTCCGGTGGCTTCTTCGTCACGCACCGCATGCTCTCCATGTTCCAAGTGAACAAGAAGAAGGCGCCGAAGAATTCCTGACCCAACCCGCATTCCCATTCATCGATGCGCCGGTGCTGACCGGCCTGTTCCACCCATCCCGTCCTCCATGGAATTCCTCTTCCTCATCGCCACCATCGGTCTCATCCTCGGCCTGAAGTTCATGGGCGACCCGGCACGCGCCGTGCTGGGCAACGCCGTGGCCGCCCTGAGCGTGGTGGTCGCCCTGATCGGTGTCACCATCAAGTCCTACGACCCCGCCATGGGTGCCGGCACCTTCAACATCGTGCTGGTGGTGTGCCTGCTGGCGGCGGGCGGCCTCATCGGCCGGGTGATGGCCATGCGCGTGCCCATGACGGGCATGCCGCAGCTGGTGGCCATGCTCAACGGCTTCGGTGGCCTGGCCGCCGTGGTCATCGCACTGATCGAAGGGATCGCACACCCCGTTGGTGATGACCTGCGCACGACCGGCGGCCTGCTGCTGCTGAGCGCCGTGTTCGGCGGGGTGGCCTTCACCGGAAGCCTGGTGGCGCACGCCAAGCTGGAAGGCAGGAAGCTGCCCAAAGCCAGGCCGTTGCACATCCTGGCCGCGCGGGTCGTGCTCTGGTCCATGGTGGCGCTGTTCGCCGTGTACATGCTGGCGCCCACGCCGATCATGCCCTTCACCACCCTGCTGGTGACCATCGCGGTGCTCTCGCTCATCTACGGCGCCCTCTTCACCCTGCCGATCGGTGGTGCCGACATGCCCGTGCTCATCTGCTTCCTGGTGGCCCTGCACGGCCTGGTGGCCCTGCTGGCCGGCATGTTCTTCCACGACACGGTGATGCTCATCGGCGGTGTGCTGGTGGGCGCCACGGGCTCCCTCCTCACGGTGGCCATGAGCAAGGCCATGAACCGCACCCTGCGCAGCGTACTGGCCGGCGTCATCAAGCGCGACACCGGCACCAGTGACCGCGAGCAGGACATCCGTCCGATCAGCGCGCCGGAGACCGCTTCCCTGCTCGCCTTCAGCAAGCAGGTGGCCATCGTGCCCGGCTATGGCATGGCCGTGAGCCAGGCCCAGGGCGTGTGCCAGGAGATGCAGGTGATGCTGGAACGCATGGGCACCACCGTGCATTACATCATCCATCCCGTGGCGGGCCGCATGCCCGGGCACATGAACGTGCTGCTGGCCGAGGCCAACGTGGACTACGACAAGATCATCGCGATGGAGGATGTGAACGACGTGATGGACCGCTACGATGCGGTGCTGGTGATCGGCGCCAACGACGTGGTGAACCCCGCTGCGGAAACCGATCCCGACTCCTCCATTTACGGCATGCCCATCATCCGGGCCTACGCCGCCAAGCAGGTCATCGTGCTCAAGCGCGGCATGGCCACGGGTTACTCCGGGGAGATGAACCTGCTTTTCGATCGCGCCAACTGCCGCCTGCTCTTCGGCGACGCACGCTCCAGCCTGCGCGCCATCATCGACGAACTCAAACGCATCTGACCATGGAGAACCCCCGCCTGATCGTTTCCGAGAAGGAGCGCGACCTGATGCGCTCCTGGATCATCGGACATACCGCACCCGACATCCAGGTCCGCAACAGCCTGGACCGTCTCTACAAGGAACTGGATACCGCCGACGTGCGCAAGGAGGAGGACATGCCCCTTGATGTGGTGCGCGTGTGCAGCATCGTGGACGTGGGCATGCCCGCCGGCCGCAAGAACGGCCTTCAACTGGTGATGCACGCCGATGCCGACCTCAAGCAGAACAAGCTCTCGGTCCTCTCCGTGCTCGGCTCGGCGCTGATCGGCTACCGCCAGGGTGCCACCATCGTGTGGAAGCTGCCACAGGGCGATCAGACCATCACCCTTGAGAAGGTGGACAACTCGCGCTGCGATGTGGAAGCCTTGAGGGCGTAGGTACAACGACCCGGTCGGCACCACCTCAAGACACATCCATCATGGAGAACCGGTCGATGATGAAGCCCATATCCGCGAACTACCGCCAGGGCTTCTTCTTCCTAGAGATGGAGAACTGCGAGTGAGCGGCCACAGCTACGCCCCCAGCGGCTCGAAGCGCGCCTGGAAGAAGCGCAGATACTTCGGTTCGTAGGTCATCCGCAGGCCGGTGATGCGGTCACGGCGTTCGTACACTCGCTGCACGCTCTCAGCCACCACGTCCATGTGGGCCTGGGTGTACACGCGGCGCGGGATGGTGAGGCGCACCAGCTCCAGTTCGGGGTAGCAATGATCGCCGGTGGTCTTGTCGCGACCAGCGCTGACGATGCCGCGCTCCATGGCGCGCACGCCACTGTCGATGTAGAGCTCGGCGGCGAGGGCCTGCGCGGGGAAGGCGGTCTGCGGCAGGTGGGGCAGGAAGGCCTTCGCGTCGAGGAAGATGCCATGGGTGCCCACGGGCCGCACGATGGGGATGCCCATGTCGATGAGCTGCTGCCCGAGGTAGAACACCTGTCCCACCCGTGCGCGGATGTGATCGTCCTGCACGCTCTCCTCAATGCCGATGGCCATGGCCTCCATGTCACGACCGGCAAGCCCGCCATAGGTGTGCAGCCCTTCGTAGATCACCACCATGTTGCGCGCCTCCTCGAACACGTCCCACTCGTTGGTGGCCATGAAGCCGCCGATGTTCACCAGCGCGTCCTTCTTGGCGCTCATGGTGGCGCCGTCGGTGAGCGAGCAGATCTCCCGCACGATCTCCGCCACGCTGCGATCGGCCTGCCCCTCCTCCAGCAGCTTGATCATGTAGGCGTTCTCGGCCACGCGCGTCATGTCGTGGATGATGCGGATGCCGTGCTTGGAGGTCAGCTCGCGCAGGGCCTTCAGGTTGGCCAGGGAGATGGGTTGCCCGCCGGCCATGTTCACCGTGGTGGCGATGGAGACGTAGGGTATCTTCTTCGCGCCGTGCGCATCGATGACGCGCTGCAGCTTGGCAAGGTCCACGTTGCCCTTGAATGCGAAGTTGTTCTTCGGGTCGTGCGCCTCGTCCACGATGATGTCCACGAATGTGCCGCCCGCCAGTTCCTGGTGGAGCTTGGTGGTGGTGAAGTACATGTTGCCGGGCACGATGTCGCCGGGCTTGATGAGGATCTTCGAGAGGATGTTCTCCGCACCGCGCCCCTGGTGGGTGGGCACGAGGTACGTGTAGCCGTAGAACTTCTTCACCGCCTCCTCCAGGTGGTAGTAGTTGCGGCTGCCGGCGTAAGCCTCGTCGCCCAGCATCAGCCCGGCCCACTGGCGGTCGCTCATGGCGCTGGTGCCGCTGTCGGTGAGCAGGTCGATGTAGACCAGCTCGGAGGGCAGAAGGAAGGTGTTGTAGCCGGCTTCTTCGATGGCCTTCACACGCTGTTCACGCGTGGACATGAAGAGGGGTTCGACCATCTTGATCTTGAAGGGCTCGGCCCAGGATGTCTTGCTCATGTGGATCGTCGGTGTTCGGTCGTGATCAGGCCACGGGTTGGGCATCGGGCAGGAGCAGCGCGCGCACCTCCTCGGCCTGCTGCTCCAGCGAGGCCCGGAACCGCTCGGCATCCGCTGCCGCATCGGCGAAGGCGCTCTGCACCACATCGGCATAGTGCCGGATGCCTTCCAGCAGGTTGTCCCGGAAGGTGGTGAGGCGGCGGCGCTGCTTTGCGTTCATCTCGTTGGCGCATCGTTCCAGTTCGCGCTTGTAGTGGTCCACGTACAAGCCGAGCTCCTTGATGAACATGTGGGGCCGTTCCACGCCGGCCAGCAGGTCGGTGCGCCCGTAGATGTGGTCCACCATGGTGCGCAGCGATACCACCTTGCTGAAGTAGGTGGTGTTGGGTCCCGGGCAGATGGCCACGGCCCCCAGCTTGTGAGCCGGGGAAAGTCCGGACTTCAACAGCGCACCGGCCCCCAGCCCTTCGCACAGGCAGTCCTTGTCGGTAACCGCCGCTTCTTCGCGGGCCAGCGCGATGGGGTCGGTGAGGGTGGCGCGCAGCTGCTGCAGCTTGAGGTGCTGGTATTGGCGCGAGGCCGTGCAGATGGGCCGCTCCGTGAACTCGGTGTTGCTGCTGAGGAACTCCTTGTAGCAGGGGCTCCCCGGTCGTCCTTTGGCGATGCGCGCCTGACGCTGCTGCTCGGAGCTGCTCGGCCGGAAGTTGTGGAAGGGCACACCCAGCGGTGAAGCGTTGCTGAGGAAGAAGTCCTCGGGCCGCGCATGGGTGAGCTGTTGCAGTGTGGCTTCGTCCACGTTGGTGGCCTCGGGCACCAGCAGGAAGGGACTGCCCCACCCGGTGCCGTCCACGCCGTAGTGCTCCAGCAGGAAGCGGTCCTCCGCCGCCGTGCCGATGCCGCCCTGTGCGGTGATGCGTTGCGGAGGTTGCTCGCGGAACACCGGCTTGCCGAGGCCTGCCAACACCTCGTTGCAGGTGGTGAACAGTTCCTGGGCCAGTGCACTGCGGTGCTCCGCGAAGTCCTGCAGGATCGGCCCCATCAACAGGCCGTCCGTGGCGAAGGCATGCCCGCCGCAGTTGAGTCCGGATTCGATCCGGAACTCCGACACCCACACGCCTTTCTTCGCCAGCAGCCTTCCCTGCACCTGGGCTGATCGCAGGTCGCTCACCTTGAGGATGACCTGCTTGCGCAGCCGGCCTGCCGCATCGGGCAGGAAGTCGGCGAATTGCGGGATGTAGTTGTAGAGCCGGGGGTTGTAGCCCGCGCTGAGCACGATGCCGGAGCGGAGCGTGCTGTTGGCGAAGCCCCGGAAGGCGGCCATGGCATCGCAGAATTCGTCCGGCAGAGACACACCATCCGTACCGTAGTTCGTGGGATCGATCTTGGCCATGATGTTCACGTCGATCGCACCCGGCGTGATGTGTGCGCGCAACGCCTTCTCCGCAGCCTCCCGCTCAGCCCCGGGCGCCATGGCCATCACCGCACGGTAGTGCTCCTGCGCGGGGGAGCCCGGCGGCAACAGCTCGAAGTACAGCGCGCTCTCCGAACCGGGCGCGAACGGCGTGGCCCGCACCCGTTGCGTGTTGCGCTCCACCAGTCGCTGCAACAGGTCCAGGTAGGCCGTGATGCGGCGCGCGCGATGGTCGGGCGAGGGCTTCGGGATGGGCGCGTATGCCTCACCGTTCCTTTCGGCATGGTAGGCGCGCATGCGCTCCACCAGTTCATCCTCGATGATCGACACCACGGAGGAGATGCCCATGTGCGCCACCTTCAACGGCGTGTCGATGGTGTAGCCCAGCCCCATGACGGGGATGTGGAAGGTGTGGACCGGAGCGCGCATGCCAATGGACATCTTCTTCGTAACGCTGTCACGATGGACAGCATTCACAGCGCTGCAAAGGTCCCGGCCGGCGATGCCCCTCCGACTGATGGACATCATGCACGGGCCTCGGAGCCAGGTCAAGATGGACGGTGCCTCGCATGAGCGACCACTGTCGGATGGATATTCCGCGCCCGAATGACCAACAGCTCCGCATGACGGAGGGGGGGGCTCACAACGAACGGCGCCCAAGCGGCCCGATCCAAGGCCCGAACCTGACCCTCATCAAAGTGCCACCTGGCACACCTGGAACACCTTGCACGACCGCACGGAGCGCCAGGCTGGCGAATGTTCCCCCGGCCCTGTGGTCGTCCGAGCGCACAAACGATGAGCGACCGGGCTGCCCTACGTTGGTTGATGGACCCGCGGAACTGGTGGAAGCCGTTGCTGCTCATCTTCCTGGTGAGCATCACGGGTGTCGGCTGGATCGCTCAACAGGCCTATTCGGATGCGCCCCCGATCGTGGATATGGAAGGTCCGGATGGTCGTGTGATCATCAGAGGAGAAGACATCCTGGACGGCCAGGAGGTGTTCCTGAAGTACGCCTTGATGGAGTATGGCAGCATGTTCGGCGATGGAGCCGGCCGAGGCCCGGACTTCACCGCGGAAGCCCTGCACCTTACGGCGTCGTACATGAGGGAGCACTACCGTTCCGATCCGGGGTCCAGAGGCCGAACGATCGACGACACCACCCTGGTGCTCGCGATCGCCGAACGCGTCAAACGCGAGTTGAAGGCCTCCGCCTTTGACCCCGAGCGTGGCACTGTGAGGCTCAACGAGGCCCAGAGGACCGCGGTCATCAGACTTCGGGAACACACGGCGGAACGGTTCGGTGGTGCCGCGGAAGAGGGCTCCTTCCCTCCCCCTGGCTTCATCAGCGATGAGGATGAGGTGCGCGACCTGAGCGACTTCTTCTTCTGGGGTGGGTGGGTGTGCGGAGCACAGCGCCCCGGCGAGAGCTTCAGCTATACGCACAACTGGCCTTATGATGATGAGGCCGGCAATCTGCCCACGAGTCCGGTGATGTGGTGGAGCGTCATCGGTATCCTGGGCTTCATCCTCGGTCTGGGGGTGGTTCTGTACATGTACGGCCAGTTCGACGGGCTCAAGGATGAACAGTTCACCGCAGGCTCGGGTGAAGGCATGAGCGCCGGGCAGGTCAGCCTCTTCCGGCCCACGCCCCTTCAGCGGGCCACCTTCAAATTCTTCGTTGCCGCAGCGCTCGTTCTTGTGGTCCAGGTCCTCAGCGGGGTCATCACCATCAGCGCCTTCACCGATCACCTGGGGCTGCTGGGTATCGACATCTCGGCGCTGCTCCCCCTGGTGGTGGCCCGAAGCTGGCACCTCTCGCTCGCCCTGTTCTGGATCAGCTGCTGCTGGATCGGGGTCTCCATCTTCCTGATCCCCATGATCAGTGGCCAGGAGTCCCAGCGATCGCTCCGCATGACCAACACGCTCTTCGCCATGATCGTTCTGCTCGTGGCGGGCACCCTGTTCGGCACTTACGCCGGACCCATCGGGCTGCTGGGTGCTCAGTGGTCGCTGTTCGGTCACCAGGGATGGGAGTTCATGGAGTTCGGCCGGGTGTTCCAGGCCCTTTTGCTCGCGATCCTCATCCTTTGGGCGGTGATCCTCTATCAGGGATGCAGACCTGCGTTCCGCAAAGGCAGACCGTGGGCATTGCCGAACTGGCTGGTCTATTCCACGGTATGCATCAGCGTGCTGCTCCTGTCAGGATTCGTTGCCACGCCGCGCACCAACTTCGTCATCGCGGATCTCTGGCGCTGGGCCGTGATCCACATGTGGGTGGAGGCCTTCTTCGAAGTGTTCACCACGATCGTGGTGGGGTATATGATGGTGCGGATGGGGCTCGTGGGGGCGAAGGCCGCAGAACGGGTGATCTACCTGGCCACCCTGCTCTTTCTCGGTTCAGGGCTGTTGGGCATCTCCCACAACTTCTACTGGAATGCGAAACCGGTGGGCACCATGGCCCTGGGCAGCGTGTTCTCGACCCTGCAGGTGGTGCCGCTGATCCTGCTCACCGTGGAGGCCTGGCGGTTCGATCGCATGCGAAGGTCCAAGGCCACCGAGCGCGGTGCACCCTGGAAGTTCGGGCAACCCGAGGTGTTCCTCTTCCTGGTGGCCGTCAACTTCTGGAACTTCCTCGGGGCCGGGGTTTTCGGACTGATCATCAACCTCCCGATCGTGAACTACTTCGAACATGGCACATACCTCACCGTGAACCACGGCCATGCCGCGCTGTTCGGGGTGTACGGCAACTTGTCCCTGGCGGGTCTGTTGTTCTGCTGCAAGCTGTTGGTGGAGCCGGAGGCGTGGGACGCTCGTCTGGTACGCCGGGCCTTCCGATCACTGAACGTGGGCCTGATGCTCATGGTGCTGCTCGACCTGCTACCCGCAGGCCTTGTCCAATTGACCGCCGTGCTGGACCGGGGCCTGTGGTTCGCCCGGTCCGAGGAGTTCATCACAGGGCCCGTGTTCGAAGGCCTGACCTGGCTGCGAGGGATCGGGGCCACCCTCTTCATCATCGGAGGTGTGCTTCCCATTGCCTGGATGGTGGTCCGAATGTCGGCCAGGGTGAGACCGCCATTGGCCGCCCCACCGCCCCGCACAGTGCTCCCGATCCCGGGCCGCACACCTTAGTTGATGGATCCCCCGGGGATATGCGCCATCGGCCGGTCATAGGGCTCAGGTTCCTCCAGGAAATGCGTACCCACGCTCACGGGCTCGTGAAGCGCGGCTTCCGTCACGCTGCGCGCCACCACCAGCAGGTCCCGCAGGTCCATGAGCGCGGGCGACCAGCGTCGGCGGTGCCAGATGGGCAGCACTTGCCGCTCGATGCAGTTGATCACGCGCAGGGCGCTCTCCAGCCCCTCGGTCTTGCGCACGATGCCAACGTGCATCGTCATGGCGTGCGTCAGCGCGGCCGTCGCCCGGCCCACGATCTCCACCGGCCGTTTGGCCAGGCGGTCGCGGGCGATCACCTGTGATGCAGGCGCGGCCGCTGGAGCACGGGTCTCCCAAGTGGTTTCCGCCGCACGCCTGGGGATCACCAGTGCTTCGAGCAGCGAGTTCGATGCCAGGCGGTCCGCACCGTGCAGGCCGCTGCAGGCGCATTCGCCCAAGGCGTACAGACCCGGGATGGAAGTCCTTCCGTGGCTATCGGTGCGGAGGCCACCACAGAGATAGTGGGCTGCCGGCATCACCGGCAACAGGTCCCGGCCCGGTAGCAGACCCGTGTCACGGCAAAGCGCTGCGATGCCCGGGAACTCAGCGCGGAACCGTTCGATGCCGATGGGTCCGGCGTCCAGATGGACATAACGGGCTCCGGTACGCACCATCTCCCGGTGTATGGCGCGTGCGACGATATGCCGCGGGGCCAGATCGCCCATGGGATGAACGCCGGCCATCACAGGCCGGCCCGTGATGCCGATCAGGCGTGCGCCCGCACCACGGACCGCTTCACTGACCAGGCCGACCGTGCCCGGTACGCCGGTGAACAAGGCCGTGGGGTGGAACTGGACGAAGGCCATATCACGCGTCAACGCTCCGGCCCTGATGCCCATCGCGACGCCATCACCGGTCGCACCGGCCGGATTCGTGGTGTGCTCGAACAGTCGTCCTGCACCGCCGGTGGCCAGGATCACCACGTGGGCGAAGTGCTCCACGACGTCGCCGGTACGGAGGTCCACCGCTCGAACGCCGATGCAGCGCCGGTACGCTCCCTCACCCTCGGTAAGCAGCTCGATCACCCGTTGATCCATCACCGTCCCGATCACCGGGATATCACGGACGCGTTGTTGCAGCACGCGAACGATCTCCTCGCCCGTGCGGTCGCGATGGTGCACCACTCGCGCGGCACGATGACCACCCTCACGCGCCAGGTGGAGCGCACCGCCGCGGTCCCTGTCGAAGTGAGCACCGAGCCCGATCAACCCACGGATCACGGCGGGGCCCTCCTTCACCACGAGACGCACCACATCGGCATCGTTTCGGCCTTCGCCCACGGCGAGGGTGTCGCGCACATGGTCCTCGAACGGATCCTCCGCGCACATCGCGGCCGCGACACCACCCTGAGCATGGAAGGAACTGCTCTCGTGCACGGTCGCTTTCGATAGGATCCGGATCCGCAGCTTGCGCCCCCCGGCCTTGTCCGCGAGTTGAACGGCATAGTTCATTCCGGCGATCCCGCCACCGACCACGAGCACCTCGAGCGTCAAGCTCATCCCAGTTCGAGCATTCGGCGGAGGGCGCGATGGGCCCGTACACGGACCTCCTCATCGAGGGTGATCGCCGGCTCTTCGAAGAGCAACGCATCGCGCACCTTCTCCAAGGTGTTCAATTTCATGTACGGACATTCACTACAGGCGCATTCGTTGTCGGCGAAGGCGGGTGCGGGTATCAGTGTCTTGCCCGGCACCTCGGCCCTCATGTTGTACAAGATGCCGGCCTCGGTCGCCACGATGAACTCCTTGCCCGGATCGTGCTTCACGAAGCCGAGCAGTGAACTGGTGCTGCCCACATGGTCGTCTTCGAGAAGGATATGCTCCGGACATTCAGGATGGGCCACCAGCTTCGCGTGGGGATGCCTGCCCATCAGCAGCTTCAGTTTGTCCATGCTGATGTTCACGTGCACCTCGCAGGTGCCGTCCCAGAGGAGCATCTCCCTGCCCGTGATGCGCTGCACATAGGCTCCAAGGTGCCGGTCGGGAGCGAAGATGATGGGGCGGTCCGTCGGAATGCTGTTCACCACGCGAACCGCGTTGCTGCTGGTGCAGATGATGTCGCTCATCGCCTTCACCTCCGCACTGCAATTGATGTAGCTCACCACGAAATGGTCGGGATGCGCATCGATGAAAGCGCGGAACTTCGCGGCCGGGGCGGAATCGGCCAGGGAGCAGCCCGCTGCCCGGTCGGGCAGCAACACCTTCCGTCCCGGATCCAGGATCTTGGCTGTTTCGGCCATGAAGTGCACTCCACAGAACAGGATCACCGGTGCGTCGGTGCGCTCGGCGGCGCGTGCGAGCGCAAGGCTGTCACCGACATGATCGGCGAGCATCTGTATGTCACCCGTCTGGTAATAGTGTGCGAGGATCACGGCACGTTTCGCACGTTTCAACTCCCGGATCTCCGCGACCAGGGCAGGGTTCGCTCCTCCGGCACCGCTGGCACCCGGGCCCACGGGGCGGACGCTGGGGTTCAAGCCGTCCATTAGCGGACAAATTTGTCCTTATACAGGGGTTCGGAACATGACGATCGACAGCCCGCCCCGGTCCTAACCGCACTTCGTCCCGCCGCAACTCCGGCACTTCAGGCAGCCCTCCTCGTAATAAAGTCCTTCCGCATCGCCGCATTCGAGGCACCTCCGCCCTTGGGCCTGCGTGCCGTCGGGGATGTAGCGCGAGAGGGCGCGCACCACGCCGTTCTTCCACGTGTTGAGGGTGGCATCGTAGAGATGCAGGTTGGCCACCACGTCCACCACCTGGGGCAAGGGCATGCCCTGGCGCAGCATGCCACTGATGAGGATGGCGTAGTTCCAGAACTCCTTGTTGAAGGTGCGGCTGAGACCTTGCACGGTGACCGTATAGCCCTCGTCGTCCGCGTACTCGAGGTCATAGCGGTTCTTTCCGAGCTTCTCATCGCGGCGCTTCACCACCCAGCCGCGGCCCACCCACCGGGGCAGTTCGAATCCACCATTGGCCTTTCCGGTGAAGATCTCGTAGGGGCGTCCGTCCATCAGGCCCACCACGGCGATCCAGGGTTCCGTCTCATTGTTGAAGCGCAGGACATCGGCCTCCAGGCGTTCGGGGCGGTGCAAGCCATGGGCCGCTGCCAATGGAGCCTTCTGTGCGGCCTTCGTCCTGTCGTCGGTGGAGACCAGCACGCCGCTGCGGCTGCCATCCCGGTACACCGTGATGCCCTTCAGACCGTGGCGCCAGGCTTCCAGGTAGATGCCTCCCACCTCGTCCACCGTGGCGGTGCTGGGCAGGTTGATGGTGCTGCTGATGCTGTGTGTGGTGTACTTCTGCACCACCGCCTGCATGCGGATGCGCTTGTGCCAGTCGATGTCGTTGGCGGTGGCACTGTGGTACGGGCTTTCAGCGGGATCGCTCTTACCGGTCACCAGCATCCAATCCAGCACACGTGGGTGGTGTACGGTGAACTCCTCCCACTGATCGCCGAGATCGTCGGTGAAGGTGACCTTCGCATCGGGGTCGCCGGGCACCACCTTGCGTCGACGCGTGTAGCCAAGCATGTACACGGGCTCGATGCCGCTGCTGGTGCGCGTGAGCAGGCTGAGCGTACCGGTGGGCGCCACGGTGCTGAGGCTGATGTTGCGGCGGCCGTGACGCATCATGCGGTCGTGCACCTCGGGCAGCTCCTTCTCCAGCATGGCGGTGAACTCACTGGTGCGCTCCACGGCGGGTGTAAAACCCTCGAAGGCCCCACGCTCGATGGCCATGTCGATGCTGCTGTCGAACTCCGCGCGGCACTTGGTGCGCAGGATGTCCTCGGCGGCCTCGATGGCGGCGTCGCTGTCGTACTTCAGGTTGAGCGCGGCGAGGGCATCGGCCAGGCCGGTGAAGCCCAGGCCGGTCCGGCGGCCCTTCCTGCCGGTGTCGCGCAGCAGCTCCCAGGTCTCGCGCTCGGTGCGCTTCAGCTCGTCCGGCTCAGGGTCGGCGTTCACCTTGGCCAGGATACGGTCCACGGCCTCGAGCTCCAGGTCCACCAGGTCGTCCATGAGGCGCTGGGCCTCGTAGGTCACCGCCGCGAAGCGCTCGTGGTCGAACCAGGCCTTCGCCGTGAAGGGTTCGTTGATGAAACTGTAGAGATTGATGGCAATGAGGCGGCAGCTGTCCCCTCCCTGCATGGCGATCTCGCTGCACGGGTTGGTGCTCTCGTTGCGGAAGCCCGGATAGACGCTGCTGGTGCTGTAGAGGTGCTGGCGGTCCCAGAAGATCACGCCCGGCTCAGCGGTGGCATGCGCGCAGGTGACCAGGGTGTTCCACAGGTCGCGGGCCTTCACCACCTTGGTGACGACCGGCTTCTTGGGATCGATGGGCCAGCGCAGGGTGAATTCGGCATCGGCCTCCACGGCCTTGAGGAACTCGTCGCTCACGCGCACGCTCACATTCGCGCCGGTGACCTTGCTGAGGTCCTGTTTGATGGTGATGAAGTGCTCGATGTCCGGATGCGCGATGTCCATGGTGAGCATGAGGGCGCCTCTCCTCCCCTTCTGGGCCACTTCGCGTGTCGTATTGCTGAAGCGTTCCATGAAACTGACGGCACCGGTGCTGGTGCGCGCGGCATTGCTCACGGGTGCACCGGCGGGGCGCAGCGTGCTGAGATCGAAGCCCACACCGCATCGCCGCTTGAAGAGCTGGGCGAGCTGCTGGTCGGTGTGGAAGATGCCGCCGTAGCTGTCCACCGGCGAGGGGATCACCACGCAATTGCTCAACGACGCGAGGCGGTACGGGTCGCCCAGTGAGGCCATCACGCTGCCCTGCGGCACCACGTCGCGAAAGCCGTCGAAGAGAGTGAAGATGCGGTCCTCGGTCAGCTGTTCCCGTGCTTGTCCGTAGGCGGAGAGCAAGGCACGCTTCGCCGCCGGCACGGGCGCGTACCGCGCCTCGATGCGCGCGAACTCACGGGCCATGCGCCGATGCATGTCGGCCGGCGAAGCCTCCACCAGGTGGCCGGCCGCATCGCGGAGGGCGTACTTGTTCACCCACGTGGTGGCCGCCAGCTCATCACCGAGGAACGCCGCTCGCGCGTTCGCCAAGGCCTCCTCGGGTGCGACGGGGTGATGTGGAGGGAAGGTGGGCACGGTGCGGGGTGCGCGGACGGTGATGTTGTCGTTCATGACGTGTGAAGAAGGCGCCAAAACTGACGGCCCAGGCCGCCGGTCCAACTGATGCCCATCAGGACGGAAGGTGCGATCATCAACACGGTTGTGAACGATCCAAGGTACGGCCTTGGTGGTCCGCATGGAACGACATGAGCGCCCTTGCGGGGCGCCCATGCCGACTTTCACCAACACACCTGTGGCAGGTGATGCTGATGCTTGTTCAACCCGGCAGCAACACCTTGTCGATGACGTGGATGATGCCGTTGCTGGTGGGTACACTGGCCACCACGGTCGCATCGTTGATCGACACTCTCCCATCCTGCACCTTCAGTTTGGCGTCCTTGCCGTTCACCATGTTCAGGCGCAGGCCATCCTTCAGCTGCTCGGGCTTGAGGACACCAACGAAGACATGGTACTCCAGGATGTCCCGCAGGTCGTCCTTCTTCTCCGGCTTCAGCAAGCCCTCTACGGTGCCTGCGGGCAGCGCGGCGAACGCGTCGTTCACCGGGGCGAACACGGTGAACGGTCCGGCGTTGCTCAATACGTCCACATATTCGGCCGCCTTCACTGCGGTCACCAGCGTCGTGTGGTCCTTGGAACCGACGGCGACGGCCACGATGTTCTTCTGCGATTGTTCATCGACCACGGTGGACTGACCGCCATCCGGCGGTGTGGTCGCACCAGCGGATGGTGCGGTGCCGGGATCGGGTGCGCCGCAAGCGGCCAGCAGCACGGTGGTGACGAGTGCCAGCGCGTTCTTGGAAGGGATGGAAAGGCTCATGGTCCGGTGTTTAGTGTCGGACAAACTTGTCCTGTTCAATGAGGAACTCAACTGACGCTTATCCAAGCTGAAGGATGATCCTTGTCAGGGTGCGGCCAGCAGGATCTCCACACGCCCCAGGATCGTCCCGGAGACCAAGAGGGCGATCGCCATCGCTGTGACAAGGCCCACGTGCCAGGCGATCCGGGGCAGCCGTTCCGGGGTGATCCGGGGCAGGATGCGCAGCCGGGCATGGGCACCCGTGACCGCCGTACCGAGGAGGAGCAGCAGCTTCAGCGCCACGAGGCGCTGGAGGGGATCGGCGAGCGCGAAGGCCGGCAGGACACCCGGCACCAGGCGGTGCGCCAGCCAAAGGCCGGTGATGAGCTGGACGATGAGCGCCGGGATGCCGATGCGTTCGTAGGGTCGCTCGAAGCGGAGCAGCACCTCGGGATCCCGTTCTCGCACGGCCCGCGGCAGCACGGTCAGCAGCAATACGAGATGGCCGCCCACCCAGACCGATGCGCCCAGGAAATGGAGGACCAGCACACCGAAGGCGACCATCGTCAAAGGTCCTTGCGCCGGAAGACCCTGAAGGCCACCAGTGTGGGCCATGCGATCCAGGCGAACATGAGGGTGAGCGCCACGGCGATGCCGGGAGCCGAGCCGAGCATGTGCTGGTACACCGCACCACTGTAGCCCATCATGGCGGCGAGGTCCACCCGGATCATGATGGCGATGCGGGCCAGGTCGATCGGGTTGAGGGCCGCGATCGGCAACACCAGCGGCTCGATCGGCCGGTCGCTGAACGCGAAGAGCAAGGCCATCAGCAGGGCATCGTAGACCAGGACGAAGCCGGCCCAGGTGGCCAGGGCGATGCCAACGCCCCGCGCCTTGTCGCGGTGTAAAAGGGCGATCAGGGTGCCCAGGGCGGTGTGCACCCAGGCCAGCAGCACCACGGCGACGAGCAGCACCAGCGACGTGGTTCCCGGCGCGTGGACGGTAAGCGGAAGGCCGAGGCCGAAGAGCAGGGCCACCAGGAGCGCCAGCGCCATGGCCCCCATGCGCCCACCAAGGATGGCCCGACGCCCGATGGGCTGCACGGCGAGGAGTTGCGTGAACTCGTGCGTGTCGTAGGTATACACCACCGTAAGAATGAGCGAGACCAGCGGCACCAGCGCCAGCATCACCTGAACGAGGCTGAGGAGGGCCTTCACCGGGTCGGCTTCCACCAGGAATAGACCTTCGGACACCGCGAGGACCAGTGCGGCGAAGGCGACCACGGAACGGTTGCGCGCCAGGTCCACCAGGGTGTAGTAGAGCACCTTGCCCATGATCATACGGGATCGGCCAACAGCTTGGGCAGGGCCAGCGCGAGCCGGTCGGTCCCGCTGCGCTGCAGCACATCGTTCAGGGGAAGCAGGAATCGCAGGGTCCCCTCCTGCAGGTAGGCGATGCGGTCCGCCAGGGCCTCGACCTCCTCCAGGAGGTGCGAGGTGATGAGGACCGTCCCGCCTTCGGAACGCAGCGCGGCCGCGCGGTCCAGCACGGTGCGCGCGCTCACCGGATCGAGCCCGGCGGTGGGCTCGTCCATCACCAGGATGCGCGGCCGCGAGCGGAAGGCCAGCACGGCGCTCACCTTCTGCCTGGTGCCGCCGGAAAGTGCGCCCAGGCGTTTGTCCAGTTGGTGTGCGAGGCCAAGTTCCTCCACCAGCCCGTCATCCGCGGACGCCGGGGTTAAACCGCGTACATCGCGCATCATCTCGAGGAGCTGGCCGATGGTGAGCGATGGCGGGAACTGCGAGAGCTGGGGCATAGAGCCGATGGATCGCCGATAACCGGGGTCCGGTCCGATGACCTGGCCCTCCACCTGGATGCTGCCGGTGGTGGGGCGCACCAGGCCGAGCAGGCACTTGATGAGCGTGGTCTTGCCCGAACCGTTGGGGCCGATGACCATCACCACCTCGCCCCGGCGGAACGTGGCGTCCACGTCACGCAGCGCCCACAGCGACCGGTAGCGCTTGCCCACACCGCTGAAGATGATGCTATCCATGGGGCGGGCGCATCAGGGGATGATCATCCTTCAGGTCGGCAGGGGAGAGCGTGGGCAGCACTCGCTCGGCGCGGTCCAGCAGCGCCACGAACAGGCTGCGCGAGAACACGATCGCATAGGGCACCCGCTCCACCAGCAGAGCGAAGAAACCGACCGGACGATGGGGCACGTCGCCATGTCCGTCGCGGTCCAGATCATAGCCGATGTGCCGGTCCCAGTAGTTGGCTTCAATGGTGTTCAGCTTCAGGTCGCCGTTGGTGCTCACATCAAAGGTGTTGCCCTGGAAGCTGTTGCCGGAGAAGGTGCACGCCGTGGCGTTGGCGAAGAGACGCAACGCCCATCCGTTGGTGCGGAAGGTGTTGCCTTCCGCCTTGATGCGGTTGCAGCCGTCCACCATCAGGCCCGTGGTGTTGTCCGTGAACGTGTTGCCCGTGATCTCGCCATCGTTGATCTCCTTCAGGAGCAGCCCGTAGGCGCTTGCCCCGCGGTTGTGCAGGAACCGGTTCCTGTACATGCCGATGTGGTGGCTGAACATCACCGCCACGCCTGCCCCGTTGTCCACGAACACGTTCCGCTCATAGATGTCGCGGTGGCTGAACATGAAGTGCAGTCCGTAGCGCACATTGCCATGCGTGAGGTTGTCCTCGATGCGCGAGTCGGTGACGAATTCGAAGTAGATGCCGTCGCGGTGATCGCGGACGAGATTGCGCCGGATGGTGGCCTGGCCGCACTTCCACAGGTGGATGCCGTTGCCCATGCGGTCCTTGTCCTCCGGCAGACCCTCGACCGAGTTGCCCTCCACCACGGCGCCCCGCACGCCGCTGAGGTAGATGGCGAAGAAGCAGCCGATGAAGCGGTTGGCCCTGATCACGGGCCGTTCCGCGCCGTTCACTTTGACAGCGGCATTGTCATACAGGTTGCTGAACCGCGCACCCCGGAAGGTGAAGCCCTGGACCGTGACGTCCGGCGCCGTGATCACCAGCACATCACCCACCCCTCCCCCATCGATCTCCGCTCCCGGCAGGCCGAGCAGGCATAGCGGTCGATCGATGGTGACCGGACCTTCACGCACCACACCATCCACGACGATGGTGTCGCCGGGGGCGGTACGGGCGATGACGGCGGCCAGGCTGCCCTGGCCCCCATGGAGCAGATGCACACGCGCCAAGGCCGGCCAGGACAACAGTACTAGGAGCAGAAGAAGTGCGGTGCGTTGGATCATGGACTTCACTCGGCCAGGCGTTGCCGGACCGCGTCCCAGGTCAACGGCTCGCCGCCCGAGGATGCGATGGCCGAATCACGTTCGGCCGCGGTGGCGAAGGCGGCCACATCACCGCGCATGGGACTGCGATAGGAGTCGCCCAGCGCGTATTGGGCGGTGGTGGCCTCGATCAACCGGCCGGGGCGCACGAAGTCGCTCACGTACCAGGCCTTCACCTGGGCTTCGGCGATCGTCCCTTCGGCCACATGCGGCAGCATGCACTCCGGTCCATCAAAGCTGTACTGGCGACCGGCCTTGGTGATCAGCGCTGCGGCGAAGCGCGCGTCCACCACGTTCATGCGGCAGTGGGCGCACTCCACCCGACCCAGGTCGATCGTGGGGCTCTCCGGAGCGCAGCCGGCGAGCAGGAGCAGAACGAGTGACGCTGTCGATCGCATGGGTTCAAACGCTGCGTGCCGCGCGATGGGCCCGCCGCCATTCAACGGCAAAGATGATCGCTGCCACGGCGCTGCAGCTGAAGAGAGCCCAGCCCCCCACATCGGGCGTGCTCCAGGCGTCGAAGTTGAGCAGTTGCTTGTGGCCGATGAGCGGAGGCTGGTAGGCCATGCCCTCCACCTTGATCGCCGCACGCGGGTCCAGGTCGTGACCGTATTTGTAGCCCCAGACGTACATGTCCCACACGGCCCAGATGATGAAGGCGGCGATGGCGAAGAGCCAGCTGAGCAGCACCCCGCGGCGGCCCATCGCGGCGGTGAACAGCCCCCAGGCGATGAGCAGATAGAAGGCATAGCGCATGATGCCGAACTCGGGGAACATCTCATCCTTGATGTGCGCCATGCCGATGTAGTGGTTCAGCCCGTTGATCTTGTCAATGTCCCCGGTGAAGCGGTCATGGAAGATCTGCAGGAACAGGCCCTCCGGGTACTGCGGTGCCATCAGGTCGATGCGCCAGATGGGCATCACCAGGTTGAGGGCAAGGGCGAGGGCGGCCAGTGCCAGCAGCACGCGGGACAGGGGATGCAGGCGCATGGGGCGTGGCGATAATGACGGCGCCACCCTCCCGGAGGCCGCGTCGTTCGGCGGTGGAAGGGTGGCGCTCGTCATGGCGTTCCGGATCAGACCCCGGCGTCCACCGAGACCGTCTCGCCCTTCAAGGGCACATTGCTGTTGGCCGGCGACACGCGCACGTAGCCCTGCATCTCCTGGTGGAGCGCCGAGCAGAAGTCCGTGCAGTACATCGGCCATACGCCCACGCGTGTCGGCACCCACTTGAGGGTCTGGGTCTCCCCGGGCATGATCAGCAGCTCGGCATTGGCGGCACCCTTGATGGCGAAGCCGTGCGGCACGTCCCAATCCTGCTCCAGGTTCGTCACGTGGAAGTAGACCTCATCGCCAAGCTTCACACCCTCGATGTTGTCCGGCGCGAAGTGCGAGCGGATGCTGGTCATCCACACGTGCACCTCGTTGCCCTTGCGCTCCACCCGGGCCTCCTTCTCGCCTTTGGCGACATAAGGGTGCTGGTTCTCCTCGATCTTGAAGAACTTCACCTCGCGCGGCTTCACCAGGTCGGCCGGGATGGCCTGCGCGTAGTGCGGCTCGCCCGTGGTGGGGAAGTCGAGGAGCAGCTCCATCTTGTCGCCGTCGATGCTGTACAACTGCGCGCTCTGCGTGAGCTCGGGGCCCGTGGGCAGGTAGCGGTCCTTGGTGATCTTGTTGTAGGCGATCACGTACTTGCCCCACGGCTGCTTGCTGTCGCCGCCGGGCACGCAGAGATGACCGATGCTGTAGTAGGTGGGCACACGGTCCAGCACCTCCAACTTCTCCACGTTCCACTTCACGATCTCGCTGCTGACGAAGAAGCTGGTGTAGGCATTGCCGTTGGCATCGAACTCGGTGTGCAGGGGCCCCAGACCGGGCTTCTTCACCTCGCCATGCAGCACGCTCTCATACTTCAGCACCGGGATGCCGGCGAAGTCGCCCTCCAGCTCGTTCGCGGCGATGGCCTTCTGCATCTTCTCGAAGCTGAACACCGGGATCAGCGCGGCCAGCTTGCCGCTGCCTACGATGTACTTGCCGGTGGGGTCCACGTCACAGCCATGCGGGCTCTTCGGGCAGGGCATGAAGTAGAGCAGACCCGGGTGCTCCTTGGGGTCCAGCTGGAGCACGTCCTCGACCACCGTGGTCTCACTGCTGTGCGTCTTGTCGTTCCACCAGTTGCTGTAGTGCCTGCCGGGCACACGCTTGCCCTTGCCCTCCTTGGCCAGCTGTTCGGCCATCTTCCAGTTCACGGCCATGATGAAGTCCTTGTCGCGCTGGCTGGCGTTCACCTCCAGCAGGCTGTAGGCCTGTTCGGTGTTGTAGCAGCTGAAGAAGAACCAGCCCTCGCTCGGTCCCTTGCCCGCGTGGCTCAGGTCGAAGTCCACCGCGGGGGTCACGATCTGGAAGGCGATGCTCATCTTGCCGGTCTCGGGCTCAGGATGGATGAAGCTGACGGTGCCCTTGAACGTCTCCTTGTAGGAACTGATGGGCACATCGCGCTGGGCATCGTCCCCCATGGGCACGCTGAACCGGGTCCCGGCCACCACGTATTCGCTGTTGCCCGTGGTGAACGGCGAACTGTGGTTGCCCGCGCTGTTGGGGATCTCGATGATGCTGTGGGTCCTGAACGTGCCCATGTCGATCAACGCGATGCGCGGGGTGTTGTTCCCGTTGATGAAGCACCACTTGCCATCGGGTATGCCGTTCGTCTGGGAGAGCTCGGGGTGGTGGCTGTCATCCCAGGGGATGAACCCGTGGCTGGTCATCAGCATGCCCTTGGTCTCCTCGCTGTACCCATACCCGGTCTCCGGATCCACGGAGAACACGGGCACTTCACGCAAAAGGCGACCGCTGGGAAGGCCGTACACGGCGAGCTGGCCGCTGAAGCCACCGCTGACCATGTTGTAGAACTCATCGTGGGTACCGGGCTTCACGTAGACCCTGGAGGCCGCATCGCCGGTGACCACGGTCTGCGTGGTCGACGGGCGGCAGCCGGGCAGGGAATTGACCAGAACGAAGGCGAGCCCGGCGAGGGCCATCGTTCCTGTGGTGAACAACAAGGGACGTTTCATGGGGACGGGTTGTGGTGGGTGATCGATCAAAGGGTGCGCATGAACTCGAGGACCTGCCGGGCTTCCTCCATGCTCAGGTTCTGGTTGGGCATGCGCACCAGGCACTGCTCCAACTGCTTCTGCGCCTCGGCATCCTCGGCAAGCATCACGTCGACGTTCAGGATCATGTTCATGATCCATTCCGGTTTGCGCCGGGTGGTGATGCCCTTCCAGCCTGGTCCCACCACCCGGTTCTCGCCCATGCTGTGGCAGGCCTGGCACTTGACATCGTAGGTCGTCTTGCCCTTCTCCGCCATGCCGTTGTCGATGTCACCCAGGGTCACATCGGCTTCCGTCAGCAACTTGGCCTTGGAGCCTCCGGTCTCCTTCTCCAGCGTGGGTGCGCCCGGCGGTCCTGCGCTGGCGGCATCCGTACCGCCGCCTCCGCAGGCGGCCATCATGCTCAGGGCCATCACGGCGATGGCGATCGACTTCGTGCTCGTGCTCATGGTTCAAGTGTTCATTGCGGGTTGACAAATTTCAACGGACAAATCTACCCGCTATATGATATTCGTCACCCGGAACGCTGACCTCCATCGCTCCTTTCGCGCCCCATCCATGCCCCCCGCTCGACGCTGGTATCGCATCGCCCTGGTCGACCTGCTCGTTGCGGCGCTGATCGGCTGCGTGCTGCGCGCCATCTACCTGGTGGAGATCCCCTTCGTGCGGTTCAAGCCGCTGCTGCATGCGCACTCGCACGTGGCACTGCTGGGCTGGGTCTTCCTGGGCCTGATGATCTTCCTGCTGGACGATGCGCCCGAGGCACGGACCATGAAGCGGCGGCGCGTGATGCTCTGGTGCGTCCAGTCCGCCGTGCTGGGCATGTTGTTCAGCTTCCCCGTACAGGGCTATGGACCCGTCCCCATCACGGCCTCCACGCTGCATATGCTCACCAGCTACCTGTTGGTACGCGAGGCGTGGAAGGCCACCCACGGCTGGTCCGCGGAAGGAAGCCGACGACTGGCGCGGCTGGCCTTGGGCGGATACGTGCTGTCCACCGCCGGGATCTGGGCCATCGCCCCCCTGCTGGCCGCCGGTCAATTCGGCACGGAGGTCTACTACTGGAGCATCCAGTTCTTCCTCCACTTCCAGTTCAACGGCTGGGCCTGGTTCGCCGCCCTGGCCTTGTGGTCGCGGTGGGCCGAACAACAGGGCTCCCCCACTCCGTTGGACGCCTTCACGGTACGCCTGTGGGTGCTGTCCACCGTGCTGAGCTTCGCACTGGCCATCGCTTGGAGCGAGCGGCATTGGAGCATCATCGGCGTCAACTCGGTGGCCGTGCTGCTGCAGCTGTGGGCCGGCTGGCGCACGGGCCAGGCCATACTCCGCGCCCAGGCGTTGCTGGTGGACCGGGCCCCGCTGTGGGCCTGGCGCTGCGTCACCTATGCGCTGATCGGCATGGGCATCAAGGTGCTGATGCAGGCCGCCGTGGCCTTCCCTCCGGTGGCCGTCATGGCCTTCACCATCCGCAACTACGTCATCGGCTTCATCCACCTCAACATGCTCGGGGCCATCACCCTGATGCTGTTCGCCATGGCACTGCTGCGCGGCTGGTTCATTTCCACGGCCGTGCCGGTGCGGATCGGGCTCTCGTTGTTCACTTCCGGGCTCGTGCTCACCGAGGCCCTGCTCTTTCTGCAGGGCACCCTGTTCTGGGCGGGGTTCGGCATGCTGCCGGGCTACCACGCCACGCTGCTGGGCTTCAGTCTGCTGCTGCCGGCGGGCATCGGGGTGCTGCTGGCGCACCGGGGCACACGCGCAGGGCCCTGAACGCCTGCGGGCCTACTTTTGCCGGCCTTCGCGCCATGGCCCACGCCCATCCCTTCACCGTGGACCCCGCCCGCCTGGACGGTGCGGTGGACGAGCCCCTGTTCGCGGCGGTGGCAGCGGAGGCCGCCGCGCAGGGCATCCCGGCCTTCGCCATCGGCGGCTACGTGCGCGACCAGCTCATCGGCCGACCCTGCAAGGACATCGACTTCGTGGTGGAAGGCGATGGCATCGCGTTCGCGGAGGCCGTGGCCCGACGACTTGGCGCGGGGGAGGTCCATGTGTTCCGCAACTTCGGTACGGCCATGTTCATGCACGGCGACCTCCAGGTGGAGTTCGTCGGCGCCCGACGCGAGAGCTACAGCCGCAACAGCCGCAAGCCCGACGTGGAGCCGGGCACCATCCAGGACGACCAGGAGCGGCGCGACTTCACCATCAACGCCCTGGCGATCTCGTTGAACGCCGGAAGTCTGGGTGCGCTCGTGGACCCCTTCGGCGGACTGCTGCACCTGGACCAAGGGCTGATCCGCACCCCGCTGGACCCCGACATCACCTTCAGCGACGACCCGCTGCGCATGCTCCGGGCGGTGCGCTTCGCCAACCAGCTCGGCTTCATCATCGATCCGGACACTTTCGCGGCCATCGGGCGCAACGCACACCGGTTGGAGATCATCAGTGCGGAGCGCATCCACACCGAGCTCAACAAGATCCTCGGCTGCCGCCGGCCCAGCATCGGGTTCAACCTGATGCGCGACAGCGGACTGCTGCACCGGTTCTTTCCCGAGTTCGTGGCCCTCAGTGGCGCCGAGGAGAAGTACGGCATCGGCCACAAGGACAACTTCCACCACACGCTGCAGGTGCTGGACAATGTGTGCGCCGTGAGCGACGACCTGTGGTTGCGCTGGGGCGCGGTGCTGCACGACATCGCCAAGCCCCTCACCAAGCGCTTCGTACCCGGCCAGGGCTGGACCTTCCACGGTCACGAGGACAAGGGCGCGCGCCTGGTGCCCCGCATCTTCCGCCGGCTGAAACTGCCGCTGGACGACAAGATGCGCTTCGTGCAGAAGCTCGTGGCCCTGCACCTGCGGCCCATCGCCCTCACCAAGGAGGAAGTGACCGACAGCGCGGTGCGCCGCCTGCTGTTCGACGCCGGCGACGACATCGACGCACTGATGATCCTGTGCCGCGCCGACATCACCAGCAAGAACGAGCGCAAGAAGGAGCGCTACCTGCGCAACTACGAGCTCCTGATGGCCAAGCTGGCCGATGTGGAGGAGAAGGACCGCGTGCGCAACTTCCAGCCACCGGTCACCGGAGAGGACATCATGCAGGCGTTCGGGATCCCGCCGTGCAAGCTCATCGGCGACATCAAGACGGTGATCAAGGATGCGATCCTCGACGGGGTGATCGCCAATGACCGGGACCAGGCCTGGCAGCTGATGCTGGAGGAAGGGCGTCGCCTGGGGCTCAGCCCGACCACCTCAGCAACACCTGGGACCTAGGGGAGCTGTTCGGTGCGCACCGCCGTGGGCACCGCGCCGCCGATGGCGATGAGCAACCGGTCGCGATCGTTGCCCGAGCCGGCATACCGCACCCGTCCGTCCAAGGTGGCGTCCTCCGGCCAATACCCCGTGACCGTAGCGGTGGGCACCGCCCCACCGACGCGGAGCAGCATCGCATCGCGATCGTTCTGGGCACCGGCATAGCGGAGCTCGGCATCGCGCACGGCATTGCCGCACCACAGCAGCGCCCGCCCGTCGCGCAGCCGGCGGGCATCCGTGCCGAACGCAGGCAGCGCCGGGTCGGACAGGTCCACCGCCACGGGCTCGCGGGTGAGGGCGATGCCGGAGGCCAAGCAAGCGCCCAGGTGGTTGCGGTGGCGCACGGCGATCCGGTAGGTGCCCGGCGGGGCGGCGAACGACGGGGTTCCACCGTCCGGCGCCACGATGTCGCCATCCCGTTGTGCAAGGCCGTTGGCAGTGGCCAGCACGGTGCTTCCCGTCGCTGCATCGCGCAGCTCCAGGAAGACCCAGTCCACCACCGCATCCGGTCCGGTCACCGCCAGCAACGCCGGGTCGAGGGCCTGCCCTGCCCCGGGCCCCACATGCACGAAACCTGCGACAGAGTTCGGTTCAACCGCGGGGATCAGGCCCTGCGCCCGGAGCGCATCCTCCATCAGGTCGACCGCCTCGTCGTATGGTCCGTCGAGCAACGCGCGCACCTGGGCCCGCACCAGCACCGGCGGGCAGTCGCTGAACACGCTCTGCGCCGAGATCCGCGGCGAGGCCGCCAGCGAGTCGGCGAAGGCATCACCCGCAGCAGGGTCGTCCATCAGGTAGCGCTTGAGCCAGAGGAGCGCCAGGTCCTGGGCGGCATCCTGCTGCTGCGCGCGTGTGAGGCTACCGGGCCCGCCACAGGTGGTCTCGCCGAAGCTGCAGTTGAAGTTGCTGTTGGCGAAATAGCAGTGGCCCCCACCGGTGATGCTGACGTAGGCCTTGCAGGCCGAGGCGCTTGCGCTGTACATCGGGAGCTGGTTCGACGCGGGCGGCGTGACGCAGTCCTCGCTGCCGGCGAAGACCAGTGTGGGCACGCTGACCGTGCCGGCCGCGGCGATGGCCGAAGGGTTGGTCTCCGCGGGAGCGAAGTTGACCACGGTGGTCACCAGCTGCGATGCGGCCGCGCCCAGAAAGGAGGCGCCGCCGCCCATGCTGTGCCCCAGCAGTGCCGCGGTCGGGAACACCCGGCCGAAGAACGGCGAGCCGGCATCGGCATCGAGCTGCTGCATCGCACCGATGACGAAGGCCAGATCGAGCCCGAAGTTGCCATGGCTGGGCAGGAAACCGCCCTCGGTCGTGGGCAGCACCAGGATGAAACCCTCCGGCACAAAGGCATCGCGGTAGTTGGCGTAGGCACCCACGGTCATCACGAAGCCATGACCGAAGGCCAGCACCGGGAAGCGGCCCGCGGCCACAGGGGTGTTGGCCCCTGCGGCCGTGGCCGGATAGTAGACATCGCACGGGATCTGGCGCCCACCGCGCGTGGGGTCGGTGAACGTGAGGGTGCGGGAGCCGATGGCGAAAGGCTGGGCGAGCAGGAGCGTCGGCACCAGCAGGGCGAACACAAGGATCTGACGGAGCATGGGACCAAGGTGGAATGGAACGGCAACTTACGGCGGAACACCTCGGGGCGCCGGACGGTTCGCGCAATGCGGTAGCTTCGTGCCTTCATTCCCGCGCCATGCGCATCTACCGTTTCCGCGTGCTGCTCGACGATGCCAGCGAGGCCTTCCGCGACATCGAGATCGGGAGCGAGCAGGACTTCCGGCAGCTCCACGAGGCCATCAAGCAGGCCTTCGGCTTCACCGGGAGCGAGATGGCCTGCTTCTACGTGAGCGACGAGGAATGGAACAAGGGCGCGGAGATCCCGCTGGCCGACCTGGGCTTCGCCGAGGAGGGAACACCGCCGCCGGCGCTGATGGACCAGGTGTTCATCAGCGACCACATCCGCAGCACCCGCCAGCGCTTCCTCTACGTCTATGACTTCCTGCACATGTGGGTCTTCATGGTGGAGCTGATCGGCGCCCACGCCCCGGAGAAGGACGTGCAGTACCCCCGCATGGTGCTGAGCTTCGGCACGCCGCCGGCGGAGAACAGCCGCATGGACGCGGCGCTGCTGCCCCCCGAGGAGGACGACAGCTACGCGGAGGACACCGCCGAGGTGTACGACCCGGACGAGGACATGGGCTTCAAGGACGATGACGACCTGGGCCCGGGGGGCGACGACGATGGGCTGAGCGGGCACGAGCCGCTGCCCGACGAATACCACTGATGGTCCGCGGAACGCTCGTCGTGGTGGGTGGCCCCACGGCCTCGGGCAAGACGGCGCTGGCCGCAGCGCTCGCCGCGCGCCTCGGCACCGAGGTGATCAGCGCGGACGCGCGGCAGTTCTACGGCGCGATGCGCATCGGAACGGCGCGGCCGACGGCCGATGAGCTGCTGGGCGTGCCGCATCACTTCCTCGGGCACCTGGACCTGGAGGAGACCTGGAGCGCCGGGCGCTTCGCCCGCGCCGCGGAGCCCGTGCTTCAACGCCTCCTGACCGAACAGGGCCGCGCGGTCCTTGTGGGTGGCAGCGGGCTCTATCTCGATGCGGTGATCAAGGGCTTCGATCCGCTGCCCGAGGCCGACGAGGCGCTGCGGAGCCGACTGCGCGAACGGGTGCAGCGCGAAGGCTTGCGGTCGTTGGTGGATGACCTGGCCCGGCTCGATCCCGCGACCGCGGAACGCATCGATGCACGGAACCCGCAGCGCGTGCTGCGCGCCCTGGAGGTGTGCCTGCTCACCGGCAGACCGTTCAGCGAACAGCGCCACGCTCCGCAGCACCGCACCGACATGGACATCGTGCGCGTGGCGCTCCACCCGACGCGCCCGGTGCTGTATGCCCGCATCGATGCCCGCGTGGACGCCATGATGGCCGCCGGCCTGCTCGACGAGGCACGGTCCCTGCTCCCCCACCGCCACCTCAACGCGCTGAACACCGTCGGCTACAAGGAACTGTTCCAACACCTCGACGGAACGCTCACCCTGGCCCGTGCGGTCGACCGGATCAAGCAGCACACGCGCAACTACGCCAAACGCCAGCTCACCTGGCTGCGGCGCGATCCGGGATGGGTCCTGGTGGAGGCCACGGATACGGCGGACGGTGTGGAGCAGGTCCTCCGCCTCCTCCCCTGATCGTGGTATGGGTCGCCGGGTGTGGCAGGGCTAGTTTTGGCGCCCATTCCCCATCGATGTCGAAGCACCGCACCCACCTGCTGGACCGCTGGCCGGTCCTCCTCTTCCTCTTGTTCGTCGCGTGCACCGGGGGCGGATCCACCGGGAAGAAGGCCGACCGCGAAGTGAACGTCTACAGCCACCGGCACTACGACACGGACAAGGCCCTGTTCGACGCGTTCACCCAGGCCACCGGCATCACCGTGAACCTGGTGCTGGCGGACGACAATGAGGTGCTGGCGCGGCTGGAGCGGGAGGGCGAGCGCAGTCCGTGCGACCTGCTGATCACCAGCGACGCGGGGCGGCTGGGGCAGGCCCGCCTGCGCGGTCTGCTGCGTCCGGTGCACAGCGCGCTGCTGGACAGCGTGGTGCCGGCGACGCTGCGCGATCCCGAAGGGCATTGGTACGGGCTGACGATGCGGGCACGCGTGCTGGCCTATAACAAGACCAAGGTGCGCCCCGAGGAGCTCCCCACCTACCAGGCACTGACGGCCCCGCAATGGAAGGGCCGCCTGCTGGCACGCTCGGCCGAGAACCTCTACAACCAAAGCCTGATGGCGGCCTTCGTGGCGCACTACGGTCCGGACAGCGCCCTGGCCTGGGCCCGTGGTGTGGCGGCCAACTTCGCCCGCGATCCGAAGGGCAGCGACACGGACCAGCTGCTGGCGGTGGCCGAAGGGATCGGTGACGTGGCCCTCGCCAACAGCTACTACATCGGCAAGCTCATGAGCGGCACCGAGCCTGAACGCGCCAAGGCCCGCGAGGTGCTGGCCGTGGCCCTGCCGACGATGGGCGGCGCGGGCACCCACGTGAACGTGAGCGGTGCCGGGGTGGTGAAGCATGCGCGGCATGAGGCCGAGGCCATCGCCCTGCTGGAGTACCTGCTGGGCGCCGAGGCCCAGCGCGCCTTCGCCGAGGGCAACAAGGAGTATCCCGTGCGCCCCGGTGTGGCGGTGGATCCCGTGCTGGCGTCCTTCGGTGCGCTGAACCCCGATACGCTCGACCTCGCGCAGCTCGGCCTGAACAACGCCACGGCCGTGAAGCAGTTGCAGGCCGCCGGCTGGCGCTGAGCCATGGCCACGCGGCATCGCCTCGGCCCACGCTTCATCGGTCCCGGTGCCGCCGTGCTGCTGGCCCTGCCGGTGCTGGCGCCGGTGCTGGTCGTGCTCACCGCGCCCTGGCATGCTGAAGCGAAGGAATGGGACCACGTGTGGCGGACGGTCCTGCCCGCGCACACGGCCGAGACCCTGCTGCTGCTGGTCGGCACGGTGGGCCTGGCCACGGCGCTCGGGACCGGATGCGCCTGGCTGGTGGCGGCCTTCGACTTCCCGGGTCGTCGGCTGTTCCGTTGGGCCCTGGTGCTGCCACTGGCCGTGCCCACCTACATCAGCGCGATCACCTATGCGGCCCTGCTGGGGCCCACCGGCAGCATCAGCCTCCGGGTGCATGGCGCCACCGGATGGCGCCCGGACATCGTCGATCTGCCCGGACTGTGCGCGGTGCTCGGCCTGGTGCTGTATCCGTATATCTACCTGCCGGCGCGGGCGGTGTTCACCGGCGGGCTGCGCGATGCCCTGGACGCCGCACGCCTGCTGGGTGCGCACGGCATGCGTCGGTTCGGCGCGGTGGCGGTGCCGTTGGCGCGACCGGCCATCGCCGGCGGCGCATTGCTCGTGGCCATGGAGACGCTGAACGACTACGGTGCGGTGAAGTACTACGGCATCCGGACGCTCACCACGGCCATCTTCCAGAGCTGGGGCGGGTTGTACGACCTGGGCAGCGCGCTGCGGATCGGCGGCCTGCTGGTGGGGCTGGTGGCCCTGTTGCTGATGCTCGAGCGCCG
This sequence comes from Flavobacteriales bacterium, assembly GCA_020847755.1. Classification (GTDB taxonomy): domain Bacteria; phylum Bacteroidota; class Bacteroidia; order Flavobacteriales_F; family PHOS-HE28; genus PHOS-HE28. Next base: position 2,413 of record JADLBK010000046.1, on the reverse strand, counting down.
CAGCCGCCGCCACCGGCGGCAGGCCACGGACGGTCCCGCGCTCCGGCGCACGCCGCTGCGTGGCACCCGCGGATGGGTGGCCGCGGCCGCCTGCGGGCTGGTGCTCGGGCTGGGCTTCGTGCTTCCGGCGGCCAAGTTGCTGGTCGATGCGTGGTCCGTGCTTCCCCGCTGGGAGGCCGCGACGGACCTGATGGCGCTGGGACACACCGTGGGCGTGGCCACCGGCGCGGCAGTGGCCACACTGCTGCTCGCCCTCTTGCTGCTCTTCGCCTGGCGCCACGGCCGCGGACCCTGGGTGCGCGCGCTGGTGCAGGCTTCCGGTCTGGGCTATGCCATCCCCGGTGCGGTGATCGCCGTGGGCGTGATGACCGCCGCCGGCGTGATCGACCGTGCCTTGGGCCTGCCCTTCACCTTGATCGGCAGCATCGGGGTGCTGGCCTACGCCTTCGCCGTGCGCTTCCTGGCGGTGGCCCTGCAGCCCGTGCAGGGCGGCCTGGCGCGTCAGTCCACCGCGCAGGATGAGGCCGCACGCCTGCTGGGCGCCTCGCCCCTGCGGACCTTCCTGCGGATCAACCTGCCCCCCCTGCGCCCCGTGCTGTGGGCGGCGCTGGTGCTGGTGGCCATCGACGTCATCAAGGAGCTGCCGCTGACGTTGATCCTGCGTCCCTTCGACTTCGACACGCTGAGCACCCGGGTGTTCGAGCAGGCGCGCATCGAAGCGCTCGAGGCCGCCGCACCGCCGGCGCTGCTGATCGTGCTGTGCGGGCTGGTGCCCGTGCTGGTGGTGGACCGCCTGGCGGAACGACGGACGCAGCGTTGATCACCGCGTACACGCCCGCAGCACCATCACCAGCAGGCAGCCCAGGAAGAGCAGGATGCTGATGCGGTTGATGCCGTGCATGAAGCGCAGGTTCAGGTTGCCCTCGCTGCGCCCGAACAGGGTGGCCGGGTTGAGGTAGTAGGCGATGCGCTTCCAGAACATGGTGTGAAGGTAGGTGCAGGAGCAACGGATGGGGCTCCTCTCAGGTTCGTTCCTCCTCCGGTCCCGACAGAAGGCCGCGCATCGTCGCCAGGTGATGATCGTCGTGCTCGGCGATCCACAGCAGCATGTCCATGGGCCGCATCGGTCGGTCCTTGCAGGGGTGCGAGGCCACATGCAGCAGGGAGGCCCGCGAGAGGCGCTCCACACGGCGGAGGAAGGCCTTGCGCTTGAGGTGCAGCTCCTCGAGCACATCGCCGAGGCTGCGCACCCGCTGACCGGCCAGCATCCGCTCCTGGTCGGACAGGTCGATCACGCAAAGGCGCGTCCGGCGCAGCTCGAAATCGGTCACCCGCTCCTCGAAGCGGTCCTGCAGGACGATCAGGTGCCCGAGATGCTCCATCACGCTCCACGTGCCGCTCAGGCGAAGGCTCAGCGCTTCGGGACTGCGGTGCTGGAGAAGTGCACGCAGGCGGTGCGGCGTGCCCCGCGCACGCTCCATCAGCACGGGAAGCTCATCCAGACCGCGGCCGAACGACAGCTCGCGCTGGCTCCAGGGAACGGGTCGCATCATGGCAAGGTAGTGACGGGAAGTGAACGATGTCCGTGGCCCGACGAGGGTGCGCCGCACGGGTCGGACCTACCTTTGTGACACTCCCCTGACGCGTGCCCTTCCAGCTCGTTTCCGAGTTCATCCCCACGGGCGATCAGCCCGAGGCCATCCGCCAGCTCGTCGCCGGAGCGCGGGAGGGCGTGCCGTTCCAGACCCTGCTCGGGGTCACCGGATCGGGCAAGACCTTCACGGTGGCCAACGTGATCGCGGAGCTGGACCGGCCGGCGCTGATCCTGAGCCACAACAAGACCCTCGCGGCGCAGCTCTATGGCGAGTTCAAGCACTTCTTCCCGCACGACCGGGTGGAGTACTTCGTGAGCTACTACGACTACTACCAGCCGGAGGCCTACCTGCCGACGACCAACACGTACATCGAGAAGGACCTCAGCATCAACCAGGAGATCGAGAAGCTGCGGTTGAGCGCCTCCAGCGCGCTGCTGAGCGGGAGGCGCAACGTGATCGTCGTGGCGAGCGTCAGCTGCATCTACGGCATCGGCAACCCGGCGGAGTTCCACCGGAGCATGGTGGAGGTGCGCACCGGGCAGAAGGTGAGCCGCAACAAGCTGCTGCTGCAGCTGGTGGAAGCGCTGTACAGCCGCAAGGACGCCGAGCCCACGCGCGGGAACTTCCGGGTCCGGGGCGACGTGGTGGAGGTCTTCCTGGCTTACGCCGACGAAGGGTTGCGCATCCACTTCTGGGGCGACGAGATCGAGCGGCTGGAACGCTTCGACGTGCAGGGCGGCCGCACCATCGAGGCGGTGGACCGCACCACCGTCTACCCGGCGAACATCTTCGTCACCAGCAGGGAAACGATGAACGCG